>JADGAP010000037.1 GCA_015231965.1 Magnetococcales bacterium | reverse complement strand
GTCATGGGGCTGTTCCGGAGCTGGCTGGCGCCGGAAAGGGTGCGTGGCTATATCGCCGGGAAATCCCATGGCGTGGGCTACCTGTTGGCCGTGACGCTGGGCGCGATCACCCCGTTCTGCTCGTGCTCGTCGGTTCCCTTGTTCATCGGTTTTCTCGAGGGAGGCATTCCCCTCGGGGTGACCATGGCCTTTTTGATCACCTCGCCGCTGGTCAACGAGGTCGCCGTGGTCATCCTCGGCTCGATCATGGGCTGGAAGATAACGGCGGTCTACGTCGGCGCGGGGATGGGCGTCGGCATCCTCGGCGGCCTGCTCATCGACCGGCTGCATTTGGAACGGTGGGTCGAGGATTACGTTTGGAAAATCCGCATGGGGGCGACACCGCCGGTGGAGGCGGCGGCCTCCCTGGGAGCGCGGGCGCGTTACGCCGCGGGAGAGGTTCGCGACATCGTGGGGCGGATTTGGCTCTACGTCGTGATGGGCGTCGGGATCGGGTCGGCGCTGCACGGCTACGTTCCCCAGGAACTCTTCGCCCGTTATGCCGCCGCCGACAACCCTTTCGCCGTTCCGGCGGCGGTTTTGATCGGCCTGCCTCTCTACTCCAACGCCACGGGGATCATCCCGGTGGCCGAGGCCCTGATCGCCAAGGGGGTTCCCATCGGAACGGTGATCGCCTTCATGATGAGCGTGGTGGGACTCTCCCTCCCCGAGTTCATCATGCTGCGCAAGGTGCTTCGGTTCAAGATGCTGCTCTTCTTCGGGGGCTATCTGACCCTGGCTTTCATCGGGGTCGGTTATCTGCTCAACACGATCTTTGTCTGATCCGGGAGGCGACCATGAAAACATTCCAGGTGTTGGGGCCGGGATGCCGCAACTGCGTCACGACGGCGCAACGGATCGAGGAGCGGGCCCAGGCGCTGGGGATCGAGGCGCGAGTGGAAAAAGTGACCGACATGGCGACGATTCTGGGCTTTGGGGTGATCTCCACCCCCGGCGTGGTGCTGGAGGGCAAAGTGGTCCACGCCGGCGGCGTTCCCTCCGTCGCGCAGGTGGAGCAGTGGTTGAAATCCTAGTCTGGAAGGGTTGACCGTCATCGGGGGGAGGCGGACGCATGCCGCTGTTCAACGTGCTGTTTCTTTGCACCCACAATTCGGCGCGCAGCATCATGGCCGAGGCGTTGCTCAACCATTGGGCGCGGGGCCGGGTCAGGGCCTTCAGCGCCGGAAGTTCCCCCAGCGGGACGATTCACCCCTTGGCGTTGCGCTGGTTGCACACGCGGGACGTGGCGTTGGAAGGGTTGCGGAGCAAAAGCTGGGAGGCGTTCGCCCAGCCGGGGGCACCGGGGATGAAGATGGTGATCACGGTATGCGACGGGGCGGCGGGGGAGGTTTGCCCCATCTGGCCGGGGGGGCCGATGAAGGCCCATTGGGGGGTTCCCGAACCGGGGGCGTTGGCCGCAGGACGGGAGGAAGGGGAGGGGTTGGAGGTGTTCGCCCGCATTGGCGGGGTATTGGAGCATCGCATTCGCCGGATGCTCGACGCCCCGCTGGAGACGATGGACGGGGCGGCGTTGAAGGCGTTGCTGGACGCCATTGGACGAATGGCATAACGAGGAGGGATCCCCATGAGCCAACAATGCGATATCGCCGCCCGGCGGTCCGCGGGCGCTCCCCTGGGTGTTTTCGAACGCTATCTCAGCCTCTGGGTGGGGTTGTGCATCGTGGCGGGCGTTGGGCTGGGCCACTTTTTCCCGGGGCCGTTCCAGGTGATCGGAAAGATGGAAGCGGCCAAGGTCAATCTGCCGGTGGCGTTGCTCATCTGGTGGATGATCATCCCCATGCTGCTCAAGATCGACTTTGCCGCCCTGCATGGGGTGCGGGAGCATTGGAAAGGGGTGGGCGCGACCCTCTTCATCAATTGGGGGGTCAAACCGTTTTCCATGGCGGCCCTGGGATGGTTTTTCATCGGACATCTCTTTCGCGACTGGCTGCCGCCGGAGCAGATTGACGCCTACATCGCCGGTTTGATCATTCTGGCGGCGGCCCCCTGCACCGCCATGGTCTTCGTGTGGAGCAACCTCTGTCGAGGCGAACCCCATTACACCCTGACCCAGGTGGCGCTCAATGACGTGATCATGATCTTCGCCTTCGCCCCCATCGTGGGCGGGCTGTTGGGGTTGTCCTCCATCGTCGTGCCGTGGGAGACGCTGTTTTTGTCGGTGGGGTTGTACATCGTGGTTCCGGTGATGGCGGCTCACGGTTGGCGCAGACGGCTGCTGGCCAAGGGCGGCGAGGAAGGTCTAAAGGCCGTGCTGCACAGGTTGAATCCCCTCTCGCTGGGGGCGTTGCTGCTGACTTTGGTGTTGCTCTTCGGCTTCCAGGGGGAGCAGATTCTCGCCCAGCCCCTGGTGATCCTTTTGTTGGCGATTCCCATTTTGGTTCAGGTTTACTTCAACGCCGGATTGGCTTATCTGTTGAGCCGCCAGCTTGGGGTGGTCCACGAGGTGGCGGCACCCTCGGCCTTGATTGGGGCGAGCAACTTTTTTGAACTGGCGGTGGCCACGGCCATCAGCCTGTTCGGGTTTCACTCCGGGGCGGCTCTCGCCACGGTGGTGGGGGTGTTGGTGGAGGTTCCGGTGATGCTGTCGGTGGTTCATTTGACGATGTGGAGTCGCGATTGGTACGAAAAGGGGCTCCGCGTCCTTCCGGCGCCCCACGACTGACGATTCAACTCAAGACGAGGTGAGGCATGGCCAAGTTGACGATTCGGGATCTCTCCTTGCGGGGGAAGCGGGTGTTCATCCGGGTGGATTTCAACGTTCCCCTGGATGCTCAGGGCGGGGTGCGGGACGACACCCGGATCCGCGAAGCCCTGCCGACGATCTGTCTGGCTCTGGAGCAGGGGGCGAGGGTGATCGTGGTCTCCCATTTCGGGCGGCCCAAGGGCAAGCCGACGCCGGAATTTTCCCTCAAACCGGCGGCGGAGCGGTTGAGCGCGTTGTTGGGGAGGCCGGTTCCCCTGGCTCCGGACTGCATCGGCCCCGAGGTGGAGGCGATGGTCGAGGCGTTGCAACCCGGTCAGGCGTTGATGCTGGAAAATGTGCGCTTTCACCCCGGCGAGGAGAAGAACGATCCCGCCTTCGCCCAGGCCCTGGCCAAACTGGCCGATGTGGTGATCAACGACGCCTTCGGCGCGGCCCATCGGGGGCACGCCTCCAACTTCGGCATCGCTCAATATGTTCAGCCGGTGGCGGCGGGGTTGCTGCTGGAGGCAGAGATCAACGCCTTTGAAAAAAGCCTGCGTTCGCCGGAACGTCCGGTTGCGGCGATGTTGGGGGGCTCCAAGGTCTCCACCAAGTTGGCGGTGATCGAATCCTTGACCCGGCAGGTGGATCACCTGCTCATCGGCGGGGGGATGGCCTTCACCTTTCTCAAGGCGATGGGGCGTCCGGTGGGGGGCTCGCTGGTGGAGGAGGAGATGCTGCCGGTGGCCTTGCAGGCCCTGGAAACGGCCCGCCAGCGGGGGGTTGGGTTCCATCTGCCGGTGGACGCGATCATCGCCCCGGCCCTCGACCGGGAGTCCGAGGCCCGGGTCAACGAGGGCGACGCCATTGCCGACGGCTGGATGGGTTTGGACATCGGCCCCAAGACCATCGAGGCCTTCACCAACGTCTTGAACGGCTGCCGGACCATCGTCTGGAACGGCCCCCCGGGGGTCTTCGAGCGGCCCGCCTTCGCCGCGGGGAGCATGGCCCTGGCGCGGGTCGTGGCGGCCCACTCCGGCTTGACCGTGGTGGGGGGCGGGGACACGGTGGCGGCGGTGGAACAGGCGGGGGTGGCCTCCCGCATCTCCCACATTTCCACCGGCGGCGGGGCGTTCCTGGAACTTCTGGAGGGGCGGGAACTGCCCGGCCTCGCGGTGCTGACCGACCGGTAATTTCTCGACCATCAGGCCTCCGATGTGGCGCAAGGCCCCGGGGATTGACCTCCCCGGGGCCTTTTGTGGCCGAATGCCCGCTGTGCACTTACCGTATTCCTTGGGCAAATCACGCCGGGGCGAACCCGTGCGCACAATCCAGAAAACTGCCTCCAGAAACAGTCGGTGGTCCTTGGAGTAACACATTGGTCATCAATACGCCCTGGGAGCAGATCCTTGATCCGTTCCCATTGGTCGTCCCGTAATATGTTCCGTTCGATGGCTGGTTCCTCCCTGGAGACCAGCCTTTAGCATAATCCGGTGATTGTGAACAGGCCCTAAGGTCTAGGTAGAAAAAACCCGTTGGGCGCTCTCCAGGATCCGTTGGCGTCCGGTGGGGCGACCGGGAAGATCGGCGTAGCTGAAACGCTGACGGTGGACGATCTTGGCCAGGGTGATGCGCAGATGGTAGAGGCGGAACCGCCGGGCCTCCTCCGGTGACCACGCCCTTCCCCCGAGATAGCCCCGGAGGAAGGCCCCATACCGCCGTTCCGGGTGAAAGGTGGCCCAAAAGGCGACATCGTACCAGGGGTCGCCGATGAGGGCGTCGTCCCAGTCGAGGAGGGCGGAGATCTCTCCCGCCTGATGAAAGGCGTTGTGGCTCCCCGGGTCGCCGTGGAGCAGCCCCGGGGCGACCGGGGACGAGGCGAAGGTCGCAAAATGGCTGGCGATGGTCCGCGCCTCCTCCGGGGTGAGGAGCTGATCGTCGGTGAGGCGGCGCAGGTGGTCGTCGAGGCACCGGGTCAGGTAGTCGGTCCACTGGGGAAAAAGACCGCGCAGGGGGCGCGCCTCCCGAGGGGCGTCGGCGGGGGCGTCGCTCCACGACCAGGGATCGGGCCATCCCGCCCCCGTCACCGGCAGAGCCCGATGGAGCCGGGCCATCATCGCCCCCAGCCGTTCCAGCAGTTGGAGCAGAGTGGATTCGTCCCCTTCCAGTTCGGTGAGGGGGCGTCCGGCGGCGGGGGCGAGCATCTGCCAATCCCAGGGGGCGTGGCGGCGGCTGATGTCGGTGTGGAGAATCGGCGCGGCGGGGATCCCCGCTTGCCGCAGCCGTCGAGTGAGTTGCTCTTCCAGGGGCAGGCGGGGATCGGGGGGCTCGTCGGGGGTTTGGGGGAGCTGCACCCGCAAAATCGCCGTCTCGTCGCCCCAACTCAGGCGGAACAGACGATGGAACGTCCCCTGTTCCGCCAGGGGGACGATGGACCGGGCCGTCTCCCCGCGCCACTGGCGGGCCAACTCATGCAGCAGCGGCAGGGGGAAGGATTCCGGCGGCGGTTCGCGACGCCCCAGGGCGCGCAGTTGGGCGTCGGACAGGGGGGAGTCGGTTTTGGGGTAGAAGAGGCCGGAAAGTTGCTCCAGAAAGGCGGCGCGAGAGGCTAGGGGCATGGAAAAAAGGTCCGATCACTGGGCCGAAACTGAATGGGATGGTTCCTTGAAAATCTGGTTGCCTGCGGCAACGATTGGACGCGATGCGCCAAAAGATCAAAAGCAAAAGCAAGACATTGGGGGGTAGAGAGCCGAAACTGAATGGGTATGGTTCCGTGAAAATCTGGTTGCCTGCGGCAACGATTGGGCGCGCTGCGCCGAAGCAGAAGACGCTTCGGCTTCACTTGAAAGCGCGCCAAAAGATCAAAAGCAAAAGCAAAACCTTGGGGGGACAGGGAACTGTCCCCCCAATACCCCCCTTCACCTTTTTTTACTTATAAAAGCACTTTTTATCTCTCATGAACCATCCGGCTCGCGCGGCGCGCCGATTCCCTCATCACGTCGGGGCGCGCCCGTCGTCCACCCAGGCGTGAAGCATCACCGGCTCGCCGCCCCGCCGATCATGAATCCCCTTGACGAGAAAACGATACTCCGGAACCCACTCCGCCAGCAACGCCCGCAAGGACTGGGCATCCCCCGGACGATGATAGGTGGTGAGGGCGATGCGGGGACGATGACGCCGGATGACCTGCTCGGCCCCCAACAACACCGCCCGCTCCGAACCCTCCAAATCCCCCTTGAGAAAGCCGGGAGCCAACCCATGCTCGGCGCAATAGGCGTCCACCGTGGTCACCGGAACCGGATGACCGTTGGGCCGGGAGGTGACGAAGGAGGCAGCGCCGTTTTCATACAAAAAAGCCTGCCCCGGCTCCGCCCCCAACGCCGCCGCCGCCAACGAGACGTTCCCGACCCCGGCGAAGGTGCGTTGCAAAAAACGGAGATAGAGCGGAACCGGCTCGAAGCAGACCACCCGGGCGCAACGTCCATGGACCCGCAGGGCGAACAACCCTTCCGCCGCGCCGCAATCCAGCACCACGTCGTCGGGACGCACCCGGGTTTGGGGAATTTCGTACTGATGCCAATGCCAGGGGTGAAACTGCTCGGTGGCGATCATCCACAACATCGCGGGGGGATAGTCCTCCGGCAGATGAAGCGTCTCGTCCACCCCCCGGAAAGCCACTTTCCACGCCCCCTCCTCCCGAACCTCCCGGAGGAGGCGGCGGCGGGCCAGCCAGCCGCTGGTCGGCCCCAGGGCCTGGACGAGCAACGGTCCCCATCCCCCGCCGGTGGAACGGTTCAAGGCGGCGTAGAGCAGAATCCGCGCCCGTCGGGGGAGGTGGGCGTCGATCCACGCCGCTTCGGGAAAAATCGCCCCGGTGCCGCTCACGCCTCGCCCCGATCGTGGGGCTCGGCGTGGGCCGACCGGGGAGGGGCACCGCCCGACTCCGACGTCGGACCAAAGCCCCGCCCCAACACCTCCCGCTCCACATCCACGATCCGCCGGTTCAGCAGCGTGGAGTAGAAATCCCGAATATCCTCGGGGGTGAAAAAACGCTGCAAAATCCGCTGCACGTTTTCCAGCCGCTCCCGATTGAAAAAGACCTCCACCAGATATTTCTGGAACAACCCCTGCAACTGCCCCGCCGACAGGGTGGGGGTGGGCAGGGTCACGTCGTGGTAGACCTTCTCCGAATGGCGATCCAGCATCGACTGGGGAAAACCGTCGGCCACCGCCATGGCGTACATTTCGGTGTGGGGATAGTAACGGGCGATGAAGAAAAAGGGCAGCGCCACCTTTTTGAACTGGGCCAGATAGCGAATCGTCCCCTCCGCCTCCTCCAGCGTCTCGCTGGGAAAACCGATCATCGAGTTGATGCCGACGATGATGTCGTGGGTGCAGGTGTAGTGGATCATCTCCGCCAGTTTGTCCACGTCGAGGTTTTTCTTCATCAACGCCTGCAAGCGGGGCGAACTGGACTCCACCGCGAAGTTGACCAGGATCATCCCCGCCTCGACGCAGGCGTCCACCACCTCCCGGGTGCATAAATCGCCGCGAAAACCGTTCTGAAAATACATGTGGATCTTCAATCCGGACTGTTGAATTAAATTGCACAGCCCGATGGTCCGCTTGGCGCTGATGTTGAATACGTCATCGACGAAAAAGAAATCCCGCACCTGATGTTCATGATAGAGGTAGGAGATTTCATCCAGGACGTTTTCCGGGGTACGGGCGCGAATTTTCCGTCCGAAAATATTGTGGCAGTAGATGCATTGAAACGGGCATCCCCGGGACGCGGTAATCACCCCCTGTCGGCGCTTGACCTTGGCGTTGCAGATCACCTGGGCGAAGCGGTCCATGTCGATGAGGGAGTAGTCGGGCATGGGCTCGGCGTTGAGATCGGGCTTTTGCTGGGGGGGATTTTGCAGGATCTCGCCGGAAACGCCGTCCCGCCGCACCACGCCGTTCACCGTCAGCAACCCTGCCCGATCCCCGGCCAGCAGCCGCCGGGCCATCTCCAGCAAGGGATATTCCCCCTCGCCGGAGACCCCGCACTCCAGATGGGGGTCCAGCAGCGCCGCGTCGTAGTCCGCCGTGACGTAGGGTCCGCCCCCGATGATGGGAACCTCGGGAAAAATTTCCCGGCACAGGGCGGCGGTCTGGTGAAACAGCTCCTTGTTCTTGGTCAGCGCCCGCAGTCCGATGAGCTGGGGCGTGGGCTGGGCCGACAAACTTTCCCGGGTCAGCCGTTCCACCGCCATGTCGATCAACCCCACCTCCACCCGCGCCTCCCCCGCCAGATGCTTCTTGAGAAAGCTGGAAAGGTACATCAACCCGATGGGGGGCATCGCCTCGTTGACATGGATCCCCTTCTCCTCCGAGAAGAAGAAGACGTCGCACTCGATGAGCAGCAGGCGAAACAGGGGAAGGGGCATGAGCGGCGCGGCGGGTCGGGATCGAGGGAAAGGGGAATGAGAGGTTCATCGGTTGAAATCCCCCCCGGCTTGAGCCGGACGTGGCCGTCGCTTCGGATCCGCGCTTCCGGGAAGATGCCAAGGAGGAAGAAGGTGGGATCGTCACGCAAGAGGGCGATTTTCAGGAGATGCGTCTGTTGCCGGGGGGGCCCCCGGGACTCCTCTGGTGGCGCGCCGGGAACGACCCTTGAAGGAAAATATCCCCATGACTGCGGGGCCTGGATCCCGCTCTCCCCGTCAATCCGGCGTCGAGAAAAATCATCGGCGCTAAAATTTCATGATCATTCGTTCCCTGATCCCCCCAAGAGCATGTCGGCGTCCACTTGGAGGGCGCGGGCCAGGGCCTTGAGGGTTTCCACCGAGAGGGAGCGTTTGCCCGATTCCAACTGGCTGATGGTCGCGGGGGCGACGCCGCATTGCTGGGCCAACGCCGCCTGGGTCAGCCCCCGATGTTCGCGAAACACCTTCACGGGAGATTCGCCGTTGAGCAGTCGCTGGGCCACCGCGCCGGGAAAGCCCTCCTCCCGCCGCGCCCGGGCCGCGCCGAAGGCTGCCGCGTCGCGCAGCTCTTCAAGCTCTTCCATCAGGCTTTGAAACTCCGCGTAGGGCAGGACGGCGAAAACCGCCTCGCCATCTTGTTCGATGCGCTGCACGTTCATGAATAGATCCCCCCTCTGGCGCCGATGTCCAACACCCAGACGATCAGACGGTCTTCCAGCAGTTCATAGAGGACTCGCCAATCCCCAACCCGCAGCCTGTACCCCGACTCGCCCCGCAAGGCTTTGACGTCCAACCCCGGCACCCGAGGGTCCGAGGCCAGCCGCTCCACCGCCTGAAGCACCCGCCGCGCTTCGTTCCGGGGCATCTTCTGGAGCATTTTCAGGGCGTTCTTTTCGTAGGTGATGGCGTACATGGAGATATATTAACTCTCAGTGAAGAAAATGCAAGTCTTCATTCGGCGCAACGCCCCCTCTCCCACCGGAGAGAGGCAGGGTGATCCCCACAAGGGCCTCGTCGCGTCCACTTGGCGCGCGGGCCAGGGCCTTGAGGATTTCCACCGAGAGGGAGCGTTTCCGTCTCTCCCGTGGAAAGAAACCCTCCACCACGTCGACGACTGGAATCCGGCGCGATGCGTCCACCCGTCGCCACTGGCGATCATGGGAGGAGATGTGGATTATTATGGGTTGAGAATATTTTCTGCATGATTTTCCTTGAGTCAAAACAATAACCCGATTACGCTGTCAAGCAGTTTTGTGATGTTGAGGCTAGGACTCTTAATTTCCCGTCAAGAGGTGATCCATGTTTATAAATCCAGATCGTATACATAAAGTTTCAAAAGCTTTGTTGGTAATTGCGATGATGCTTACGGTGATTTTATCGATTATGTACACTTCGGAAGATACCCGTGACCATGCTGCTAATATTATTAGTGCGCTGGCAACAAAGAATTATTTTAAGATATTTATCTTTGGGCTCGCAATATATTCAGTGATTTTCATGTTGTGGCGCACGCTATCAGGAAATCATAGGGATGATCTTTCCGAGCTTATAGCGCGCTCAAGAAAAGATAATTTATACCCTGCATTTCATCAAACAATAAATGAACTCAAAAATTTGATTTTCACCATCCAAAATGCCAAGCAAGGGATTGATGAAAATGATCGGAAAATAATTGTGGAGTCGATTCTGGATTCCGCCAAGAAAAGCGCCGGAGAAGAGTTGCTCGGGGAGATCAAGGAAAAGGTCGGGGACGACCATCGCATGAAAAGAATTGACGACTATTTTTATGATACAAGACAAAGGATTATCAACGAGATTTCAAGCTTATTAAGAAGAGGAAAGGTCAACCTGATCATCGGAATTTTGCTGGCGGTGTTTGGCGTCTATATTTTGTGGTCGGTGCTCTCAATGGGGAGCGCACCAACCGCGCCCCTGGATCCGAAATATGTTAAACCGGATTTTATTATGGAAATCTATCTGCCACGGGTGTCGATGGTCTTGATGGTCGAACTGCTCTCCCTATTTTTTCTCCGGCTCTACAAACTCAGCCATGATCACATCAAATATTACCAAAACGAGTTGACCAGCCTGGAATGCAAGCAGGTGGCCTTGATGACCGCCATCGCCATGAAGGAAACCGAATCGGTCAAGGCCATCATTCAGGAGCTTTCCAAGACGGAGCGGAATTTTATTTTGAAGAAGGACGAGACCACGGTCGATCTGGAAAAGGCGCGCCTGGAAAAAGAGAGCCACGAGGCCATTTTTTCCAAGGTCAGCGATCTGCTGGGCAAGGCGATTCCGCAACAAAAACCTGGCCATTGAGCCGGGTTGGGGTCGTCATTCCTAACGAGAGTGGCAAAGTCCCCGCTCCCCTCGGATCATGAAGAAACCAAGGGCTCTCATCCGGCCCCGGCTCCCCTCACCCCGACCCTCCCCTCGCCACGACAGGGAGAGGGGGCGCCTGGACGATGTTCTTTCACGGTAACGGGCGCGGCAAAGCCCCCGCTCCCGCCGGGGCGGAAGTTCGGGAGAGTGGTCAATCCACTCAAGGGGAAACGCCGTTCGACGGGGCGGGCGAGGCGGAAGGCGTGCCGGGCATCATGGAAGTCCTCGATAAACCTCGCGCCGATGAGCGATTTTCAGCAGCAGAATCCGTACCTGTTCCTCTTCAACGGTGTAGAGGATGCGGTAATCTCCAACCCGAAGGCGCCACACATCGTCCAATCCCTGCAATTTGAGGGAACCCGGAGGATGAGGATCGGCCTCCAGCGTCATGGCGGCGTAAAGAATTTGCCGCCGCATCTCGGGGGACAACCGGTCCAAGGTTTTCCGGACCAGTTGCAAATCAACGGTAAACCTCATGGACCCAAGGTTTCCCGTCGGAGCCCATAGCGCTCCAGGGCGTCATCCAGGGTGAACGGGGCACCGGGGGCGCGTCGATGCTCTTCCAGGACCACTCGGGCGTCCGCCGCATCCCGCCGCTCTTCCATCGCCTCAAGGTAGAGAAAGGCAGCCTCCTTTAGGCACTCCTCCACCGACCGACCCGTTTCATGGGCCAACTCTTGAAGCCGATTTTCCGCCTCTTGCGGCAGCGTAAGAGCGATCATGACCACCCTTCCAGGACGAATTTCCCCGCCAACCCGAGGGCGCGCCTGCTTTTTATAGTCGTTACATTTGAGATTGGCGCACCATGAGCTTGAGGGAGCAAGGAACTCACTCCAAAAAATAAACCGTCATTCCCGCGGAAGCGGGAATCCAGGAAAGCCGATTGATGAATGGCTCCCTTCAAACAAACGGAAAAAAGGCTTGGTCCCTCGTAGCAATCTCTGCATCTCCCGCCCCCGCCCCCTGGATTCCCGCTTTCGCGGGAATGACGTTTCCGTGGTTGGGGAGCTGGTTGCATAACCCAGGCTCCGCTTGACGATACGTACAATTTTAAAATGGAATTGCTATAAACCGGCCCCGGTGGACGTGGCCTTTTAAGGGGCGCTTGGATCAGGGACGTTCCACCGGGGTCCACGGATACACGGGATAAAACTATGAACGGATGCCTCCATGTAATTCCAATTCATGACGCGAGTCCAGAACAATCCCCTCACCTTGGGGTGGCGTCGGGGAGGCCGCCGTCCACCGGCAGGGTGGCCCCGGTGGTGGGGGTTTGGCGGGTGACGAAAAACAGCACCGCCCGCCCCACGTGTTCCGCCGTCACCCGGGCCTTGAGCAGATTGCGCTGACGATAATACTCCTCCAGCCCTTTTTCATCCAGACCCCGGGCCTTCATCCGCCCCGGCCCCACCTCGGCCCACAGCCCGGAGCGGGCGGCGCCGCCGGAAAAGACCGCGTCGGGGGCGACCATGTTGACCCGCACCCCCAGGGGGGCCAGCTCCAGCGAGGCGATGCGGGCCAGTTGATGGGCCGCCGCCTTGGTGGCGCTGTAGGCCCCGAACTGCGCCCCCGGGGCGAAGACGTTCTTGGTGGAGATCAACACCACGTCGCCGCCGCACCCCTGGCGACGAAACATCCGGGAGGCCTCGGTCAGGACCAGCAGCGTCCCCTCCACGTTGACCCGGTGGAGACGGCGGAAGGCTTCCAACTCCAGCTCCTCCAGCCCGGCGACGTGGGCCAGCCCGGCGTTGGGGACGACGATGTCCAGACCGCCCCAGGCATCCGTCGCCACGCCGAACCCCTGCCGCACCGAGGCGGGGTCGGTGACATCCATGGCCACCGGCAGGAGGCGTCCGGGATGCCGGGCGCTCAAGGCCACGGCCAAATCGTTGAGCCGTTCGCCGGGGAGGTCCGAGGCGGCGACGTGGCAGCCGTTTTGCAGCAGGGTTTCGCAAAGCCCCCAACCGATGGCCCCCGCCGCCCCCGTCACCAGGGCGGTGGAACCGGCCAGGGGCTGGGACGGGGCGTGGAGCTTGGCCAACTGGGTGACGCCATACTCCATGTCGAACAGATGCCCTTCGTCCAACCCCTGATAGGGGACGCTCGCCGCCGCCATCGCCCCCTTGACCAGAAGATTCTGCTCGGCCAGATCCCGCACCGCGTCGGCCTCCTGGGCGGTTCGACCGGCGCACATCATGCCCACGCCGGGGATCATGATCACCCGGGGCAGGGGATCGGCCAACCGCGCCCCCGTCGGCAGACGATGGGCGTGGCGCGCCGTGTACTCCTGATAACGTCGGGCGTAGTCGGCCACCCCCTCGGCCAGTTGGGCGGGATCCTCCACCCACAGCGGCCACGGCTTCAAGCGCACCAGATGGTCGGCGGTGAGCGGGGGGGAGAGGGCCAACTCCCGCGCCCCGGGCATGGCCAGTTGTCGCAACACCGGCTCGTCGAGCAACGGACGCAGCACGAAACGATGGGAAATCCCCACTTCCGGCGCTTCACCGCACAACACCCCCCGCACCAGGGGGGCCGTCTCGCGATAGCGCCGTTCCGCCTCGTCCAGCGCCGGAACCGCGCCGACCTGCGGCACCGGGGAGGGGGGGGAGGCTTCCAACTCCCGCCCGAGAAAGGCCTCCGCCCGAGAGACCAGGGCGATGGTGGATTCGTAGGATTCCCGCGCGGTTTTCCCCCACGTGACCAGTCCATGACGGGCCAACACCATCCCCTCGGCGTCGGGATGGGCGGCGAAGGCCGCCGCCGCCGCCTTGGCCAGGGGAAATCCGGGGCGGACGTAGGGCAGCACGATCACCCCCGGCCCCAACGCCCGCCGCGCCGTCTCCTCCCCGTCGGGACGATTGGTCAGGGCCAAAATCGCCTCGGAGTGGCAATGATCGATGAAGATCGGCGGCAAAAAGGCGTGGAGCAGCGCCTCCAGCGACGGCGTGGGGGCCTGATGGTCGAACAGCGCCAGGCGCAATTGATTGACCATCGCCCCGTCGTCCAGGGCCTCCAGGCGGATCAGGGGGAGGAGCCGGGACAACTCCAGCGGCACGTGGCCCTCCGGCTCGATGGCCCCCAAATCCCACCCCGACGCCTTGACGCAGACCACCGGAACCGACTCGCCGGTCAGGGTGGGCCACGCGGTTTTGACCGAACTGTTGCCCCCGCCGTGCAGCACCAGCGCCGGCGAGGCCCCCAACAGCCGACTGGCGTAGGTGCGCCACGCCAGGGGTTCGCCGCAGCTTTCCAGGAGGCGGGCGGTCATGTCGGCGGCGACGCGGTCGTTCCAAAGACTCTTCATGGGGGGATAATCGCTTCCGGACGATGGAAAAAGGGTGGCGCCTCGGCGTCGCTTGAGCCGATACTCCCCCTGGGGCTTTTTGTCTTGGCCCGTCTTATTCATGAATTTCGTCGCGAAAGCGTCCAGGGCGCGCCAGGACAAGGCGCGCGAAGGGCGACGACCGGAACCGCGCTCATTGCGCGGTGAGGATCGGCGACCGAGCGCAACGCAGTCCTGGCGCGCTCCTGGTGCGCTTGCAGCAGAAATTCATGAATTAAGACGGGCTTGGTGAATCAATACCACTTTTTCCCGCGCCGCGCCATCATCATGACCGACGACTTCGGACCCTTTTTGCGCAACGCCTTCGGCGAACCCTATCTGCCCGCCCTCAACCGGGAAAGTTTTTCCGGCGTCGGCTCGGAGGCGGTGTTTCGCCGCATCTACCTGGAGGACCTCTGGGAAGAGGACGCCCTCTATCTTTTCGTCGGCTGCGACGGCGGACTGTTGATCCGCTACATTTTGCGCCAACCCCTCCCCGCCGGCAGCCGCTACCTTTTCGTCGAGTTCGAGGCGCTGATCCCCCGCATCCGGCGGGAGGTTCTGCCCGAGGGTCTGCCCCACCAGATGTTGCTTCTCCCTCCCGGCGAGTGGGTGGAGGCGGCGACAAAGCTGGGCGTCAGCGACTATTACTACTCCGACCGGGTGCGGGCCTATAAATCCCTGGCGGCGGCGGATGGCTTCCATCCGGGCTACGTCCCCTTGTGGAACCGTTTCAAGCACGACCTGGGGATGATCAAGATCCAGGTGGACATGGACATGGGCAACCAGATTTTCCTGCTGCGGGGCATGGAAAATCTGGCGGAAAACCTCACCCCGGCACCGCTGCTGCGGGACGTTCTGCCCGGGGCGACGGGGATTTTGCTCGCCGGGGGGCCGTCGTGGGAGGCGGTCATTCCCTGGGTCAAGGCCCATCGGGAGCATCTGCTGGTGGCGGCGGTGTCGCGCAACGCCCGGCAGTTGCGGGAGGCGGGGGTGATCCCCGACCTGTTCATGGCCATCGACCCCTACGACATCATCTTCCACAACGGCAAGGAGATGCTGGATTTTTGGCAAGAGAGCCTCTACGTCAACTTTTTCCACGTCCACCCCTGGTTGCTGGCCCCCTGGCGGGGTCGATCGGCCTACATGGGCTACCGCTTTCCCTGGCCCACCGAAAACAATCCGGACAATTATTATTTTCCCGGCATCACCGTCTCCCATCAACTGCTGGGGCTGATGGTCGAGATGGGGTGCCGCAACGTGGTGCTGGCGGGGCTGGATCTCTGCTTCAGCCGCGAGGGGTACATCTACGCCAAGGGCAGCGCCGAAAGCGCCCTGGGCCCCTCGGTGGAGTTGGCCGAGTTGCAGGTGGAGACCAACGGCGGCTGGATGGCCGAAACCTGGTACGACTTCTACCACGCCATCCCCAGCCTGGGGCAGGTGGCCGAGTTCGGCGCAATGCGGGGCTGCGCGGTGATCAACCCCGCCCCCGGGGCGGCGAAAGTTCCCCACGTGCGGCATCAACCCCTGGAGTCGGTGGCCATCGCCCCCCTCCCCCGCTCGGCGCGGGAAACCTTGTGGGAACGCCTCCCCCTCCCCGGTCGGGCGGAGCGGCTGGCCCACTGCGAGGCGGTGGAGCGGGAGTTGTTCCGGGTGCGCGGCGTGGTGGAGGAGATTCGCGCCCTGGCGGCCCAGGGGATCGAGCTCAACGACCGGCTCTTCGGACGCCAGGGCAAACCGGCGGATTTTTCCTGCAAGGACAAGATGGATCGTCTGGAAGAGGAGTTGAATCAGCGGCTGGGGCCCTGGTCCCTGATGGTGCGACGCTGGGGGGTATCGGAATTCCTCCGCCTCTCCCGCCCGGACAAGGAGAAGGCGTGGTCCGTCGCCGAGGTGGAGCGCACCGGGCGGCGTTACTACGAAATTTATCGGGAGAGCGCCGCCGAGGTGGTGAAGTTCATCGACGCCGCCCGACAGCGGGTGCGCTCCCGAGTGGAGGAGGAGAAGGAGCGGCCCGACTTCAAGCTTCTTTTCGCCCAGTGGGAGCGGGACCAAACCCCCGGGCGGGCCCAGGTCTATCTCGACCGTTGCGGCCGCCCCCTGGCGGACCATCCCCCCGCCGTCGTCCGGCGGCTGGAGGCGTTTCTCGCCGCCCACGAGGCGCTGTTTCATGGCGAGGAGTTGTCCAAGCGCTCCTGGCAGACCCAACCCACCCCGGCGACGGTGCGGGCCAAGGCCCAATCGTTTTTTCTGCAAAAAGAGTTGGAAAAGCTGCGGGATTTCGTCGCCTCCCTCCCCTCGGTGGCCATGGCGGATCGCGAACCGGCCCTGCATCTGGCCCGGGGCCTGTTGCGGGAGTTGGAAAACGATCCCGAGGCCGCCCTGGCCGAATATCGTCAGGTGGACCATCCCGAGTTGCTCCCTGACGCCTTGCAGCGCATGACCGGCCTGACCCTGGGGCGCGGCCTTTACGAGGAGGGGCGGGCGGTGTTGCGGCGCATGGCCGAACTTTCCCCGGCCTATGTGCCGCCCTACGCCGAGTTGTTGCGTCTGCTGGGGGACCAGGCGGGGGCGCTGGACGCCTATCGCCGCTATTTGGCGGTGGTCTCCGGCGACGGCGTGACGTTGATCAAGGCGGCCCGTTTTCTCGTCTCCCTGGGGCGGACGGAGGAGGCACGGGAGCTTTACCAGCGGGTGTTGCGGGACGATCCCCTCAATCAGGCGGCCCGGCGGCTGCTGGAGGCGCTGGAGAGCCCCGCCGCAACGTGAGGAATGCAAGCCATCGATCCCCTGGCACCTTTCGACCTTCGGGGGAATGACGTATCCTGATGCTACGGCACGATGGACGATGCACCCTCGGGCGAAAGCGGAATTTTCCCCGCCGCCCGGGACCGGAAAAGCCTTTCACCCCCTTGGAGCGCCCCTGGCATGGTCGAGGAAACCACCCACTTCGGATTCAGCGAAATTCCTGCGGCCCAAAAGGTGGAGCGGGTCCGCCAGGTGTTTGACTCGGTGGCCCAAAGCTATGATCTGATGAACGATCTGATGTCCATGGGGGTCCATCGGCTGTGGAAGCGCTACGCCGTGGCCCGACTGCACATCAAACCAGGGGACAAAATTCTCGACGTGGCCGGAGGCACCGGCGACCTGACCAAACTCATGGCCGAACGGCTGGAACAACAGGGAACCTTTGCGGTGTGCGACATCAACGCCAGCATGCTGGAGGTGGGACGCACCCGACTGGCGGATCTGGGCATGGTCTCCGGCTTTCACTGGATCCAGGGCAACGCCGAAACCCTCCCCTTTCCCGATCACACCTTCCACGCCGCCACCATCGGCTTCGGCATCCGCAACGTCACCCGCATGGATCTGGCCCTCAAGGAGATGACCCGGGTGTTGCGTCCCGGGGGGCAGTTCCTGTGCCTGGAATTTTCCCACGTCGTCCTGCCCTTCCTCAAACCGATCTACGACGCCTATTCGTTCAAAATTTTGCCCGAAATCGGCGAACGGGTGGCCAAGGATCGGGACTCCTACCAATATCTGGTGGAGTCGATCCGCCGCTTTCCCGAGCAGGAGCGGTTCAAGGAGATGATGGAGCAGGCGGGGCTCTCCCGGGTCAAGTATTACAATCTCTCCGCCGGCATCGCGGCGGTCCACGTCGGCGTCAAGCTTTAGGCGGAAGGAGCAGGTCATGTTTCCCCTCTGGACCACCCCCTTGCGCTTTCTCCCCCAACCCCTGACGGCAGTGGGGCTGGGCGTCACCCTCAACCTGTTTTTCACCACCCATCCCGAACTGCGGGAGCGCATGGGCGAGTTGACGGGAAAAATCTTTCGCTTCGAGGTGGAGGATCTGGATCAAACCTTTCACATGGTGGTGGACGCCGGAGGCGGGGTGCGGATTCACACCTACAGCGACCTGGAGCCCAACGTCACCATGGCGGGCAAGAGCGAGGCCTTTCTGGCGCTGCTGTTCAACACCGCCGATCCCGACTCCCTCTTTTTCTCCCGGGAACTGAAACTCTCCGGCGAAACCGACACCGGGCTGCGCTTCAAAAATATTTTGGACAACGTGGAGTTCGACTGGGAGCGGGAGTTGGCCGTGCTGGTGGGCGAGACTGCGGCCCACGCCCTGGCCGAATCTGGACGCCGCTCCCTGCGCTGGGCAACCGCCGGGCGGGAGTGGCTGGAAGGCGAGGCGGACGACGCCCTGGAGCGGGTTCACACCCCCCGCAAGGGGGATCTGGACGACCTGCGGGACGAAACCGAAGCCCTGGCCCGTCGCCTGGAAAAGACGGAAGGGGCGATCCACCGCCTGGGCAAAAAGGCGGCGGTGGCCAAGGCGTTGAAAAAGTAACCTCCTGAAGAGTCGGCCTCCCCATCTGTCCATGATCTCCATTTTCCATAATTTGCTGCGGTTGGCCTTCATCTTCCGCACCTTGGCGCGGCATGGGGTGGTCCCCTTCGCCGACCGGTTTTTCCTCTCCCGGGCCGTGGTGTGGGTGGTGGGGTTGAACCCTTTCATGTGGCGGCATCGGCGGCGCACCCCCCGGGCGGTGCGGCTGCGCATGGCCATGGAAGAGCTTGGCCCCACCTTCATCAAGTTCGGCCAGACCCTCTCCACCCGCATGGAGACCCTGCCCAAGGATATCGGCCTGGAGATGAAGCGGCTCCAGGACGACGTGCCGCCGTTTCCCTTCGAGACGGTGAAGCAGACCATCGAGGACGATCTCAACAACACCCTGGAGACCCTGTTCCGTCAGATCGAGCCGGTTCCGGTGGCCTCGGCCAGCATCGCCCAGGTGCATCGGGCGTTGACCCGGGACGGGCGGGATGTGGCGGTGAAGGTGCTGCGCCCCAACGTCGAACAGATCGTGGAGCAGGACATTCGGGTGCTGACCGCCCTAGCGGAGTTGATCGAGGAGCATATTCCCGAATGGAATCGCTTCAAGGTCCGCAAGGTGGTGGTGGAGTTCGCCGACACCATTCGCGGCGAGATGAATTTTCAGGTGGAGGCGGCCCGGGCGCAGCGGTTTCGCAAAAATTTCGAGGGCGACCCGGTGCTGCACGTGCCCCAGATCCACTGGCCCCTGACCTCCCGCCGGGTGATGACCTCCGAGTGGGTGACGGGGGTTCCCATCGACGATCTGGCCCAGTATCCCGGACCCCGGCCCGACGTGCAGCGGGTGGCCCGCAACGTGGTGACGGTCTTTTTCAAGCAGGTGTTCCGCGACGGCTTTTTCCACGCCGACCAGCATCCGGGCAACCTGCTGGTGAAACCCGACGGCACCTTGATCATCGTCGATTTCGGCATCGTCGGCACGGTGAGCCACCAGACCCGCATCTGGCTGGCGGAGCTGCTCCACGGCTTCATCAGCCAGGATTACCGCAAGGTGGCCCGCATCCATCTGGCGGCGGGATACATTCCCGATGACACCGACGTGGACGATTTCGAGGAGGCCTGCCGTCAGATGGCCGAGCCCATCTTCGGTCGCCCGCTCAAGGAGATCTCCATCGCCAACCTCCTCTCCGAACTGTTCAAGGTGACCGAGCAGTTCCAGATGGAGGTCCAGCCGCAACTTCTGTTATTGCAGAAGACCATGTTCACCCTGGAGGGGGTGGGCCGCGAACTGGATCCAGAGATGAACATGTGGGTTCTGGCCGAACCCCTCATCGCCGACTGGATGCGGGACAATCTCGGCCCCAAGGGCAAGCTGCGCACCCTGCGTCAGGACGCCGAGGAGGTGTTCCACTCCGCCGGCAATCTGCCCCGCATGATCTACGACGGCGTGGAGCGCCTGGCCCGGGATCGGGTCAAGGTGCGGCTCCACCCCGCCTCCATGGAGCGGCTGGAACGACGCATGAGCATCGGCTTCCGCCGTCAGGCCACGGCCATCGGCGGCGGGGCCTTCCTCATCTCCTCGGCCATCCTGGCGGCGGGAGGCATGCCCTTCTGGTGGTGGAGCGCCCCCTGCGGCCTGGGACTGATCTACGTGCTGCTGGCCACCCGCTCCATCCGGTGAGGTTGGGGAATTCCTCCGTCGCTCCGCGCCATTTCGCTTGATTTCTCACGGCAGGTCGTTGAACGAAGGTTCCTCGACGTAGTCGAGTAGCTGATAACTGGGTCTGCCCTTGCCCGCACGGGTTGCGTGGACGGTGATCCGGCACCGACCATTCAGGAGCCGGTTGATCTCCGAGGCATCCTTGATCACTCGGTTCACCTTGCCGCGAATCAAAAGACTCTCCGGGAAGGCGCTGAATTCAAACTCTCTCTTTTCCGGAAGGACGCCCAGGAATTGACCGGAGAATGTTTCCTCTGTCTCCTTAAGATTGTCGGGGTTCAATCGTTCAAAGCTACGACGAACTTGTTCAATCGATTGAAAGCCGAAGGTACGCTCTCCAGTTGAAAGGTTGCAAACCGCCCCATTGTCCGCCAGCACCTTGATGAAGCCATGCAACTCCTTGATTGCACGTTCATCCGTCCCTGAAGCCAACACCGCAAGCTGATCATCGTCACTCTCGACCGAAGCCTGCATCAAATCGCAAACCTGCTCCGTGGCGACTTGCACGGGAGATGGAACATCCAACGCCATTTCATCGTTGGTAATCCGTTCTTCCAACTCGAAACCAAACGAACCGATGGCCGTACCGATAATCATCAACTGATTTTTGTCGCGGTTGGGAAGAACTCCCCTGGCGTTCAGCGGACCCGCGAAACTGGCGACGAACGCGGCGATGGCGTCGGTCATTTTTTCCACGGCGGAGGTGGCGAACGCCGCATGGATGCCGTGACTTCCCAGTACCGGGGTGCCACGAAACGTCAGGCGGGAGCGGAAGGGGGCGCGTTTGGAAGCAGGCGCTTTTCCCAGTTCGGCGTTCACCGACTCCAGCCGCGACTGAAGGGACATGCGAAGGATGGCTTTCTGGGGAGGAGCCTTTTCCAGCAAGCGCGTCAATTCCTTGCGTTCCGCAAGAAGATGATGGTGCTCTTCAATGTTCATGGTTGGGCTCCGCTCGGCATCCGGTTCATGAGTTCGAGGTTTGCCGCCTCATCCTCATCGGGCGCTAGGTTGATCTGCAGGAATCCCTTCCAAGCCATCGTGCGCCGGTGGGACCACAGACTATACCAATAGGAGGACGTTTCGATCAGATATTCCGGAGGCATTCCACTTAATGGCTCATAATAACTATCAACGAGGAATTTCTGCTTCATCCGATCATGATCAAATAGACTGGGATTGAGGCGAACAAGTTCCTCCTCCAACACATCGCTGGGAAGTACATAAAATGTTACCACGTCCATATCGTTTGGGGGACGATTTTCCAAAGTCTCCACCTGTTCGGCGAAGCTGCCGTTTACCCATTGGAATCCCTGGGTCAGCCCCAGGGCGTGAAGTTCGGCGCGGTAACGCAGAAAACCTTGCAAAATGTTGCGGCGTTCGTCGGAGGTGGCAAATCGCTCAATCAGTTCGATGAGGGAAACCCGGTAGGGAGAACGATCCATGGACGTGCTGTCCGGGGCGTTGACAGGCGGCAAGACGCCTTGGACGTTCCATGGGGGTATGGGAACATGGCTCATGAAGGGGCTCCATCCATGATAAACGCGGGGAATAATCCACCCATGCCGCGAATAATGACTAATAGATTTCTACAGAAAGAGGGCAGGCTTGGCAAGGGCTTAAATCCGCCCCCATGGCCTCGCTCATGTCACGGAATGCCGCGATGGATCGGGACACGGGGAAGGGGGGAGGCTTAAACCGGGGGAGAAACGACCATCCCGCCTCCCGCCCCCGGGCCTTCACCCGCAAAAATGCTCCACAACCCGCTCAAGTCATCGCGACAGTCTCCAAGGACGACCAATCGCCTCGCGGCTTGAACGGGGTTCTTTCGGGGAACTCATTCCTACGCAAAAACGACGGAGGGAATTCAGCGGACCTTGGATATCCATCATCCACAACTTCGTGCGTCCGCATTGGACGACGGGGAGGGTTCCAGCGTTCAATCCCAAGAAAATTCATCCCCCGGCGGCGGGCCGCCCTCGGGCACATTCTCTTCCAAGGGGCGTCGGTTCTTTGGATCCTGCCGGTAATAGCGGGTCAGCAGGTCGTAAATTTCAGGAAAATCCTCCCACAGCCCCCAGGGATCGACAAAAAAGGTTTCGCTGGCGACAGCGAAAAATTCCGCCGGGCTCTCCTCGCCGTAGGGGTCCATCCAGGTATCGCGGCCCTTGTCCAACCGTTTGCGAAAGACCTTGAAGGCCCGGTTGAAGGTCTCGATCCACTCCCCCCGCCCCACCTCCCGGGGCAGTTCCGGAACCCCGTCGAAGCCCCCGCTCCGAACATCGAGTTGGTGACATATTTCATGAATCGCGACATTGCGGGGATAGTCGGCGGCATCTTCCAGGTCCGCCGCCACGTCGTCCCACGACAGAATGATGGGGCCATTGGGCCACGCCTCGCCGGAATGGGGCCCCGGACGATGCAACACCCCCGCCTCGTCGGCCACCCATCGGTCGGGGAGAAACTCCCCGGGATAGAGGATGATCGTCCGCCAGTTGTCGTACCACGACCACTCCCGGTGCAACAGCGGCAGGCAAGCCTGGGCCGCCAATTGCAGGGCCATGGGGCGTTCCAGCCGCAGCCCCCCCACCGGATCCAATTTTTTCTCTCGCAAAAACAGCGCCGCCAACCCCTGCAAGCGCCGATGCTCCGCCTCGGTCAACCCCTCCAGGAAAAAAAATCCCTCCACCGACTCCCGCCACAGCCGGGCGTCTTCCGCCGCCAGGGAGGGTTCCTCCGTCTTGTCTCGTCCGGCGCGAAAAAACACGACCCCTCCCCGACGCCAAAATCAGCCATCCCTGAAGCAACGCTTAACCCCGCCCCCAACATGCGCTATGCTGCGAGGAAGGAGAACGAAAAATCTTCTCTGCCCCCCTCCCCCCCCCTTGCGAGGAACCCCATGGCCAAGCCGATAAAATTGACGTTGCCCGCCGGAACCCATTACGTCTGCCTGTGCGGTCAGAGCGCCAACCGTCCCTTTTGCGACGGCTCCCACAAAAACGGAACCGGCAAGACCCCCCGCAAGGTGGAGATGCCCGAAGCCGGCGACGTGGCGGTCTGCGCCTGCGACCACAGCGCCGGCTTGCCCTTTTGCGACGGAACCCACAAAACGCTCCCCGCGTAATCCGGCTTGGCGGCGGGGATCAAACCGCCCCCGCCGCCCCGCTCATCGCCCCAGCTTGAACTGACGCATCTTGCGCCACAAGGTGCTGCGGCTCACCCCCAACTGCTTGGCCGTCTCCCCCACCCGCCACTGACACTGGTTCAGCACCCGGAAGATCTCCTCGGCGGTCAGTCCATCCTGACCCTCCAGCCCCTCCTCTTCCGCCTCCCCATGCCCCTCGCCAGTCTCTCCGGGGGAAGAGGTCGGCTCGGGAGAGGGCGACGGCTCCCTGGGAACGTCCAACGGCGGGGCGGAAGCGGGAGAAAAACCGGCCCGCGGCGGCGGGGCGTTGGCGGCGGGGGCGAAACGACCCCGCGCCACCCGGTCGGACTCCCGGGCGACGCAAAACTCCAGCGGCAGATCCGCCACTCCGATGCGGCGACCGGCGCACAAAATGGCGGCGTGTTCCAACACGTTGAGCAGCTCCCGCACATTACCCCGCCAAGCGCTGGTCATGAACAACCGCATCACCGCCCCGTCCACCCCCTGAATCACCTTGTTGAACTTGCGATTGAAGGAGGCCACCATCCGCTCCACCAACAGCGGGAGGTCGTCGCGGCGCGACCGCAGGGGGGGGATGGCCAGAGTCACCACCTTGAGGCGGTAGTACAAATCCTCGCGAAACTCCCCCTGGGAAACCAACTCCTCCAGATGGCGGTGGGTGGCGGCGAGAACCCGAACGTCCACCTTCTGGGAGCGCCAATCCCCCACCGGCTCGAAGGTTTTATCTTGCAGCACGCGCAACAGCCGCACCTGCATGCGGGGAGAGATATCGCCGATCTCATCGAGAAAGAGAGTCCCCCCATCCGCCGCCTTGAACCGCCCCGGCTTGTCCCGCAAGGCGTGGGTGAAGGCCCCCTTGACGTGGCCGAACAGCTCGCTCTCCAACAACTCCTCGTTGAGGGCGGCGCAGTTGACCGCGACAAAGGGTTTGTCCCGCCGCCGTCCCCGGTCGTGCAGCGCCCGGGCCGCCGCCTCCTTGCCCACCCCGGTTTCCCCGGTGATCAACACCGTGGTCTCCACGTCGGCCAGCTTTTCGATCAGATCGTAGACCTCCTGCATGGGCAGGCTGCCGCCGATCATGCCGTAAAATTCCCGCCGCTCCCCCAACTGCCGCTCCAGGGTGTGCAACCGGGTTTCATCCCGGGCGATCAGCACCACCCCGTCCACCTCGCCGCCGCTCCGTCGCAGCGGGGTCAGGGCGAGGCCCGCCTGACGCTCCGCCCCCGCCACGGTCAAGGTCATGGAGAGGTCGCGGAACGACGCCCCCTCCCCCACCACGGCGGCGATGGGGGCAGCCAGCGCCTCGCTCAATCCGGGGGAGGCCTCGGCCAGGGTTTGGCCGATCCGCTCCCGATCCAATCCCAGCACCGACCAGGCGGCGGTGTTCAGTTCCAAGATCCGCCCCTCCCGATCCAGGGTCGCCACCGCCTCGCCCAGGCTCTCGAAAATCGCGGTCAGCAGGCGCTGGTTGCGCTCTTTTTCCCGCCGCAGGTGGTAGACTTCCGCCGCCCGCTCCACCGTCCGAACCAGCAGCGCCGAGTCCACCGGCTTTACCAAAAAGTCGAACGCCCCTTGTTGTAGCGCCTGACGCACCATCTCCATTTCGGGAAAACCGGTCATCAGCAGCACCAGGGTTTCGGGATGGCGCTGTCGCAGCTCTCCCAGCAGCTCCAGTCCGCTCCGACCGGGCATCCGGATATCGCTCAACACCAGGGGGCGGGGATCGTTCTCCAGCGTCGCCAGGGCTTCATCCCAGCCGCTGACCATCGCCGCCTCCCACCCGTGATGGGCGAGCATCTCCCCCACCACGCCCCGCACCGCAAGTTCGTCGTCCACCACCAGGATCCGTCTGTCCAATGGATTTCTCCCAAACGATTTTCGAGACGAAGAAACGCCGCCAATATCCCCATCATGCCCCATTGAAACATGAAGTCAACATCCTGTTTCAGATGGGGGAGGAAAGAGAATCCACTCCCGAAATATATAAGACAACAGTTGTCTTATATCAATAAAAACATCACGCTGAACGCACCTTCATTATTGGAACAGATTTTGCTTGTTAGTTGCCATCACTCGTCCACCGGGAGTTTTCCAGATGAAACCGATCTTGATCATTGAGGATGACCCCGCCCTGCGGCGGCTGCTGGTGGAAGTGACGCAAGAGGCGGGCTACGAAACCATGGAAGCCGCCAACGGAGATAAAGCCCTGCGGATTTTGACGGAACACCCCTTCGCCTTGGTCATCACCGATATTTTCATGCCCGACGGGGATGGCTTTTATGTCATGCGGGAGATGAGGCGTCTGCGCATCGTCACCCCGGTCATCGCCATGACCGGCGGGGTCAAGGGCATCGACACCGACCTGCTGCTGGAAACCGCCACCTTGCTGGGCGCCGCCACCGTCCTGCCCAAACCCTTCCTACCCTCGGAACTGACCCAGGCGATCCACGCCCTCCTGCAAAAAGAGACGCTGCGCAGCGCCTCGTAAGCCGCTCCACGAAAATATGGCAATGCCCTCCGTTCGCTCATGGCGGCTTTAGATAAACTTGAATCATCAAATTCATAACGATTCAATCATCGCAAAGGCGCGTCTCGCCAACATCCCGGTCAGTCCGCCAGATCGTTCGGTTCCAAGGGGCGTTCGCCGGTCCGCGGGTCGCAAATGGCGAAACCTTCCAGGCTCGGCGCAAATCTCTTGAACAGTTTTTCCGCTTCTCGCTCGGCGATTTTCAGATCCCAGTGACACTCCTCATCACCAGTGGCGCTTGGGGTTTGGACAAGGTCTCCCGACGGGAAATCTGCGGGAAGCCAAGCTGGGTCGAAAAACCAATAGATGGGCGGCTCGCCGCTGACCGAAGAGTAAAACCGGTGAATGTGGTTGCAAATTGAACCACTGGCTTGGATAGCACAGTCGTTTTGGATAAGGGAGATGGCCTTACCCCTGGGCGGTTTGAATGCCAAGGACTGAAAGCGGCCTCGATTCTTGTCCCAAAATCGGATGTGAATAATTCTTGCGAACATATCGAGAACTCCGGGAACCGATCAGGTTTCAGTTTGGAGCTGTAATCCAAAACCAAGGAAAACGCCTGATCCTGGGAGAGATGCTCCAACCAGACCATTTCCTGTTGCTCAAACTCGTGCAAAAAGGTGATATCTTCCGGGAGCTCAATGGTGAATTCAAGATAATGCTTCTTGTGATAGGCGGTGACTCGCACCTCGCCAGACAAACCAGGAAAGACATCCGTGGAATCGAAACCGCCCCTCGCCATGCTCGCCAGCAGATCACCGGCCGAAATCAGCACATCCCGCTCGATGGCGACGCCTTCACCGTGACACCAACCGTCCGTCAGATGTTCGAACTCCTTAAGCTTCGTCAAGGCGGGATGGTTCATGGCGCGTCACCTGTCAGGAATCAACCTTCTTCGCACGTTGCTCAATTTCCGCCCCAGTCAAGACAGGCTGGCCCATCGCCTGCTCCATCATCTTGATTGGATTCATGATTCCAATAGACATGGACTTAAGAGTGGAATGCGAGGCATACAGAGAAACCACCGGGCACCCATCCAGATATAAAACCATGTTGGAATCACCGACGTTAACGGTCACGGAGACGCCGTTAAAATAATACATCGGGCAATCGGGCGCGCCCCCCTCTTCACGCTCCGGTTCCTGGCTCATATGGTCAACCCTCCCCCAGCCATGGCGCTTTGATAAATCATCAGGTTGCATCCTAGCACAAAAACATCGCCTTTCAAATCCCATGTCAGAACGGCGACAGTTCCTTGAGGTCGTAGCGGCGGCGCTCTTCCACCTTGGGGGCGAGAACCAGCCGCAATCCGATGTCATCCCGGCGGGCGCCGTAGTTTTCAAAGCCCCGATTGGCGCAGCGCAGCCGCTCCCCCTCGCTGTTCCAGCCGCCGCCCCGGATCACCCGGAAAAGCCCGGTGTTGAGGGTGATGGGATCCTTGGCTTCGTGTTTTTCGTAGGCCTGTCCGTCG
>JADGAP010000036.1 GCA_015231965.1 Magnetococcales bacterium | reverse complement strand
ATTCCCGCGAAAGCGGGAATCTAGGAAAGCCAATAGGCGAATGGCTCACTTCAAAAAAACGGAGAAGGAGCTTGGTTCCTCGTGGCAATGTCTGCATTTTTCACCCCCGCCCCTGGATTCCCGCTTTCGCGGGAATGACGATGGTGTGTTTGAGAAAATTGGTTGCATCCCCTGACGCCGCTTGAGGTCATGCGCCATTTTTACAGCAGTTTCAATTGAAATTTGTACATGCGGAGATTGCAGATGCAAGGAACCCGCGCCCAAAATAGACCGTCATTCCCGCTTTCGCGGGAATGACGATTTTGTCGCTATCAAGTTGGTTGCACCCCCAGACGTCGTTTGACCTGATGTGCAATTCTGAACTGGAACTACTATAACAATATTATTATGTTCTATATTGGCGAATCAAAACCATCGCTGAAACCCCGCCTTACCGCACCATGCGCCGCTGCACCAGTCGCACCGCCAGACTCCCCGCCACGACGAAATATCCCGCCAAAGCCGACAGATGCATCCAAGCGTCTTCCGGAACCACGCCGGCGCTCAAGGGGCGGATGAGGGCCGCCACGTGGCTCAAGGGGAGGAGTTGCACGACCCCTTGCACCGCCTGCGGCAGGCCGTCGGCGGGAAAGAAGACACCGCAGAATAGAAACATCGGGGTGGTGACCAGGGTGAAGTAGTACATGAAAAATTCATAATTGGGGGAGATGGCGGTGACGGTCATGGCCAGGGAAGCGAAAACCAGTCCGGAGAGAAACACCACCGGCAGCGCCGCCAACCCCTGCCACGGGGAGAAGATGCCCAATCCCACCCCCACCAGATAGATGGCCGATCCACTGATCAGGCTTTTGCTCGCCGCCCAGGCGATCTCCCCGGCCACCACGTCGGCGACGGAGAGGGGGGTGGCGAGCATGGCGTGAAAGGTGTACTGCCGGGTCATGCGGGTGAATCCGCCGTAGAGCGCCTCGAAGGTGGCGGCGTTCATGGAGTTTCCCGCCAGGATGCCCGCCGCCAGATAGAAAAGGTAGGGAACCCCCTCCACCTCGCCGATGAACTTTCCCAGGCCGTAACCCAACCCCAGCAGATAGAGCAGGGGCTCCCCCAGGCTGCCCATCAGCGAGGCGGCGAAGGTTTTGCGCCAGACCAGAAAATGGCGTCGCCAGGGCTGAACAAACCGCCGGGTGGGAAAAACGTTCATCCGGAACGGCCCTGAACGGCAAGCGGGAGGCGGCGGGGGGTGGGCCGGAAGGGGATCACGGATTTTTCCAGGGCATGATCGGTACGGTGGAAATGCTGTTCTTGGGCGAACCCTCGATCAGCTTGTCGCTGTAGACCAGATAGACCAGGGTGTTGCGCTTTTTGTCGAGAAAACGCACCACTCGCATCTTTTTGAAGAGGATGGAGGTGCTTTTGCTGAACACCTCCTCGCCGGGGTCGAACTCCTTGACGAAGCGTATGGGGCCGATCTGGCGACAGGCGATGGAGCTGTCGGCCAGGTCTTCCGCCAGTCCGACGGCTCCGCTCATGCCGCCCTTCTTGGCCCGGGAGAGGTGGCAGGACACTCCTTCCACCTTGGGGTCGTCGAAGGCCTCGATGACAATCTTGTCATCCGGCCCCAGGAGCTTGAAGACGGTATCGACGCTGCCGATCTCTTCCCCCGACGCCAGCGCGGGGAGGAGGGAGCCGGTCAGGGCTAACAGCAGGGGGAGGCGTGCGGTGTGTTTCATGCGGATGGTTTCCCAAGGTTGCGATTCGATGGATGGGGTGAGGAGCCGGTGAATCACGCGAAAGGCAGCCAGAGTCGCCAAGCGTCGAGGAATCCAGAGGTGATATTGGCATCTTCCCGGGCGCGGTTCCAGATCTCTTTGGCTATGGCCTCCCCCCGCGACCAGTGATCCTCCCCCAGGCGCTCCCGCAACTCGGCGAGAAAACGGCTTCGGCGGGGCGGCGGCGGGCGGTCGAACAGCTCCGCCCCGTGGGGCGAAAGGGCCATGGGCAGCAGATCGTAGGAGGGAGAGAGCCGCCAGACTCCTGCTTCATCTTCCAGCAACGAATAGTTCCACAGGTGGGTGTCGGTGTTGGCGAGGAGGGCATCCAGGGCCACCCGGGTGCGGAGCGTCTCCAGATCGTCCAGCGGCAAACGTCCTTCACGATGTAGCCGTTCCCCCACTTCCAGCCGATCCAAATCCGCCTCGCCCCACAGCGTCACCGCCACGCACCAGAAGGAGACCATGCCGATGCGACAAGTCGGACGATACATCGTCATGGGAAGACGATCGAAGCGCGTAACCTCTAGAAATATCCTATCTGCACTTTCGATTAAGCGGGTCGACGCAGCGGGTAGTCCGAATTGGTGAGAGATGGTGAGGCATAGATGTTCCACTCGCAGCAAATCATGCCAGCGTTGCGCAAGAGGGCCTGAGTATAGCAGAGGAGAATATTTTATTATTTGTTCGGAGAATTCGCTTGGAAGGTCTTTTCTGGGAAGAGGCCATCGATGACCAAGAAACTTCGGTTGATCGCCGCCAGCGGATGAATTGGCCGTAACATAAGAAAGACTTGAAATAATGTTATTGAAAGAGATGATTTCATCACCAGTATGGTAGGGATGAACAAGCGAATAAACGAAAGATGGAAGTATCGTACTTCTTGTTGAGAAGAAAAGATTTCCTGGATGATTGAATCTAGAATCTATGAAAGATCTGACTACCTGGGCGTCGGTCCACATTTTTGGATTGGTGGGCAAACCCAGGGCGTCGGCGAAAAGGCGTCCGATAAACCCTTGCGGTCGTACATCTTCAATGTAGGGCGGAAGATGATCCAGTTCGTGGATCCCCGCTTCGTAAAGCCCGAGAATGGGGGAATTTAACTCCAAAATAAAACGCTTGCGGGGGAAGTCGATATGGAAACTTCCCACAGGGGTGATGATGCCTTGCCGATCCGCCCTGTTGATTTGCAAAGTGATGGGCTTGGAGAGATCGATCTCCGGTTCGTCGTCGAGCGGGGGCGGGGAGTCGTTCATGGGCGGGAGGGGTAGGCCAGGGAGTGTTCGATGCGGATGCAACACCCTTCGTTCACTGGAACAAAGCACTCCTCGATAATCTTGACCCATCGTTCCCGGGGATTGAGCGTGGTGCGGAGGGTGCCGTCGGGGGTGGGGGTGGCGGCGGGGGTGTGTTGATAACGCACCCGGAACAAAAAGACCGGCTCCGGCGAGGCGGGATTGATGATGAAATGGCGGCGCAGCTCGACGCCGTTCTCCTTGCTCCACGCCTTGAGGGCGAGGAGTCGCTCCGGCTCCAGCTTGACCAGCAAAAATTGTTCGATCTCCAGCTCCATGCGGGGATGCCAACTGGAGAGCAGGGTGAGCCGCCGATCCTGCTGCGAGGCGATGAACACGGTGGCGGTGCGGGTCTCCCGGGCCAGCAACTGGGCCGCCAGGGCCGCCGCCGAACGCCGCCCCGCCGCGTTGTGATAAAAGTTGAAATATTCAAAAAATTTCCGCTCGAACAGTTCGACGTACTCCTCCCCCTTTTCATACAGACTGCGGTCGATGTAGTGGAGCATCACCCCCAGATTGTGCAGGGCGCTGTCCAACAGTCGCTCGATCTTGACGTGAAAATGGGTGATCTGAAACTCGCCCGACTCTGGCGGCTCCCCCTCTTCCACGGGACGTTGGATCAACAGGGCGTAGTCCAACTCGGTGAGCATGCGGAACAACTCGCCAAATCCGTGATGACGGACGAAACGGCGGTCGTGATCATAGCTCTCCAGACCGGGCAGGGTGGGGGCGACGCTGGTGATGTTGCGCTTGTTCAAACGATTGCCCGAACGGCAGCGGAAATGTTTTTGCAGCCGTTCGTCCAGCACGCCGTCCAGCATCACCACCAGGGCGTTGTAGTGGAGTTCGTACTCATGGGTCGGGGTGATGGCCCCCGGACGCAGCGTGGAGTGGGCGACGAAGGGATAGGGCTGCCGCTCCCGCCGAAACCGTTGATAGGACTGGATCAGGGTGGAGTCGATGAGCTGCCGCGTCACCTTGTCCCGCGCCCGAACGTAGGGATCGGTGCGGAGCTTCACCTCCGTTTGGGCGTCCAGGATGCGTTTTTCAAACTCCCAGGTCATGATGGATCGTCCATTCCTTGAGGACCACCGCCCTCGACGTCGGCTCGTCTTGAGCGATGGAACCGGCGCGTTACGTGGTTTCCGACTCCCCCCTTTGCTATCCTGACATCGGCGGGTGCGGGGGCTCAAGGAACGCCGAGGATCTCCCGCGCTGCGTCAGAGGGTCGCCCCGCCGGGAGGGGAGGGAGGGGACTCCCGGAAGAGCAACGATCTGATTGTGCTTAACATGGGTCCAGATAATACGCAACCGTTTTGGATAACTTCGTCGCGTTCGGTGGGAGCGAGGGGGGCTTCGGCCCGGGGGCCTCTCGGCGACGGAGCCCCTCGCGGACAGGGGAAATCCGGACGCGGTTCAGGGGGGGGAGGGAAGGGCGTGGAAGGAATTCTGGCGGAGTGGCGGGAGGAGGCGGAGCAACTGCCCGCGATGTTTCCCCCGTCTCGGGCGATGGTTTACGAGCAGCTCCCCTCCACCAGCGACGAGGCGCTACGCCTGGCTCGGGAGGGGGCGGCGGAAGGGACTCTGATTCTCACCGACCGGCAGACCGCCGGACGCGGGCGAATGGGTCGGACATGGTACGCGCCGCCGGGGGTGAATCTTTCGTTCTCCTTCATTTTGCGCCCGCCCCTGGCCCCGCGGCAGGCCCATTGGCTGACGCTGCTGGCCGGAGTGGCGCTGCATCGGGCGGCCTCGGGTTGGGTTCCGGGGGGGGGATTGGCGCTCAAATGGCCCAACGATCTGCTGCTGGGCGAACGCAAATGCGCCGGGATCCTGACGGAGATGATCGCCAGGGGGGTGCGGCTGGACGCGGTGGTGGTGGGGGTGGGAATCAACGTTTTGCAGTTGCCGCAAGGCTTTCCGCCGGAGTTGGGGGGACGGGCGGCGGCCCTGGGGGAGGGCGTCGCCGATCCACCGCAACGCATGAAGCTCTTGGCGGGATTTTTGCATGAGTTTTCCGGCACCTATCTCCGTTTGCTGGCGGAGGGGTTCGATCCGCTCCGCCGGGAGTGGTTGACCCGGGCGCTGCCCATGGGGCGGCGGGTCTCCGTCGAGACGCCCTCCGGGGTTTGGAGCGGTACGGCGGATGGGCTGGATGAGGCGGGATTTTTACGGCTGCGTCGCGAGGATGGGGGGATCGTCCGGGTGACGGCGGGGGAGGTGAATTTTTTCCCGTCGGAGGAGAGCGCCGCGTCGGCGAAGGATTCCTGACTCCCTGAAAAAAGTCGGCACGGGGCTCAGACCGTTCCACGCCCAAGCGAACCAAAGCAAAATCAATCGGTCAAGCGATTTCGGCAGATTGTATAACCGATTGATCCTCAAGAGGATCAATCACGCACGGAATGGTCGGAGCCCAGGGCCCATTCCTGGGCCTCCGCGTGAAGCGTTTGAAAAAAGGGGAGCGTCATGTTGCTGGTGGTGGACGTGGGCAATACCAATATCGTCTTTGGCCTGTATCAGGGCAAGGAGTTGGTCCGTCATTGGCGCGTGGCCACCCGCATCGAGCGCACCGGGGATGAATACGGCGTCTTGTTGGCCAATCTGTTCGCCCTGGCGGGGAACAAGATCGAGGACGTGGAGGGGATGATCATCTCCAGCGTGGTTCCGCCGGTGCAGGCGGCGCTGATGCGGGGATTGAAGCGCCACTTCGGGCGTGCGCCGTTGCAGGTGGAGCCGGGGATCAAGACCGGTCTGCGCATTCGTTACGACAATCCCAAGGAGGTTGGGGCGGATCGCATCGTCAACGCGGTGGCCGCCTTCGATCGGGTGAAGCAGGCTTCCATCGTGGTGGATTTCGGCACCGCCACCACCTTTGACCTGATCGACGACCGGGGGGACTATCTGGGCGGGGCCATCGCCCCCGGGGTGGGGTTGGCCATGGACGCCCTCTTTGAAAAAACCGCCAAGCTTCCCCGCATCCAGTTGGAGCCCACCAAGAATGTGGTGGGAACCAATACCGTCGCCTCCATGCGGGCGGGGCTCTATTGGGGCTATGTGGGGTTAGTGGACGGCTTGATCGAACGGATGCGCGCCGAATCGGGCCTGAAATCCCTCAAGGTGTTGGCCACCGGCGGCTTGGCGAAAATGATCGCCAAGGAGAGCCGTTGCATCGATCTGGTGGACGAATTCCTGACCCTGACGGGATTGCGCATCTTGTATGAACGCAACCGCTAAAGCCCGATGGAGAGGCTTCCTTCGGGAATTCACGTTGGACGGACCTTGAACGGAACGGCCTGAATGCCCAAATTTTCCCTCACCTTGCCGCCGCTTGTCCGCACCGCCCTGGGGTATCTGCCCTGGGTGCTGGTGGTGGCGTTGTTGGCGGGCAACGGCGTGGCGCTGATGAAGTTGCTCAGGGGCGGGAGCGAGCCTGCGGTTTGGGTGGGGCCGACCTTACCGGGCAAGGTGATGGAGCTGCCCTCCCGTCCGGTGGAGGAGAAAAAAGAGGAGGAGAAAAAGCCGGAAAAGCTCTACGCCGACGAACCCCTGCGGGATTTGGTGGTGAAGGATGAACCCCAATCGCCCACCGGCGGGGCGGCGGCGACGGCCTCGGCCTCGGCGGAGAAAAAGGGCGGAGAGGCCAAAAAGGGCTCACCCCCCTCGCCCTCCATGGCCCCGGTGGCCAGCGATTCGCCCAGCGGCAAGGGATACGTGGTGCAGGTGGGCAGCTTCGTCCTCAAGCTGGGGGTGAAGGAGTTGGTCAACCGGCTGAAGAAGAACAACATCCATCCCAGGGTGGAAAATCAGGTGGAGTTGACCCAGCTCAACAGCGTGCAGGCCGGCCCCTATCCCAAGATGGAGCAGGCCAAGGAGGCCGAGGCCAAATTGCGGGCTGGGGGTCTGGATGTGTCGGTGGAGGAGACCTGGGAGGGGTATGTCATCACCCTGGGCAAGTTCTATCTGTTGGGCTATGCCGTACAGGCCCGGGAGCAGGGGGAGCGGTTGCAGGTCAAGCCGCTGCGCATGGTCAAGATGGAAGCTCCGGTGGAGGTGCAAAAGGTGCTGCTGGGGCCGTTTCCCACCAAGGAGGCGGCCAAGGAGATCAGCATGAAAATCGCCCACCTGGGATTCGCCTCGCCGGTGATCAAGGATGCCGCCAAGGCGGGTTCGCCCATCGTGGAGGGGGGGGCGATGGATCGGGAGGAGGGCAAGGGGGCGCACAAGGGTGGGGAGAAGATGTTTTCCCCAGCGCCGGGTCAGCGCGAGGCGGTGAAGGCCGCTGATGGTGCCCCGCCGCCCGCGCCCAAGCCGACGCCCAAGCCGGTGGGCAAGGAGGGGGCCGCCAAGGGGGGCGAGGGCAAGGCCAAGGAGCCGCCCAAAATGCCGGATCCAAAATTTGGTCCCCCCGCCCTCAAGCTGGGGCCAGGTTCCAGCGAGGAGCCCCCGGCGGTGGAAGATCACTCCGGCGCGGGGTGAGGCCGGGGAGGATTTTCGCCCCGCTCCGCAACGCAGGGGGGTTGACATCCCCCCAAAAATTCCCATAATTGCGCTTTTTCCGGCGAGGTAGCTCAGCAGGTTAGAGCGGTGGACTCATAATCCTCAGGTCGGGAGTTCGAGTCTCCCCCTCGCTACCAAACAAATCAAAGGCTTGCCAGAGTCTATCCGGCAAGCCTTTTTTGTTGGTAAGCACATGGTAAGCGCCAGAAGGAAATTCACCCTCGCCGTGTTACCCCCCGTTTCCCCCCTTCGCCTCGCTTCCGACGCCTCCCGCGCATCGCCGAAAGGGTCGCCCCGAACGCTCCCACCACGCCCGCCGTTCCATGCCCAACCCGATCCGCACCGTTCCCGAAATCCTGGCGACGGCGTAGGCATCCCCCCCTTGCCCAGCCAAAGGGACAACGCCCGCCGGGCAACGCGCTTACTCACCCGGTAGCGGGTCATGACAGCCTTGTGGCCCAGGGCGTCACCGGCCCTTCTTCACACAAACTTGACAACGAACAGGTGTTCCGTTTTCGACTTGGCCGTTTCAATTTCCTCTGCCGTGGGGTCGAAAAGAACAATTGCTGGGGGGAGCCTCTTGGCTTTCTCCTCCAGCCGTTCGACGCGACGCTCAAGGTCATTCATCTTTTTTGGCCTCCAAAGCCGCTATGCGCTCTTCAAGTTCGGTCGCCTCCACCACCCGGACCAGGGTGCCCAGCCCTTGAAGCAGAGCATTCCCTTGAAGGGGAGAGATTTCCCCCCTGCCCACCGCCGCCAGGATGACCCGCCCTTGATCGGCCAGGGAGAGCCCCGCCAGGTCGGGCAGTTGCACCGCCTCATCCGTGGCTTTGACCGGAGGAATCAACCGCTCCAGGCACAAGCGCAACGCTGCCGGATCGCCCGCCAAGGCCAGTTGCACGGCCTTTTCCATCAGGGCAGGAGCATTGCCTGCCAGCATCTTGCGAAGCTCTGACGGCCTCGTGGGGGAGCCCCTTGGGCGGCCTCGTGGATTGCCCGACACCCCCGGTTGAAATTTCCCACCCATGATAAATCCTCCTTCTTATCTGATAAAATCAGATTATCACGAAATTCTTGCAGGTGCCTTGCATGATTCGTGCATTGCAACCGCATTGCGTTTGCCTTGCGTGGTCACGCCGCCGCCCCGGTCCCGCCATCGGGCAAGAGCCGCTCCCGCACCGTCAAACAAAACGCCTCAAGGGATAGCTCTGCCGTAGCCTCCAGCCCCGGCCCTTGGCCTCCGACGATGCCCAACGCCTCAAGGGGGAGGATGAACCGCCAGGGGCGACGGTCCAGCCGGAACGCCAGCACCGGGACGCCCCCGCCCTCGTGCGCTTGACGGCGGGTTTGCTCCCACCACGCCGAAAGGGAGGGGGCGGCGGCCCGCTTGACTTCCAGGGCCACCCCCGGCAAGCCCGCCAGATCCGCGCCTCCCTCGCGGGACTGCTGAAGGTTCCGCCGGACTTCCACCCCCAGATGCTCCCGCAGCAGCCGGGCAAGCTCCTGTTCTCCGGCCCGGCCCTTGTTCCTTTGCATCGCCCCCATGGTCGGCTCCTCAAAACGGGGTGGATTCGTCGGCCCCCAGGGGGGCGTCATCGCCGCGCCCAAGGGATGGCGGATTTCTCCCTCCAGGGGACGATTCACGACGCCCACGATCCGCCCCGCTTGCTCCCGCCGCGCCAGGAAACGGGGCGCGCTCCACCGCGAACAAATTCCAGCCGGGTTTATCCGCCGCCGCTTTGTGGTCTGGCAGCATAAGCAGCTTGACGCCTCCCAGGTAGCCCACGAAATAGCGCGTTCCCTTCGCCGAAATCTTCTCGTAGAGTCCCGCCATTTTGACCTTCGGTTCCGGATTCCATCGTTGCGTTTGTTCGTCGCTCATCGCTCGTCTCCCCTCACCATGCGCCGCGCCTCGCGGTCGGCCTCGTCTTGGTCCATGCCGTTGTCCATCAGGATCCCGGCCCGTTCTTCGATTTCCTCGCGCTCAACCTCTTCCAGCAGCGCCCCGCCGATCCACCCCCCGCCCCGACGCCACGCCGTCCGCTCCCCGGCCCGATCCCGGAAAATGAGCCGCCATGGGGTGATGGCCTCCAGCACATCACCGGCCATCAACGCGGCCAGCACCCCCGGCAGGCTATCCACCGTCTCCAGCCGCTCCGGATCACACCCGCCGAACAGCGCCGCCCGATCCCAGCCCGCAGCCCTCAACGCGGCCCCGTGGTCCTGGTGGAACGCCTCGAAGGTGCGCCGGGCGTGGGAGAGTTCCGCCGGAGACAGGGGGCGGGGGGTGTCGGAGTCCGCCGCCGGAGGGGAAGCCGACGTTTCCCCGTTTGCATTATAGACTTCGTTGTTTATTACTGGGGACAACGGGGACAACGGGGACACATCATGCAACTCATTGTTGTTGCTTTTGAAAAATGTCCCCGTTATTGCAAAACAGGTGTCCCCGGTCCCCTCGCTACCGGGGACAAATTCCGCGTCCCCAAACCGTTCCCCCTGATTTGTCCCCGGCTGTCCCCAGTTTGCTTTTGGCGCATCCGACTTCCGGGGACGGTTTATCGTGTTGATTTCAGTACTACTTTTCGGAACGTCCCCGTTGTCCCCTGTGTCCCCGCCAATAAACGATAAAGTCTGAAACGTAACCTCACTTTTTGGGGGCGCGGCAGGGGAACGGTTCCCTCCTTCCAAAGAAGCACCTTTTTTAGGGGAAGCTTTGATTCCTTCCACCTCTTCGGGGACGTGGGGACGTTCCAGAAGAGGCGCGGGCGCGGTCCGCCATGAGGCGAAATGATCCATGACGTTCATGCCGTCCCCTCCAGGAGATGCGGGACGAGGCGATAACACCGCGTCGGACCCATGCCGTGAAGTCGGGGTTTGACGGCGAATCGGTTATCCTCTCCCCCGGTCAACAGCGCCCCCCGGTCCTTGAGCAGCCGCAGAACAAAACGCTCATCCAGCCCCGCGCAAACTTCCGTCTTGAAGGTTTCCGGAAGAACATAATATTCCGTATGGCCTTCAAGCTCATGCGCCCGACGGAATCCGGCGCGATTGATCGTCACCCGATCCTGTCCGTTCCACGGCGTGAACCGGGATTCTCCGTGTTGCTCGAAGAACAGCCGGACTTGCGCCAGGGCGGCCCGCTCCTCTTGCGGCCCGGATCCCCCACGGGCAGCCAGCCAGGATTGCAGGCAGACTTGCGCCGCCCGTTTCGCCTCGCCTTGCTCCCAGCCGCTCACGCCCATGGTGGATGCCATTTCACCCCCGGCGGCCACCAGGGCAAAACGCCCCGCCACCCTTCGCGCTTGGCCATCGGCGTCAGGAGGGAGAACTGCGGCCAGGAACTCCCGTCGGAAGCCTTCAACTTGGCTGGGAACGGCCTCGATGTTTGACGCCAGCCGCTCCAGGAAGGCCCGCGCCGCCGTGCCATAAAACCGGCTTGACGCCTGCCCGATGGCGTCCGCCAAGCCCGCTCCCGTGGCGTGGCCATGCAGTTCCTCGAACAACCCCAGCCCGGCCCCGGCATCGGCGGGAATGTCGGCCAGCCGGATTTCCTGCCCAGCCCGCGCCCGCTTGCCTGCCGTGAGCATATGCCCCGCCAACCCGATTTCCCCGGCGCTCAAAAACAACGTTCGCCACGAAACCGGACGCCGCGCCGATCCGTCCCGGTTGGCTCGCGCCTTGCCGACGCCGTTGGCCAGCATATAGGCCGTTTCCCCGGCTTCGCGGGGGTCGATTTGCGCCATTTCGTCCAGACACAGCAGGGCGTCATGGTGCGCCAGGGCCACCCCCTCCAACCCGTTGGACGTGGCCCGCCAATTCTGCTTTCGTCCGGGTTCCCCCCAAGCCGATGTTGCCGCCCGCAAGGCCGTGCTTTTGCCGCACGACGACGCCCCCACCAGGTTAAACCCGCCGGACTCATCCCCCACCAGGGCCAGTAGAGGCGCGGCAAACGCCATGCTCACCGCGAACAGCAGCCGGGAGTTTTTCCGGCAGAGCGCCCCGACGTTCGCCCGCCAATCTTCCAGGGATCCCGCCACGCCAAAGCCGGGGGTTTCCCGTGTGGCGCTTTGGAAGAGGACCATTTCCATTGTCCGCCCAATGACGTTTTCCGGCATGACGAACACTTGGCCATGCCAGCCGGTTTTGTCCACGCAACGCGCCGTCCGTTCCGGCCTCGCCCGTTGAATGTAGTCTGCCAGCAACTCCCGCGCCTTGCGGTTCTGGGAAAGCTCCAGCCCCATGCTTAAAAGGGTAGAACGCAACTCCGTCCCGTCCCCGGCCAGCAGTGACATGGGCATGGCCCATTGATGCAAATGCCCGTCGGCGTCGGGGAACTCCAACACCCGCCCGTGCCCTTCCTGGTGATCGTTCCGGGTTCGCGCCACCACCCGCAGCGGGGAGCAAATCCAAATTGGTTTAGCTTCCGTCTCCCCGTCAGAGGGGGGGAAGAAATGCACCCCATTGTGGAAGCCCTCACGGAATTCGATCACCTCAAAGGACGAACCCCGGCGCGTGGCTTGTCCCTCCTGTTGCCCCGTCATCGGCTCATCGTTGGTGGCCTCCAGGTCCAGGGGGGGCGCTTCCGCCGCGTCCAGATCGTTGGCGGCGGTCATGGGGTTATCGTTGAAGTCAGCGCCCATGGCCCACCCCCTCCCGGCTCTTGCCCGGCCAAGTCACCAACCCACCCACCGCCAGGGCGGCGGACTTGGCCTTGGCCATGCCCACAGGGTCGGCGTCGGCGCAAATCACCAGCCGAAGGGCGGGATATTTGGCCCGCAGCGCCCGCGCCACCGGCTCCAGGTTGCCCGCGTCGAAGGCCACCGCCACCGGATGCCCGGTCGTTTCGTGGAGCGTGGCCCCGGTCGCGAAGCCTTCCGCCAAGCACAACGTTTCCGCCGGGTCGATGGTCCCGATGACGAAGAAACCACCGTGCTTGCGGCCCCCTGCAAAAAATCGCTTGGAGCCATCGGCGCGGATGAATTCCAGGGACCACAACCGCCCCTCCACGTCCCGCAGGGGGATCACCAGCGCCCCCCGAGACTGGCGGACGCCGTGGGGTTGAACCTTCTTCTTCACCAAGTAGGGGTGTTCCGGATCGGCGGGGGATGATTGATCCCAGATGGTCAAGGCCCGACAAGCGGCGGTCTCCCTGGCCCGCTTCTCTTCCGTCTCCCTGGCCCGCTTGGCGGCCTCGATACGGCGGCGGATCGTCTCCCGTTCGGTGGGGGTCAGTTGCTCCCGGATCCCGGCGCACCAGGATCCGGACGTTCCCGCCTTCCAACTTCCGAAGGCCCCCGACGCGGGAGGGTCCAGATGTAGAACAAACCACCCATTCCGCGTCCCGGCCCGGTCGCCCGCCAAGTGAACACGGCGCAATTTCCCGTCCGGGACAATGGGGGCGGTCGTCTCCAACCCATGAGCGGCCATCGCGGCGCGGAACGCCTCCACCGGATCGGAGATTGGCAGAAGTGCTTGCCGCCGTGAGCAACGCGAGGTAGAATTCACGGGAGTTTTCAGAGTGCAGCCCGGCCCCCCAGCCGGGTTTTTTTTGTCGGCCATCGACTATGCCCCCCGATATTCGGAAGTGGATTTCACGCGCTGGGAATTGGCCTCCAGCCACGCCAGGGCATCCCGCTTCTTGTAGAGCGTGCGCCGCCCGATTTTCCGATACGGAATCCCGCCGCCATGAACGGCCTTGAGCTCCATCCAGGGCACGGAATAGCCGATCCCCGCCGCTGTCACGTCGCGGGGGAGTTCGGCTTCAAGGGGGGCAGTCCAAAATTGGGTGCGAAGGTCAGACGTGGTGGCTTTGGGGCGGATTGTTTTAGGCATCGGGTCAGACTCCATAGCGGTTGTTGTGCTTCGCTATGGTTATGCAACAAAAACATCAACGGATACAGGCTATTGAGTGGTAGTATGGTTATCAAAACTCGCCCACCCCCCGGGCCAGATTTTCGGCAGGTTTCCGGGGAAGGGGTGGGGGAGTTTGGGCCGAAGGAGCGGGTAGGTTCGGAAAGTAAAAAGCCAGAACCCCTTACATAACGGGAAGTTCTAGGGGGTGAGGGTTATCCCCCAGGGGTCTTGGGTGCGCCGCCTTTTGTGTCCCAATTTGCTATTTTGGCGATTTCATCAATTCCTTGTTCGTTCGGGTTCCCGCCGTCCTTGGCCAAGTCGAAACTGGCCGCGTTCATGCGAAGCCATTTCACCAACCCCTGTTTGACAGAGGTTCCTTTTGCCAAGGCTGGGTTGTTGGTCACGGCCTTCCAAGCAGCAACCGCAGCCGCCAACTTAGGGGAATAATTGGGGTGGTCGGAGTTAAGGTAATCCGGCGCATCGGTCGTGACATTCGGGAAAAAGAAACCGCTCGTCACTCCCTTGCCGCCAAGCCACTTTTTCAGATCGTCAACCTGAATCGTGGTCTTCATCCAATCCGGTTCACGACTTACAATTACTTTGATATTGCGGTCATCCTTTAGAATTACGCTGCTGTCTGGGTTGTACATCTCTGATTCATCCGCCCACCCATCAGGAGTCAGCACACCATACCGTATGGTTGCGGGCAATATTCCCGATAGCACAGCGTTTATTATTAAGGTTCGACCCGCCATATAGGTAGGATAACTCGGATTAAATTGAGGGTCTGAAAAATTGTTGTCGCGCAGATCGTTTCTTGCAGGTTCAATCCCAGCGTAAAGCAGTGCCGCCTGTTCAACGGGCAATACGTCGCACAGACGCCAATGATCAAGATTTCCCATGTCTAGCCCTTCCTTCTCAATTGAGATTGCGTCCGCATTGGAACAACGGGCGTTGTCTCGATAATACCGGCGCATTTCAGAACAAACGCTTCCACCTGTTCCATGGATTCCCGCAAGTCCTCCACTCCGAATTGAATGTATCCCGCTGTCACATCCGCCCCGCCGCTATGGTTGAGCAATCGCTTGATGGTATAGGCGGACAGGCTCCGGCCAAGGTGATGATTGACGATGGAAGCGAAAGTCCGGCGCAGATCGTGAAGCCGGAATTCCACCCCACTACGGGCGCAAATCTCCATCACCCCTTTTCGATGATTCAGCAAATGCCCCGTGGCGTTCTCTGCCGGAAACACGAAGGACGAAGCCCCCGCCGTTTTGCGCCGCCGCTCCAGCATGGCCTCCAGCCAGGAACCAATGGGCAGGGTGTGGGCCTGATGGTTCTTGGTGATGCGAAACGTAACTTTGCGGGCGTTCATGTCCACATCGCCCCATTGCAGCCGCGCCGCTTCTTGCTCCCGGCAACCGGTCATCAGGATCAAGGCGCAACAATCCTTGATGGCCCGTCGATGCTCCGTGTCATCCGGAGTCGGAGACAGCGCCGCAAACCAGGGGCGTAGCTGGTGGGGTTCAATGTGCCGGGTTCGCCGTTCGATCCGATGCCATTTTTTCAAGGCGGTAAGCCGGTCACAGGGATTGGAAGGAATCAGGGGTTCCCCATCGGGGGAAGCAAATTTTTCCTTGGCGTAGTTCAGCAGCGCCCGGAGAAAGCGGAACATTTGATTTGCTTGGGCGGGACTTGAGGCGGACAGGTCATCAAAGCGTCTTTCCACCATGAGGCGACTAATTCCCGTCACCGGCTTTTCTTCCCAGTCAGGGAAACCAATCCGCATGGCTTTGGCGTAGTCCTTCAAGGTATTGGCCGTCAAGGACCGTTCAGCGACATAGGACCGATAGGCCGCGCCAAGGGTGATGGTTCGCAACTTATCAAGTTCGGCCTCCTTGTTCAGATCCACGCCCCCAGCCATTAAGCCCAGCTTTTTACGCGCTTCAAGCCGCGCCTCTTCCGGGGTGAACACCCCATGGTGTCCAATGGTGGCGCGAACGGTTCGACCATCAACCCGACTTTGCACCACATAAACCTTGCTGGTTGGGTTGACCTTCAGACCGAACCCGGCCAAGTCCTCGTCCCACAAAAAATAGGGCTTGGCCAATGGTTGGGCGGCATCAACGGTGCGTTTGGTGATCCGGGTTTGCATGGTCGTTTCCGGGGTAAGAAATCAGGTCGCATCCTGGTAAGCTGATGGTAAGCGCATTTTGGAGAGCCAGGTACGGTGGCATGGGGATTATTATGGATATTTAATTTTTAAAGTCAACATGTTCTATTGCTTACTATGGATCGTAATGGTTTGGTATGGTTATGGTAAAGGTAACTCATAATCCTCAGGTCGGGAGTTCGAGTCTCCCCCTCGCTACCATTTACTCTTCCGTTACCGTCCGTTTAGCCAAAAGCCAGCCTGAAAAGGTTGGCTTTTTTTGCTTTCTGCGTCCGCCATCTTCCGCCATCTGTCCGTTGAGAGCCGCGCAAGGGTGGGGGTAGGTCTAAGGGTAATCCTCCTCGAACTCCAGCCCCTTTCGGCGGGCTCCCCTTTCGTCTTTGTCAGGACGGGGCGTCGGGAATCCAGGGATGGATCGTGGGGGGCTGACATGGGGGGCGCATGGGCCCCCGTCCATCCTCCGGGCCGGTTATTCCGCCGTCCACAGGGTGGAGGTTTCCCGAAATCCCTTCATCGCGATGCCATCCAGGCGTTGCCAGCGAATGGTTTTGTGTCGGGCGGCTCCTTGCTGGTCGATATCCTCCTTGGCCCGCTGGCTCAATCCGATTTCCGTCCCATGGAAGAACCCTCCCACCCGAGCGGCGAAGTTGACGGTTCCGCCGAAGACATCGTTTTCCTCCACCCCCATGGTTCCGATGTGGATTCCGGCGCGGATTTGCACCTTGGGATGCCCCGTGCTTTTTCGCAAGGCCAGGGCGTAATCCAGGGCGGCGCCGACGCTTTTGAAGGCCGTCATGAAACTGTCCCCGATGGTTTTGATCTCCCGTCCCCGGAATTTTTCGATCAGCCTCCGGCTTTGGGCGAAGTGCGCCCGCCGGACGTCGTTCATCGCCTCGTCCCCGATCTCTTCCCCCAGTTGGGTGGAGCCGACGATATCGGTGAAGACGATGGCCAGGGTGACTTGCTCCCCTCCCGCCCACTCCTGGAACGCCTGCGTCTGGGTCTCTCCCTGCGCGGCGATCATGGTGGCGTCGAAGTTCCGCTTCCGGTCGGCGGATTGCTCCATCTCCGCGACGCGGGACGGAAAGCGGATCCGCTCCTTGGGTTCAACCAGGAGGATCTTCCCCCCGCCGCACGGGCAGTCAAACTCGCGGATGTTTCTCTCCAAGCACCGTTTGACGTAGTTGTCCGGCACCGTATCGCCGCATTGAGGGCAGACGTAAAACCGCACAATTTCCACCGTGCCGTCCAGCGCCCTGCGCCGCACGTGGGTTAGAACGAACGCCTCGAAGTGGAAGCGGGTTTCCGGGGTGGTTCCCTCTTCCGGGAAGAAGAGGGTCAAGCGGCCCTTGGCTTCGGCGAATTCCTGCAGGTACAGGCCGCATTTTCCGCCGACGCTGGCGTTGAACAGCGCCGCGTTGCGCCACATTTCCGCCCGTCCGGCGGCGAACAGACCGCTGTGGCTCAACCGCACCGCCAGGGTGGCGTAGAGGCTTTGCACCGGCCCCTCGAAGGTGATGGCCGCCGCCTTGCCCTTGGGATCGGGGGCCTCCTCGTAATCCCGGTTGAACTGGGAGGGAAAGACCAGATAGCGCCCGTCGTCGGCCATTTCCCACAGCGCCAGGTCGTGTTGCACCAACTCTTCCACCGTGGCGTGGAGCAACACCTTCTCAAGTCCGGGGTCGGCGACCTTGTTTTCGGCGGGGATGAAAAATCCTCCGGCCATGGCGACCTTTTCCGACAGGGAACCCAGGCCGTCCGGCTCCTCCCGGGCGGCGTGGACCATGGCGGAGGCGTAGGCGTCCAGCAGTTCCGGTTGCAGCAGCACGTGACCGCCGAAGGTCAGGCGGCGGATCAAATCCCGGCTCTCCAACCGCCCGATGCAGGTTTCAAAGGGCTCCCGCAAATGGTCCGGCGCCGCCTGTTGTCGCGCGAACTCCTGGTACAGTTCCGCCGCCGGGGCCAGCAGCCGCCCCGACTCCTTGACCTGCAACAGGAAGGATTTGATGTCGGCGAAAAGTTGGGAGGAGGAGACCACCGGCAACGCTTCCCACGGAATCGCCTGACGGATGGCCTCCCGCAGTTCGGGGATCGCCCACCCTTCCTTGGCGCTGGTTTTGAAATAACCGTCAAAGCCGTACTCCTGGAGGAGGCCTTGCAGCCGCTCCTCGCCGATGGCCACGCCTCCCCGGTCGTTGCGGGCGGAGATGAGGAATTTTTTCAGGGGCGGGGCGGCGGCCCCCTGGCGTTGCCCCGCCAGACGCAACGCCCGCTCCCAATGGCGGACGCCGGCCAGGGGATCGGTTTCGCTCCGTCCGTCAAACACCACCAGGGCCACGGCCACTTCGTTCAAGTGCATTTGGTGGATGATGCGGTAGCCCGGTTGTCCCGCCAGATCCCACAGCAGGGTTTCCCGGGTTTGGGTGGCACCGCCTGCGACTTGGACCTCCTGTTTTTCAAAGTCCCAAACCCGCCGACCGTGGGTCGATTCGGTGGCGGCGAAGGGTTCATGGTTCAACACCATCCCCAGGCCGGACTTGCCCACGCCGCTGTCCCCCAGCAGCAGCACCTTGGCATTGACATAGTGGGCGTCATTCTTGGGGGCTTGCTTCAACAGGAGGTCGACATCCAGTTCGTAAATGTGGATCAGGCGGTCACAGGCCTCTGGCGGCATGCCGGGGTCCGAGCCCACCGCAGCGAGGAGCGGCAGTCGTGGGTGGGCGGCGAGACTTGACGGCCAGTAGCTAGATGCTGGTTCATGGATCAGGCCCAGGCGTGTTCCGGTCTCGGGATGCCAAAGGCGAATGGAATCATCGCGCCCCTTGGAGGCCAATATTTGCCCTTGGGCGACAAAGGCAACCGATTTCACGGTACTTGTGTGTCCTTCCAAGGTGCGAATCAGTCTTCCGCTGGGATAATCCCATAAGTTTATAGTTTTATCCGCGCCACCACCGGCCAGCAATCGGCCCGCCGGATCCATCGCAACATATATAACATCGACTCTATGCCCTTCCAACTTATGAATCAATCGACCGGTAGCGACCTCCCAAATGACTACGGCTCCTTTCCCATGAGAGCTAATCAAGGCGTCGCCCGCCGGATGAAAGGCTAGGGAAAATAAGTTACCGGTTTTCTCGGAATCATTAAACGTGCGAAGCAACCTCCCGGTGGCAGCCTCCCATAACATGATTTTTCCATCATAGCTTCCGCTGGCTAAGACGTCGCCGGAGGGAGCAAAGGCCACGCTGTATACAGTACTGGCATGTTCTTTCAGAGAATGGAGCCGTTGATCACTGGCCACGTCCCAGATCTTAACGGAATGGTCATTACTTCCACTGGCCAGGGTGCGACCCGCCGGATCAAAGGCGGCGCACATAACGGCACTCATATGCCCTTGCAACGTCTGGAGCCACTCTCCCGTCTCGGCATCCCAGAGACGGATGGTTTTATCGCGTGATGGCGACGCCAGCATCCGCCCGTCCGGTGACCAGGCGATGCGCCCGATCCAATCGGTATGCCCCCGGAGGGTGCGCAGCAGTTTGACCCCCGGCGGCAGCGCCGCCCGCACGGCCGCGTCGGCCTGGCGCCATTGTTCGGATTGGTCTGGGGTGGCCATGGGCGTCCATCCTGGTCGGGGCGTTGCGCTTTCGCGAAGGCCGGGGCGGCGGAAATACAACCAACGCCATGACCTTAATCCGAGGCGCGGAGGCCGTCAAGGGCCGCCGCAACCACGGGATGCCCCTGCCACCCCCCCGCCGCATCCCCACCCCTGGCGATATCGTCGTTCCATTTTATAGTCATTCCATTTCAGTTATGCGCACCAGGAACTTGAGGGTGCGAGGAACTCATTCCAAAAATAGATCGTCATTCCCGCGAAAGCGGGAATCCAGGAAAGCCGATGGATGAATGGCTCCCTTCAAACAAACGGAAAAAGGGCTTGTTTCCTCGTAGCGATCGCTGCATTTCCCGCCCCCTGGATTCCCGCTTCCGAGGGAATGAAGGTTCCATGTTTCGGTCGGCTTGCCAGCGTTCGGTTTTGTAAAAGGAAAGCTTCTCCATGGGTGAGATCCTTCACGAGAGTGAATGGGTGATGCGGATGAGCGATCACGCCAGATTTCTCGGTTCCCGGGAGGCGGGCCAAGCCTTGCGCGTCAAGGTCGCCAATTTGTTGAAAGCCGATCCCGGTTGCAAACTGGTCATCGATTTCAGCGAGGTGCCGGTGATTTCCAGCGGTGTCGCCGATGAGCTGTTCGGCATGCTCTTCGCGGATCTGGGACCGATGGTGTTCATGTCGCGCATCGAATTGAGGAATGTGGACTCCACCATCCGGGGTTTGATCGACAAGGCCATCGTCAAGCGGTTGCACCAACGAACGGAGGGGAAATAGCCCCCTCCCTCCCTCAACCACCTTCCTTTCCTGGACAATCATGGATCTGGCGCGGGGTTACACCACGGTATTTCTCACCGGCGGGGCGGTGTTGGCGTTGGAGGTGATGGCCTCCCGGGTCATGACCCCCTTTTTCGGCGTGAGCCTTTACATCTGGGCCGGAATTTTATCGGTGACGATGATTTTCATGGCCATCGGCTATCGCCTGGGAGGGGGGCTCTCCCAGCGGGAGTCGCGACAACCGGCGGCGGGGGCTTTTCTGCTGATGCCCGCCCTGGCGGCCCTGGCCATCGTGGGGGCGTGCGCGGTCTATCCCGTGCTGTTTCCCAAATTGGCGGCCATGGACCTGCTTCTGGGCAACTTTTTGGCCTGCGCGGTGTTGTTGGCGGCACCGCTGGTGGCCCTTTCGGCCATGAGCCCGCTGTTGGTTTCGCTGTTGCAGCGGCGGGACGGCGACGGCGGGGCGGGGCAGGTCTTTTTCGTCTCCACCCTGGGCTCGGTGGCGGGGGTGCTGCTCACCGCCTTCGTCTTCATGAGCCGCTTCACCAACTTCGACTCGCTGCTCTGGACCGCCCTGGGGCTGGCGGCGCTGACCCTGATCAACCTGCCCGGCTCTGGAGGGGCCCCGGAAACGCGGCGCCTGGCCCTGATCTGCGCCCTGCTGGCCCTGGCTTCGGCGGCGGGGCTGCTCGGCGGCGGACGGAGTTATCTGGCGGCCATCGCCCCGGCGGAGTTGGACGGACGGCGCTTCACCATTCTAGACGAGCGCACCTCGGTCTTCGGCAACGTCAAAATCGCTCGCATTCAGGAAAAAAGCGGGGCCGAATACAAGGGATTTTTCCAGGACGGCATCATTCAAAACCGGGTGGGGATGGATGGCCGCTCGGTCGCCATGTACACCTACGCCCTGGAGCGCCTCTCCCTGGCCCATCGCCCCGAGGCCAAGCGGGTGTTGGTGCTGGGACTGGGCGCGGGAGAGGTTCCCATGGCCTTCGTCCGGCGCGGCCTGAGCGTGGACGTGGTGGAGATCAACCCCGACGCGGTGGCGGTGGCCCAGCAACATTTTGGATTCGATCCCGCCCGGGCGACGGTCCACGTGGCCGACGCCCGCACCTTCGTCCGGCAATGTCGCCAGGGCTACGACCTGCTGATCATCGACCTGTTCCACGGCGACAGCACCCCGGACTATCTGCTGACCAGGGAGTTCATGGCCGACGCCGCCGCCTGTCTCGCCCCCGATGGGCGGGTGGTGGCCAATCTCTTTTTCGACGCGGCGGTGGAGGCCCCCAATCGGTTGGTGTTGGCCACCGCAGCGGCGGTTTTCCCCGGCGCGGCCATCTATCATCCGCCCCTGGAGGCGGGGGGATCGGGTTTTGTCAACGCCTTCCTGGTGGCGGGGCGTCGGCCCTTCACCACCCTTCCCGCCGTCGACCGGGAAAATTTGCCCAAGGAGTTGGCCCCCCGTTTCAACGTCGCCATCGATCATGGTCGCATCGTCACCGCCGCCGAGTTGGCCAACGTCACCCCGGCCACCGACGAGTTCAACCCCATTACCGTGGTTTTTGCCGACAGCCGCAAGCGATTTCGCCAATTGCTGGCCAACACCCATCCGCCGTTGCTGCTCATCAATTGATCCGCCGCCGCCCGCCGCCCTGGGCTCCGATGTTTCTCAGTCCGGTTCCTCTGGTGGCCAAAGCAGGTGGCGGCTGTTGAGTCCCACCCGAGGGCAAGACCTTGGGGGGACAGGGAACTGTCCCCCCAATACCCCTTCACCATTTGTAACTATTCACCACCCCCGCTTTTGCGACTGCGGGTCCAGGGGGATCATCCCCCTGGCGGGTCCAGGGCAGAGCCCTGGGGTTTTGACTTTCGCTTTTGATCTTGCACTTGTTTTTGTTCTTTTGGCGCGCTTTCAAGTGAAGCCGAAGCGCTTTTTGCTTCGGCGCAGCGCGCCCAATCGTCGCCGCAGGCGACCAGATTCTCACCTAATTCCGGATTTCTCTCCAAAAAATGGGGGGGGCTGAATAGTTACCACCATTTTTTGTTTGTTTTTATTTCCGCTTAATCCAGTTCCCAATCCCCCTTCGCGGCCGCCGCATGACACGCCGGACAATTGGCCGCCGACCCCACCTTGGGATCGTTCAACCCCTGCCGAATGGCGGGTTTGTCATGCTCCCGCTTCCAACGGGGGGTCTCGGAAAGACGCAACGGCGTTTGATCCGCCCCCACACCCCGCAAAAATTTCCAGGAACGCCCCCCCGCATCCCCGGCATTGGCGATCAAATAGGTGGTGATGGACTGCCGGACGCCATCGTCCAGTTGGGCGTTTTCCCCAAAATGTTCCTTCAACCCCCCCATCAACTTTTCCCAGGAACGGGCGGGAAGCATTTGCGGAGGATACGCCATGTGACAACCGCCGCACTCCTTGAGGGTCTCCGGGTGTTGGATGGGGGGGGTCCGATCATCGCCGTCGGCATGGGCGGTTCCGGCGAGAAGAAGGACGCCCAACAGGGCCGCGACTGGGGAGGAAAGGGAAAAGTTCATGACAAGCTCCTTGGACTGCGAAGAGAGAGGATGGATCGGGTTGGATTTATCGACCGATGATAAATGTGATGAAATCCCCCTTCTCCAGGGGGGTGCAGGGGCGTCCCAACACGCTTTCGCAGTTGCGACCAAACCATTTTTCCACCTTGTCCGACTCGGTGAAGCGGGCCGGGTTGGCCGACGGAGCCAGGGGATCGATGGCCTTGCCCGCCCGCGTCTTGCCCGCCTGCTTGGGGGATTCGGTGTGGCAGGTGGTGCAAGAGGGGGTGTCGGCGCTGGCGGTGAACTTTCCCCGGAACAGCGCCTCCCCCCGCTGGGCGGAAAATCCGCCGAAGCTGGAATCCTTGGCCTTGACCTCCTGGGCGTAACCGTCCAGCAGGGCGGCGGGGGTCGTTTTCCCCTGGAGCGGCGCGGCGAGGGCGAGGCCGGGCGACAGGGCGAAAGCGGCGAACACAGCGAACAGGGCGAGGGGGGCGGCGCGGCGCGGCGTGATGATTTTCATGATTGGATTCCCTTGGGCAGACGGATGGCTTGATCGTCGAAACGTCCGGATTCGGCGTCCAGATGACAGGCGGGGCAGTTGGCTGGGCTCCCCACCTCGGCATGGTGCCAGGCCGCCTCGTTCAACTCCCGATGTTTTTTGCGAAAGTAGGGGGTTTGGGTGAGGCGGAGACCGGAGCCGTCCCGATTCAGCTTGCGGGCCGGTTCGGTATCCCACGCCTCGGCGGCGTGGGCCTGGAGAAACGCCCCCGCGACGGCGGCCTTGTCCGGGGGGAGGGCGGCGTTTTCGCCGTAGTGATCGGACAGATTGGCCATCAGATGCTCCCAACCACTTCGGGAGAGCAGGCTGGGGTGAAAGGCCCAGTGGCACTCGCCGCACGCTTCGCGATAGACCGGATCCAGGGCGTAGTGGGCCGGGATTTTGGCGGAGGGAACCGCCGAAAGGGCCGAACCGACCCACCACAGCCCGCCCAAGAGCGCCGCCAGCGCCAGAACCGCCGACAGGGGCCGGGCCGGGGCGGGATGAAGGGGATGGGCCTCGGGAACGGCGAGACGCCGACCGTGGATCATCGAGCGGATGAGATTTTCCCGGTGCAACAAGCTCTCCAGGATTACCCCCCCCACGTGTCCGACCACCAGCAGCCCCAGCAGTCCGACGAGAAATTCGTGGACCTCCTTGGCCGCCTTGCCCACGGCAAAGGGAACCCAGGCCGCCGCCACCCCTTGATTTTCCTCGCCGCCCAATGTGATGACGCCGCTGACGACGATCAGCAGCAGGGTGATCAGCAGGGCGACGATCATCGCGCCCCCCGCCGGGTTGTGACCCAGCCACGGCTTGCCCCGCCGGGCCAGGGTGGCTTTCAGGTGATCGACAATCTCCCGGGGGGGGCGGACGAAGTCGCCGAAACGACTGGGGCCGGGTCCGAAAAATCCCCAGACCAGCCGCCAGATCAGCAGGGCGAAAATGGCGTAACCTGCGATGATGTGGAGTCCCAACCACCACTCGGGGCTGTCGTCGCCGCTGAGGGCGGCGAACAATACCAGCACCGCCAGGCTCCAGTGAAATATCCGCGTCGGGAGATCCCAGACCTTGACGGAATCCATCGATCCTCTCCTCGTAGCTCATGAAAAACGCCGACTCGGCGCGTTGGAAAAACCTTACCCCATGGGGATGATCTCTTGCTGAACCCGCTTGTCAGATTCGGTTCAGCTTGGGAGGATAGGCTGAAGCCCTGATACGAACCGATGCCCCCCACAACGCGGCGGACGAACCATGACAAGCCCCAGGAACGGAGCCCCCCTCCCAAGAGGGTTGGGAATGACGCTGACGCTGACCGCCCTGCTGGGCTTGGCGTTGGCGACGACATTGGCGGTGGCGGACTCAAAGCAAGAGGATTCCTCCCCCGCCCGTCAGGAGCGTTTGCGTCAAGCCGCGCCGCCGGAAAAAGTTTTGGAGCAGGCGCTGAGTCGCTATCCCGGAGGGCGGGTGCTGAAAATGGAATTGGAGGATGAAGAGGCGGAGGGTTTGGTTTACGAGGTGAAAATTCTCACCCCCGAGGGGCGGGTGATGGAGTTGAAGCTGCAAGCCCACGATTTGAAGCTGCTGCGGGAGAAGGGCGGACGGAAGCGGCATGAACCATGATCCCCCTCCCCCCTCTCCGAACCGGCGGCGATTGCACCGCACCCGTGATCCCGCCCTTTTTTCTCGCACGCGGACGGGCGATACTAAGGGGAGCGTTGCGTCGGAATTCGCGTGGGGGGCGACGCCTCCCCCGGCTTCCCCATCCGGGATTCCACCCCCATCAATTCGCTTGACCGATGGATGAAAGGGGCACCGATGATCCGCCGTCGCGTCGTTTGCTTCAGTCTGGGGATGCTGCTGGCCGCGCCCGCCTGGGGGGCGTCGGTCTATCGCTGCCAGGATGAGAGCGGAAATCGGGTGTTTTCCGACAAACCGTGCAAGGGAATGGCCCAGGCCCCCTCGGAGATCACCCCCACGGGCAACGTGATCCAAGCCCCGAGCCTGCCCGCCCTGACCGCGCCAACGCCTTCGCCCGCCGCCGCCCCAGGGACATCCCCCCCCGCCGCCGCCAAGCCCGCAACCGCCGCCGGAGGGGGGGGGGTCGCCGGGGGAGGCGCGTCGGCAACGGGAAACAAGACGCCGGATCCCCCCATCACCACCGCCGCCGGACGGGTGGCGGCGCGCAGGGCGGCCGCCGAGGCGGCGACCAACGGAACCGGCGGGCAACCCGCCGCCGGGGTGATCGCTCCCCCCATGGTCTCCACCACGCCGCCGCTGCAACCGCCGATGCCGTCCGTATCGGCCACCTCTCTGCCAGGCAAGCCATGACCCATTCGTTTCGCGAATCGCGCCCCACCTTGTCGTTTGAATTTTTTCCCCCCAAGGATGGGGCGGGGGAGGCGGTTTTTTGGCGGGCCATGGAGGAACTCTCCCGCTTTCGTCCCGATTTCGTCTCGGTGACGTATGGCGCGGGGGGTGCCGGCGGCGAGGAGACCTCCCGCCTGGTCTGCGCGGCGCGCCAGCGTTTCGCCTTGACCGCCATGCCGCACTTGACCTGCATCGGCCATGATCAGCCGTTCTTGGCGGAGATGCTGGACCGCTACGACGCGGGGGGCGTCGACCACATTTTGGCGTTGCGCGGCGACCGCCGTCCCGGCATGGGGGAGGAGGCCCTGGCGCGGGGGGCGTTTCGCGACGCGGAGCAGTTCACCGCCTTCATTCGTCAGCGTCATCCAAGGTTTCGCATCGGGGTGGCGGCCTATCCGGAAAAACATCCGGAGGCGACCTCCCTGGAGGCGGACCTGGATTTTTTCCAGCGCAAGGTCGATGCGGGAGCGGATTTCGCGATCACGCAATTTTTCTTCGACAACGACAGCTATCAGCGGCTGCTGGACGCCTCGGCCCGCCGGGGGCTGGCGATTCCGATCATCCCCGGGGTGATCATCATCAGCGACCACAAGCAGATTCGCCGCTTCGCCGAGTTGTGCGGGGCCTCCCTGCCGGGATGGTTGGAGGAGCGTTTGGAGGGGTTGCGGGAGGATCCCTCGGGGTTGCTGGAAGCGGGGGTGGAAATGGCCATTCGGCAGTGCCGGGAGTTGCTGGCCTCCGGGGCGCCGGGGTTGCATTTTTTCACCTTGAATCGCTCGGCGTTGGTGGCGCGGGTGTTGCGCGCCCTGGACTATCGGGAAGCGTAAGCGACGGCTCCCTCCGGCAGGGGGCGTCTGGCTCCGGGAGGGATCGGCGTGGACGATCTGCTGTTTCTGGCCCATCGCATTCCCTACCCCCCGGACAAGGGGGATAAAATCCGGGCCTATCACCTGCTGCGTTTTCTCTCGCAACGCTACCGCATCCATCTCGCCGCCTTTGTCGATGATCCCGCCGACTGGGTCCACGAATCCGCCCTGCGCGCCCTCTGCGCCGGCTCCCTGCGCCTGATCTCCCTGGATGCCCGCACCCGCAAGTTCCTCTCGTTGTCGGCCCTGTGGCGCGGCGAACCGCTGACCCTGCGCTACTATCCCCGTCAACCGCTGCAAGGGTGGATCGACAATCTGCTGCAATATCACCCCATCCGTAAGGCGTTGGTCTTCTCCTCGGGGGTGGCCCCGTTTCTCAGCGGCCCCCGCTACGCCCCCCTGCGGCGGGTGATGGATTTTGTCGATGTGGATTCGCAAAAGTGGACCCAATACGGCCAGATGCACGGCGGCCCCCTGGGTTGGCTCTACCGTCGGGAGGGGGTGCGGCTGTTGGCGGCGGAACGGGCCCTCGCGGCGGAATTTGACGCCAGCCTGCTGGTCAGCCCCGAAGAGGCCGCGTTATTTCGTGAACTGGCCCCGGAATCCGCCGCCAAAATCGGCTTCTGGGAGCTGGGGGTGGACGCGGACCACTTCAACCCCGCCCTCCCCTTCGCCAATCCCTACGGCCCCGGCGGTCCCCCCCTGCTCTTTCTCGGAGCCATGGACTATCGGGCCAATGTCGACGCAGTGGTCTGGTTCGCCCGGGAGATCTGGCCGCTGGTGCGGCGGGAGACCCCAGCGGCCCGATTTTTCATTGTCGGGCGCCACCCCACGCCGGAGGTGCGGACTTTGGGGGCGTTGGAGGGGGTCTTCGTCTCCGGCGGGGTGGCGGATCCCCGGCCTCATCTGGCCCATGCGGCGGTGGCCCTGGCCCCGTTGCGGGTGGCGCGCGGGGTGCAAAACAAGGTGTTGCAGGCCATGGCCATGGGGGTTCCGACGGCCGCCACCCGGCAGGCCATGGAGGGGATCCACCTCTCCCCGGCGTTGCGGGAGCGGCCCGGAGTTTCCGGGGTGGAGGCCGAGCCCCAAGCCTTCGCCCGCTTGACCTTGCGGCGAATGGCCGAGGGGCGCGGGGTCGGGACCGACATGCAGCGGCAATGGATGATGCGGCGTTATGCGTGGGAGGAAAATTTGAAGCGGGTTCTCCCAGTATTGGAAGGGGAACTTCCGGGGGATTTCAGCCCGGAAGGGCTCGATTTTTTCCCTTGATGGGGATGTTTGGCGAAACCCCGCCGCACGAAAAGGATGAAAGCCTCGCCACATTCCGCCGCCCCTCGCTGGATTTGGCGTCGGCAAACCGACCATTCCGCTCGCCGTAACGCTTGCGAAGCTCCTCGGGCAACGCCCCGTGGTGTTCGGGAAATTCTTGGGCCAACGCGCCCGGAAAGTGTTCGATCGTCCGGGTGAACAGCCCCCAGCCGCATCAGATTGGTCATGCCGCAATCGATCCGTTTCGCATCGGGCCGCCGGGGGGCCTTCCACCCCCCGAATCCCTCCGAGTCTCCTTTTCCGCTTCATCCTAAATTCGGCAGTTATGCCGGGATGGGGGGCGGGGTTTGATCAATATTCGGGG
>JADGAP010000035.1 GCA_015231965.1 Magnetococcales bacterium | reverse complement strand
GACCGGGGATCATCACCCCCCCCGGGCCGGGAATTTGGGTTCCGTTCTGACCGGGGATCATCACGCCCCCCTGTCCAGGGATCCGGGTTCCATTCTGCCCCGGAACCATCACCCCGCCCTGTCCGGGGATTTGAGTTCCGTTTTGACCGGGGATCATCACCCCCCCCGGGCCGGGAATTTGGGTTCCGTTCTGACCGGGAATCAGGACGCCCCCCTGTCCGGGGAGTTGGGTTCCGGAGGGAGCAGGCATGGGGCTTGTCCCGCCCGACAGCGGGGGCGACGCGGCGGGGGGCGGCGGGGATGACGGTTCGTTGGCGCCGCCGGAGGTCGGCGTGGCGCTCCCGGCGGGCGGGGCTCCCGAAACCGGTTGTTCGCTCATGGCGGCGATCTTTTCCAACTCTTCCGGGGTGCAACCCTCCCGATCACAACGCAGCAGCGCCCGTTTCACCTCGACCTTGCGTTTCCATTCGGCGGTCTCCTCGTCGGTGAGCCCCTTGGGCATCATGAAGAGATCCACCTGATCGGGATAGCGCCAATGGGCGTTCAGGTGGACATCCACCGCCAAAAAAAGCAACGAGACCCCGCCGCCCATGGCCACGTTTTCCCACACCTTGGCGTGGGTCGCCGGTTCCAGTTTGATCACCTGATCCTTGAATCCCGCCTTGCGGCAGGCAATCTGCACCGGCTCGGCGGAACGCCGCACCCGCACCACGGAGGGGATGGTCTCCAGGGTGGCGACCACCTCCTCGCCTTGTTTGACTTCGCAAATGGGGTTTTGCACGTTGTGTCCCACCAGTTGCAACTCCTGGTGGAGTCCTCCAGACAGCACGGTGCATCCCGCCAGCGGCAGGAGCAGAAGACCAGGGAGGAGAGGGCGGCGCGGCATGAGGAGTCGTGAAACATCCGGTTCAGGAGTCAACCCCTGAACCATCCAAAGGGACGGTCCAACCTTCCCCAAGCACGTATTGAGCCAATCCGCCCATCCGCCCATCGCCCATCCACGCCCACCCGCCGGTTCCCCCCTTGCCGGAACGTCGTTGCGCTGTGGCGAGGATTTTCGAGGGGTGGAGTTTAATCGTGGGAGGGCAAAGCGGTTCCCCCTTCGGCAGGGGACGTTTCCTCCCCGATCCGACGCACTTCCCCGAGCAGGCGTTCCACCCGGGGATCCTCCGGCGGGGCGTGGTCCAGGACATTGCGGGCAATGGCGTTGCGCAACGCGGTTTCATCCCCTTGTTCCAACGCCAGGATGTAGACATCCCGTCGTCCGGTGGCGCCGCGCAACAGTTTGCGAATGCGGGAAGCCATGCGCAGATCCGAAATGCCCCGGCTGCGCAGGCTGTAGTCGAACCCCTCGAAGGTCATGTCCCACAGCGCCTGCACCATCGCCTCCTCCCCTTCGCGATGGAACCGCTGCAAGCGGGCGGCGATGAGCAGCGTCAGCAACTCGAAACGGAGGGGAAAGTAGTCCGGCAGGGCCAGTTGGCCGCTCCCCGAGAGGGCCAGGGCGCGGGCCGTCAAATCCCCGTGGATCTCCCGGGCCCGTTGCGCCAACGCCTCGCGCCGCTGTTTGGCGCGACGCCGATCCTGTAACCAAGCCGAGAGGGAAAACATGGATGAAGCCAACGGAATGGGGTATCCTCTGAGATCAACGTTTCACGGTTTTCGCCACGATTTCGCACCTGCCGCGGATGAGCCCATGAAGAAAGCGGTCCACGCCCCCTCCGCCATCGCTGCGCTGGCCATTGTACTGTCGGCGCTGTCGGGCTGCCAGCCCGTTCTGCACGACAAGGGGAACATCCTCAAGCCCGCCGCCGTCAACCTGATTCAACCGGGCGTCACCACTCGGGATCAGGTCAAGGCGTTGCTGGGTTCTCCCACCGTGACCAACGCCTTCCGCAAGGATCGTTGGATCTACATCCAGGATCGGCGCTTTGAGGGGTATCGCACCCTCAACCGGCTGGAGATCACCTTTGACGACCGTTGGGTGGTCAAGGAGGTGAAGCGCAATTTCAAGGATGAGCTGCTGGATCCCACCGATCTGGCGGGCTACGACCAGCGGGCCACCTTCACCGAGCGCCTTTTTGCCGGCAAGCCCGCCGCCTCCGACGCCGTTCCCGCCCTGGACGCCTCCCGCAAGGAGGAGACGCCTTGGTGGAAATTATGGAAATCGGAAAAGGCGGCCCTCAAGACCCCGGACCGCAAGCACAGCGAATCGCTGGATCCGCTGGAGGGCAAGAACATCCAGGGCGACGGCTTGCTGGATCGGCTGATGGACCTCCGCATGCCGGAGTGGTCCAAGAAATCGGAGCCCGCCCCGACCCTGGTTCCCGATCAGGAGGGGTGGTGGAAGGGGATGTTCTCCGCCGATCCAGCCAAGAAGCCCATTCCCCAGCCCCCGCCCAAGGCCGATCCCAAGGTAAAAAAGGTCAAGGACGAGGATGTCATGACCCGCAAGTCGCCGCCGCCGGAGGTTTTGCCGCCGTCCATGGCCCCGCCCCCCTCTGCCGCTCCCGCTCCGGCGGCCAAGCCGACGGAAGCGCCCGCCCAGGGGGAGAAGCCCTGGTACAAATTCTGGAATTGACGCCGGGGGAGGATGGCCTCCCCCGCGACTCCCTGGTTCCGGATCCCGCCTCATGACCATCCCCGCGCCCTTGGCTCTCATCGGCGGCACCAGCTTGCTGGAGTCGGATCTTTTTCGGAGGGCCGAGCGGCAGCGCTGGTCCACCCCTTTTGGCGAGGTGGAGTGGCTGCGCCAGGGGGATCTGATTTTTCTCCAGCGTCATGGACTCGACCACTACACCCCGCCCCATCGCATCAACCACCACGTCCACCTGATGGCGTTGAAGGAGGCCGGGGTGGCGCGCATCGCGGCGGTGGGGTCGGTGGGCAGTCTGCATCTTGATATTCCTCCCGGAACCTTTCTCTTTCCCGACGATTTTTACGCGCCGCAGGTCAATCCCACCTTTTTTGACGATGTCCGGGGTCATCGGGCACCGGGATTTTCCCTGCCCTGGCGGGAGGAGATGATGGCGGCGTGGCGGCGGGCGGGGTTGAAGGGGGCGATCGAGTCGGGGGTTTACTGGCAGACCACCGGGCCTCGTTTCGAGACTCCGGCGGAGATTCGTTTTCATCAATCCGCCGCCCATGTCGTCGGCATGACCGTCGCCTCCGAGTGTATTCTGGCCGGGGAGTTGGGCCTGGACTACGCCGCCGTCTGCATGGTGGACAATTTTGCCAACGGGGTGGCGGGGGAGCCCCTCTCCTTCGAGGGTTTCAAGGCCCAGGTGCGGGCCAATGGCGAGACGATTCGTCACGCCATCGGGTCGTTGCTGGCCGTCCTGCAAGGTTAAAGTTGTTTCTCCTATTCTGTCTTATCTCCTTCTTTCCGATGGTGTTCCCATGAGCGAATCCCTTTTTGTGAACCACGCCTGGTTGCCGGAGAGCGGCGCTTTCGTCTCGTTGCGGGTGGTGGACGGGCGCATTGCGGCCATGGGAGCGGAGACCGCGCCGCAACCGGGGGATCGGGTGTTGGAGGCTCGGGGCATGGCGATCACGCCGGGTCTGGTGAATGGGCATACCCATGCGGCCATGACTCTCTTTCGTGGGTTTGGCGACGACATGTATTTGATGGAGTGGCTGAAGACTCGCATTTGGCCTGCCGAGGCGCGGTTGACCGAGGAGGATGTTTACTGGGGGACCAAGCTGGCCTGTTTGGAGATGATTCGCAGCGGGACGGTCTGTTTTCAGGACATGTACTGGCATTTTCACGGCATGGCTCGGGCGGTGGAGGAGATGGGGTTGCGGGTGGGGTGCGGCGCGGTGATGATTGATGTGGCTGGGCCGGAGCAGGCGGAAAAGTGCAAGCGGGAGGCTCAACAGCAGTGGGAGGAGTCGGCGCGTTATTCCAAGCGGGTGAAATTTGTTCTCACGCCTCATGCCATTTACACCGTGAGTGCGGAAAGTCTTCGTTGGACCGCCGAGTTTTCGCAGCGTCATGGGGTTCCGGTGCATATTCATTTATCGGAGACGCATCATGAGGTGGAGGAGTGTTTGAAGCAGCATGGGGTTCGTCCGGCGTTTTTGTTGGATCGGGTGGGGTTGTTGACGCCGTTGGTTTATTTGGCTCATGGGGTCTATTTGGACGATGACGAGTTGGATCTCATCGCCCGGCGGGGGGCGACCCTGGTCACCAATCCCATTTCCAATTTGAAGCTGGCGGTGGGGGGGATTTTTCCTTACGCCCGGGCGGCGGCGCGGGGGATTCCGGTGGCTTTGGGCACGGATGGGGCGGCTTCCAACAACACGTTGGACATGTTTCAGGATCTCAAGATTTTTGCCTTGATGCAGAAGCATCGGGAGGGGGATCCCACGGTTTTGCCGGCGGCGGAGGCGTGGGCGGCGGCCACGGGTTCCCGGGCACCGGTATTTGGTCAGTCGGGGCGGATTGGGGTGGGGGAGGCGGCGGATTTTTTGTTGATTCGTCGGGATGTTCCGGAGATGACGCCGGAGCATTGTTTCACTTCGAATCTGGTTTATTCCGCCACGGGGGCGGTGGTGGATTCGGTGGTGGTGGATGGGCGGGTATTGATGCAGGGGCGGCATGTAGAGGGTGAGGAGGCGATTCGCCAAGAGGCTAGGGAGCGGGCGAAAAGGGTCTGCCAGGACTGATCAAGCAGGCGCTTTTACTATTACAGGTCCAGGAGGATTATCCTCCTGGCGGGTTCTAGGGCAGAGCCCTAGGGTTTTGACTTTGCCCTTGCTTTTGCCCTTGCTTTTGCCCTTGCTTTTGCTTTTCAGGCGCGCTTTCAAGAGAAGCCGATGCGCTTTTTGCATCGGCGCAGCGCGCCCCCAGTCGCCGCAGGCGACCAGATTTTCACAAAATCCCATCCCTGCCTCCTGTCACAGGCGATCAGACTTTCATGAAAATCCTATAAATATTAAGGGGAAACCAGAATGCTGACGGTCCACCGCTTGTCCTTTGAATATCCCGGGGTGCGGGCGTTGCGGGAGGTCTCCTGCACACTGCCGGAAGAAGCGATTACCGCTCTGGTAGGGCCCAACGGCTCGGGAAAAAGCACCCTGCTGCGCTGTCTGGTAGGGTTGGCCGCCCCCTTCTCTGGCGACATTCTTTTTCAGGGGCGGTCCATTCTGGACGATCCCCGGCCCTACCACGCCCACCTGGGTTATCTGGCCGACGACTTTGGCCTCTACGATGATCTCTCGGTCACCCGCTGCCTGACCCTGGCCGCCATGCGCCATCGGGTCGCCCCGGAGTCCATCCCCCAAATGGTGGAAGAGGTCATCGAACTTCTGGGATTGCATCCCCACTGCCATACCTTGGCCGGACAACTCTCGCGGGGATGGCGACAGCGGGTGGGTATTGCCCAGGCCATTATTCACCGTCCGCGCCTGCTCTTTTTGGATGAACCGGCCTCCGGCTTGGACCCCGAATCCCGCATTTCCCTGGCGGAGGTGCTGCGCACCCTTCATGGTCGGGGGATGACGCTGCTGGTTTCCTCCCACATTTTGGCTGAGTTGGATGCCTACTCCCATTTCATGATGGTCTTGCGCGACGGGCGTTTTCTCGGCATGGAACAGCTACACTCTCCCGCGATGGTGGCGCAACCCCGTACCCTGCGACTGCGATTATCGACCCCCTACCCTTCACTGTTGGAACTGCTGCGTCAACACGGGGTGGAAGCCACTCTCGACCCGCCGGGTCTGGAAGCTACCGGCTCCTTTGAGGGAAGCGCAGAGGCTCAAGCCTCCCTGCTCAAAAAACTGGTGGTGGCGGGAGCGCCCATCTCTGCTTTGTGGGAGGAGAAATCCAATATGCAATCGGTCTATCTCTCGCGTTTTGCCGCCACCGGAGGGGCCAAGTCATGAGGAGCATCAATCCAGAAATTCAAAAGGCGGTCTGGACCGAACTCACCCCCACCCGCCTAATCATGACGCCGTTGCTGCTGCTTTTGTTGGGCAGCGTCGTTCAAATGGGGGAACGATCCGACCAGGACGTACAGGGATGGTATACTGCCCTTTTTGCCCCCATTTCTTTCCTCTCCGTTTACTATTATGGGAATCAAAAAATTGCCGTTTCGGTGTTGAGTGAAATTTCACAAAAAAGTTGGGAATATCAACGTCTCTCCGCCTTATCCCCCTGGAGTCTGACCTGGGGCAAAATGGTCGGAGGGATGCTCTTTCCCTGGTATGTTGGCTTGCCGTCGCTTCTCGCGGTCCAGTATTACGGTCAAATGTTCATGCGCTGGGAGCATTTGATTCCATTGATTCTGCTTGCCATGACCTTGCACGCCTTTGTTTTGTATTGGTCGTTGATGATCGTCAGAAAAAGCGCCGCCCTCCAATATCCCATCACCCGATATACCAGCCTGTTTGGCCTCTTTCCGGCATTGTTCGCCTTATGGGTTATCACAATCGGCAAAGAGTCTTTTGCTCATCCAGAGAGACTGACATCCTGGTACGAAATGAACCTTGATCACTTCACGACCGTTACCCTCACTCTGCTGCTGGCCTGCTCCTGGATGTGGCTCGCCGCCTGGCGGGCGATGAGAAGCGAACTCCAGGTCAGGCAATATCCCTGGGCGTGGTTCCTTTTTGTGTTGATGCTGGTGGTTTATCTGGGGGGATTCATTCAGCCCAGGGCGGGAATGGTGAGTGTGGGATTTACCATCAGCATCCTCTTTTTCTATCAAAATCTATTCTCCGAGACCAAGGATTTGCTCCTCGTTCGTCAGTTGCAGCACCATTGGCGGCAAAGAAATTGGCTTCAACTCGGCAACCTGGTCCCGCAGTGGGTGATCTCGTTCTTCATGGTACTCATCTTTTGGGGCTTGTCGCTCTTTTTTTGGCCAACCGAATCCGAAACATGGTCGTTTGTCCTATTAACCTCAATCGTCCTGTTTTCGTTGCGGGACTTGGCTCTGGTCCTCTTTTTCAGCCTGGGGATCAATCCAAAACGTCGGGATGCCGCTGCATTCTTCTATTTGTCATTAAGTTATGCCCTGCCCATCCTCCTATTGTCCACCATGAGCGCAAGCACCCGGGAAAGCTATTCCCTGCTATTCTATCCCCCCTTCTCCCACCCCAAGGCGGTGGATCTGCTCCTGCCCCTGGCGGAGGCGGTCCTGCTGTGGTTCCTGGTCATCGCCCGCTATCGCCAACGCCAGAGGGAGACGAAACTTGACGACCAGCCAATCCCTTTCCCACCCCCAACGGTTGAGAGATGAACTTGGATGTCCTGACACTAACGAGCATGGCGGAGTGCGCCCTGAGGCTCTGCTATAGTAGTTCCATTTAAGAACTGCACACCAGGAACTTGAGGGAACGAGGAACTCATTCCAAAAATAGATCGTCATTCCCGCGAAAGCGGGAATCCAGCCGTTGATTCCATACGCCTTACCCCATCACCACGACAAAACAGCCCCCCCCGTAGTACCGAGCCCCCACAAAAAAAGTCCAATATAATCATCCGACTAATAGGGATAATTCCGCAAATTGACTTTCGACGCTTGAGTGAAAGTCTGTCCATTTCATCTTGGACGCAAGGCGAGGAGTTCCAAAGACACAAAGGCTGGATTCCCGCTTTCGCGGGAATGACGTTTTCGTGGTGGAAAAGTTGGTTGCACCCCCAGACGCCGTTTGACCTGATGTGCAATTCTGAACCGGAACTGCTGTAAAAGTAAAAGCGTCGGAGCCGCCCGCGACGCAAAGCCCCCGGGCTTTCACCCAGGGGCCGCGCCTTCATTCAACCAAACAGGAGCCTGGCTCCGCTCAACCGTCAGCGTTGATCGCCGCAATCAACTCCTGCAACGCCGCCTCCGCCCGATCATGAGCCACCTGACACGTCCCCGCATTCAAATGCCCACCCCCACCATACTTCAAACACAACTCACCCACATTCGTCTTGGACGAACGATCCAAAATCGACTTGCCCACCGCAAACACCGTGTTCTGCTTACGAAACCCCCACATCACATGAATCGAAATGTTGCACTGAGGGAACAAGGCATAGATCAAGAACCGATTGCCCGCCCAAATATTCTCCTCATTCCGCAAATCCAACACCACCAAGTTCTTGTAAACCGTCGAACACCGCTGAACCTGATCCTTGAACCGAGCCTCCTGCTCAAAGTAAAGATCCACCCGCTCCCGCACATCCGGAAGCGCCAAAATTCCCTCGATGTCCATCTCCCGACACGCATCGATCAACAACATCATCAACTGATAGTTGGAAATGCGAAACTCGCGAAACCTCCCCAACCCAGTGCGAGCATCCATCAGATAGTTGAGCAATACCCACCCATCGGGATTGAGAATCTCATCCCGATTGAACTGAGCCGCATCCCCCTTGTCCACAGCCGCCATCATGGCGTCGGATACCCGAGGGAAACCCTCCTTGCCACCATAATGATCAAACACCACCCGCGCCGCCGAAGGTGCCTCGGGATGAATGATGTGATTGTCCGGCTTCACCGGACCCCGCCGAATGGTCTCCGACAAATGATGATCGAAGGCCAAATACACCCCCGGCACATACGGCAGATTGGTGGTGATGTCCCGATCATTGATCTCAATCTTGCCATCCTGCATGTCCTTGGGATGGACAAAAAGGATGTCGTCGATCAAATCCAGCTCCTTGAGCAGCACGGCGCACACCAAGCCGTCAAAGTCGCTGCGGGTCACCAGACGATATTTTTTCTGTTCGCTCACGATGCCTCTCCCCGACCAGTCGCAACCGCCGCTCCCTCAAGGGAGCCATCCTGTCCCTACTCTAATCAAAACGCCCCCGAAAAGAAACCGGGAACGAACCCCGACGCTGGAACCAGCGTCCCGAACCTCCCCCCATGGACCGTCACGACTCCCGTTCCAGGCGCCAACACTGATGAATGCGCGGGGTGCGGCGGAAATCCTCGGGGATGGTCTGAGGGGTGATCTCCCGAACCTTGGCCCAACGGGGCAGCGCCTCCACCTGCATTTTAAACCGCCGATAGTTGGTGGAAAAGATCAAAATCCCCCCCGGTGCCAACAGCCGCAACGCCTCCTGGATCAACGGAACGTGATCCCGCTGAATATCCAGGGTTCCCGCCATCGCCTTGGAACGGGAAAAGGTGGGGGGATCGAGGAAAATGAGATCATACGGCTCCCGCTGATGCAGCAGCCAATCCCGACAATCGTCCCGAACGAAGCGAATGTTGGGATCGGAAAAACCGTTGAGCAACATGTTGGCCTGAGCCCACTCCAAATAGTTGGCCGACAGATCCACCGTGGTGACGCTGGCCGCCCCCCCATCCCACGCATAAACCGAAGCGCTCCCAGTGTAGGCGAAGAGATTGAGAACATGCCGCCCCCCCGCCAAACTCCGAATCAACTCCCGGGTCAGGCGATGGTCGAGAAACAGCCCGGTATCCAGGTAGTCCGAAAGATTGAGGCGAAACTTCAGCCCCCCCTCCTCCACCACCGGACAAACCCCCTCCTCCCGCAACCGTTCGTACTGCCCGCCCTCCTTGGTGCGCCGCCGCTCCTTGAGGAAAATCCGCTCCGGCGGAATCCCCAACACCGCCGAGCAGGCCTCCACCGCCATCTTGAGCCGGGCCGCCGCCCAACGGGGATCGATCTCCTGCGGCGGGGCGTACTCCTGAAGATGCAACCACTCGCCGTAAAGATCCACCGCCAGGGAAAATTCCGGAATGTCGGCGTCGTAAAGACGGTAACAGGTAATGCCCTGCTTGCGCGCCCACCGCCCCAAATGGCGCAAATTGGTGCGCAGCCGGTTGGCGAACATCTCCCCATGGTTGGCCGGAAGCTCCACGGCGGGAACGGTGGAACGCAGCTCCTCCGAACCCCACTGATGCTCCCGCCGCGTCACCCCGCCGGTCAGCAGATGACAGGCCAGGGGGCCGTTCCACAAGGGATGAACCTCCTCCGGCTTGAGCCCCAGGGAGGCCTCCAACGCCGGACTGGCGGTGAGAATGCCGTAACGCCACCCCACCAGCGGCCCCCGCAGACAATCCCCCAACAGCCGGTAGAGGGGGCGCAACGCCTCCACCTCCCCCAGCCGTTCGCCGTAGGGAGGGTTGACCGCCACCAATCCCGGAGGCAGCCCCTCCAGATCGAAGCCGTCCCACTGGGCCAAATCGCCCTGCACCAGCCGCGCCTTGCCCAACAGTCCGGCGGCGCGCAAATTTTCCTCGGCATTGAGAATGGGCGGAAGATCGATGTCCCGCCCCGCGATGGGGGGAAGCTTGGCCAACCCCACGGCAGCTCGGTGCCGCGCCTCCTCCAGGGTTTCCCGCCACGCCGCGTCGTCCCGCCCCAGCCAACGGGTAAAGCCGAATGACCCCCGCAGCAACCCCGGAGCGGCGTCCCCGGCGATCCACGCCCCCTCGATGAGCAACGTTCCGGAACCGCACATGGGGTCCAGCAGCGTCCCCCCCTGTTGGGCGATCTCCCGCCAGCCAGCCAGCAAAAGCACCGCCGCCGCCAGATTTTCCCGCAGCGGCGCGGCCCCCGGCTCCCGCCGATAGCCCCGGCGATGCAACGGCGTTCCCGAAAGATCCACCCCGAGAAAAATCCGCTCCCCGGTCAGCCGGGCGTGGATGGAGAGATCCGGATCGTCGGACACCGAGGGGCGGCGTCCGAAGCGCTCGCGCATCCGGTCCACCACCCCATCCTTGATCGTCTGGGCCCCGAACAGGGTGTGGCGGAACACCGCGTTGACCCCGGTGAAATCCACCCGCAAGGTTCCCTCGGGATCCAGATGGTCCTCCCAGGGGAGGGCCTGAACCGCCTCCCGCAGGGCCTCGGGATGGTCCGACGGGGCCTCGCCCAGGGGAAGAAGCACCCGGCTGGCCACCCGGGACCACAGGCAGACCCGTTGCGCCAGCCCCACCGAGCCGCGAAACAGCGCCCCCCCCCGCTGGGGACGAACCCCCACCGCCCCCAACTCCCGCAATTCGGCGACCAGCAACCCTTCCAGCCCCGCGGGCGACGCCGCGAAAAATCCGTGCTCCCCGCGCTCCCGAGCCATCGCCTCAGACCACCATCCCCAACGCCCGCTTATATAGATGGAGCAACGTCTCCTCCTCGTCCACCTCCCGCTGATCCATCTTGCGCTGCCGGATCACCTGACGCATCACCTTGGGATCGAATCCCCCCGCCTTGGCCTCGGCGTACACATCCCGGATCAAGGTGGCGATTTCCGACTTCTCCTCCTCCAGCCGCTCGATTTTCTCGATGAATTGGCGCAACTGCTCCGCCTCAACGTTCAGTTCCTCGTCCGACATGATCCGCCTCTCCCGCAAAAAAAGGTGAAATGCGCCGACGGTCGACGCGCCGACGCGGGGCAAAATCCGCCAACGTTCCCCCACATCGGGGCCACGTCTCCCCGCCATCATAAGGAAGCGGGGAAGGACAAGCCATGCCAATTCGCCGCCCGACGGTCTTTCAACCTTGCCACTCCGGTTCCAAGGGTCGACAATCGCAACGGAAAAATTTCTTCACCCCCCTCTCTCCCCATGAATACATGAGTAAAGGATCCGGACGTGGCCCGCAAATCGACTCGTTCCCCGGACGCCCCTCCCCCCAGCCTGGAAGAGGTGATGAGCCACCTGCGCACCATTCCCGACCAGACGCGGGTGGGATTTCTCACCCTGGCCGAACACATGGGCGCCTTTTCGGGCAATTTCGCCACCGGTTCCAGCCGGGCGACCTCCATCCGGGAGCGCATCGAAAGCAACGGCGCCTTGGGGCTCACCCCCCTCAACGAGGATCTGAAACGGGCCTTTCGCGAAACCAAGTTGGCCTTTACCGCCCTGGACGAGTTGGTGGCCCGCAAGGAGAGCTTCATCGAGGGGATGGAAGCCGTGGCCCGCTGGGGGCTCACCCTGGAGCAGGACGCCTATCTGCCCCCCTTGAGCGACCAGTTTCGCGGCGGCGTGGCCGAGGCCCTGGAGATCCAGACCCTGGGCTCCATCATCGACAACCTGATGCAGCAAATCCGACCCCTGATTCAAGAGATGATCAGCGCCTCCCAGGGGGCGGCGGGAATGCTGGGACAACTCTCCCGCCGTTTGGCCTCGGACCTGGGAACCTCTCGCAACAGCCTGACCCGGATGCAAAAAAGTCTCTCCACCGCCCTCGCCAGCATGTCCGGGGCGGTCAACACCCTCAACGAAACCTGTCTGGCCATGGAGGATCGCTCCCGACACGTGGGGGGCGTGGTCTTCGAGATGGTTCAGTCGATGCAATACGACGACATCACCGTGCAACGGGTGGATCACTGCCTCACGGTGCTGGAAATGGCCCGGAGCAAGTGGTCCGCCGTGGAAAATCGGGAACAAAATCGCAAATGGTTCCTGGTGGCCCTCAAATTGGTGATCGACCAGATCGAGGAGACCGGGGTCGATCTGGTGACGGCGGTGCAATCCCTCCACGCCCGCTTGAGCCGCATCAGCGATCTGGCGGTGGAACAGAGCAAGGGCATCGGTCGGATCCGTCAGGAGAGCATGAACTTCCGCCAGGACGCCGCCGATCTGGTCTACCACCTCTCCACCCTGCTGCGTCTGCCGATTTTCGACGACAACCTCTCCTCCGAGGTGCTGCGCACCCTCTCCCAGACGGAAAACGCCGTGTTTCAGGCCAAGCGGGCGCTTTCGGCGTTGGTGATGCTCTCGGCCCGGCTGGAGACCCTGGCCGGATCGTTGCGCAACCACCACAGCGAACGGTTGGAAATCCTGGCCGACAGCATTCTGGACATCACCCGCCGCATCCAAGGCGAAGGTAGGCTCAAGGAGAAGGAGCTGACCCTGCTGGCGGCCCTGCTCAACGACCTGGGATTGGCTTATTCGGAAAAGGCCACCCCCCGGTTGATGCGGGCCAACAGCATGCTCCGTCGCGCCCCCCTGGCCACCCAAATGTTGGAAACCAACAGCGCCGACATCCTGACGGTGATGAACGCCTCCCTGTCCGACGCCCAGTCGGTGATCATCCAAATCATGTTGCTCACGGCGGAACTCACCTTTCATACCAAGGTCAATCATGCCATCGAGCAGGCGGTGCGGGAGATGAGCCAGATCCTCCGCACCACCGGCGGTGCGGAGGTCGACGCCCTGGTCGGCGACCCCCTGGGCATGGCCCGGGAGTTCGCCGACCTGCTGGCCCTCTACACCATGGAGAGCGAACGGCGCATCCACAAGATGCTGCTGAAAAACGCGGAGGGCGAGGAGGGCGAGGAGGAAGGCGAGGAGGAGGAGTCGGACGGATTCGAGCTGTTTTAGCCGCGCGCTTCCTTCCATCCCGCTTTCCCGCCGGATTTCCCGGGAGGGGTTCTGTTTTGGCCTCATCGAACCATTTTTCGTGAGAATGATTGGCGATTTCGGTACACTGGATCGGAAAGATACCCAGGAGAAAATGGACGTTAAACGCCAGCCAATCGCCCCGCCCCACGGCGGAGGGAGGTCAGAGTGTGGCATCCGGCCTTCGCCATCGGTCATCCTCGGATCGATGCGGAACATCAAGAACTGTTCGACCGCCTGGAAAAGCTGCTCAACGCCGCCCTCCAGGGGGAGGCCTCTCCCGCCGTGGCGGAGATGCTCGATTTTTTGGGTTTCTACGTGGCAAACCACTTCGCCCACGAGGAGGAGTTGATGGAGTGGTCGAACTACGAAGGATTGGGGGAGCATCGCGCCCAGCATCTCCTGTTCAGTCGCAACCTGGAGACCCTCAAGCGGGAGTTCACCCAACAGGGGGCTTACGGCGGAGCCTTGAGCCATCTGGTGGCGGAGTTGACCGAGTGGCTGACCAGTCATGTGCTGGAGGTGGACCAGGTGATGGGGGCTCATCTGCGGCGCAAGGGAATCCGCTGACCATGGGCGACGTCGGACGTTCCCTCCTGGCCTTGGGCGCTCTCAACGCCGCGCTGGCGGTGGGGTTGGGGGCGTATGGTCATCACGGGGTCCGGCCTCGGGTGGACGCCGCCGCGTGGCTCTCCTTCACCACCGCGCTGGACTATCACCTGCTCCACGCCCTGGCCTTGGCGCTGGTGGGCGTTTTTCTCCTCATCCGCCCCGCTTCCCGCTGGGGGAAGATCGCCGGGGGCTTGTTGACGGCGGGGGTGCTGCTGTTTTGCGGCAGCATTTATCTCAAGGTGCTGGGCGACCTCCCCTCGCTGGGATCCGTGACGCCCCTGGGCGGCGTCTGCCTGATGCTGGGTTGGGGTGCCCTGGCCTTGGCCGCTTTCGCAAACTCCGAAGCGGCTTCCCGTTAAGATCCACGCCGCCCCCTCCACCTGGGGCGGCGGCCAATCCGTGCCATGATCATAAATCATAATGAGAATTCAGGAGGAAGATGATGCGCCAATGGGAGTGCAGCGTGTGTGACTACATTTACAAGGAGTCCGAGGGCGACCCGGATAATCGCATTCCCCCGGGAACTCGATTCGAGGATCTGCCCGAGGATTGGGTCTGCCCGGACTGTGGCGCCCCCAAGTCCGCGTTTTCCGTCCTCTCCTGATTTTCCCCCTCGCGTCTCTCATGCCTCTTCATCCACACGCAGGGGCCTGCCCTCGAGATTCGGCCCCCGCGATCTTTTCAGGAGCCCCATTCGACATGTTGCGCGCCCTCTTTTCGGTGGTGGGAGTGGGGTTGATCCTCAAGGGAGTGGTGCATGCCCTGTTTTTTGCCGTGGTCATGGGGGTGGCGGGATATGTCGCATTTTCCCATGGCCCGGGAGCGTCGCAACACGATCATGGATTTTGGGTTCAAATGCTCCTCTTTCTCCTGATCGTTCCCCTTTACACCCTGAGCGGCTTGGTGGGGGGCGTATTGGCGGCGGTGGCGGGAACCTTGAGCCGGGAGTCGGTTCGTTTGGAGGAGGGGCTGCTGAAGCTGCTGGATCCGGCCATGTCCTGGCTGATGGATCGTCTCTTCCCCCCGGGAGCGACCGAGATGCCGCGAGAAGAGTTTTTGCCCCGCCTGGATGAAAAAGTGCGGCAGGCCGAAGCGGACTCCACGTGGGGCGCTGGCTTTTCCCGTCGAATTGGACTAAGATTGTTCCGTTTTTTCCTGGCGCAAGAGATGGTGGAGAGCCTCGCCCGACAAGGGGAGGATCGGGTCACGGGACGGGGGGTGGAACGGTTTGTCCGAGAACAGGGGGTGGGACTGATTCGCGAGACCGTGCAAGACCAACTGGCGCTGGTCCGGTATGCCATCTGGATTGTATGGGGGATGCTTGGATCCTATACCTTCTATACCATCCAGGCGTCCTGAAACCCGATGACAGGGGTTCCGTGAAGGGAATTCTTGCGGAATGCCCTATCCATCATATCTCTGTCCCCCACTCGCTTCCCTTCTTGGTGCCGCGAAAAATCTTTTTCTCCGGAAGTGAAAAATCCATTGCATCTTGAAAGAATCTTTCTTATAAAATGTCTCTCATGACAAGATAACATAAAGAGGAATTAGACATGCCTATCCTGACTGCCGCGGTACGCATCGCCGCCTCCTTCATCAGCCGCTCCTCGTTGCCTGTGAGCGAAACTCCGGAACTGATTCGGCAAATTCACGGCGTTCTCGTGGATTTGATGGAATCCTCCTTAGCCAGCGCCCCCGCCGCAACGAGAAACCTATCGGAAACCCGACTCGAACCGATGGTGGAGTCGATTGCCGTCCCATCCAAGGCGCCTCCCCGGCAAATCGTCACCCAGGATGCGGTGATTTGCCTGATCTGCGGGCAATCCTGCAAGGTCATGCGCGGGCATCTCTCCAAGACCCATGAGATGACCTTGGCGGTCTATCGCCGCCAGTTCAATCTGGACAGGGAGATCCCTCTGGTGGCTCCCAACTATTCGGAAAAACGCCGCCAGTTGGCCGCCCAATTCCGCTTGGCCCGCGCCGCGCCATCCCCCGTCACGGAACCCGTGGTCGCGCCGGAACCGGTCGCCACGCCGAAACGGCGACGCCGAAGCGCCACCTGATTCTCTCTCCCCCCCCTCCTCGCCAAGGCGCAGCCGATTTTTCCATCGGTTGCGCTTTTTTGCGCCCATTCGCCGCTTCCCCATCGCCTCGATCAACATGTTTGACACAAGATCTACATTAAATGTAGAGTAAGCTACATGAATAAGCCTCTTTCCTGGTTGCTGCTCATCACCACCCTGCCGACGCGCAACGCCACGGTCCGCATGAGAGTGTGGCGGGGGTTGAAAGCGTTGGGTTGCGCCATGGTGCGGGATGGGGTCTATCTCGCGCCCCGGCTGCCAACCTTGGAAAAGGCGCTGGCGGATTGGGCGGAAGAGGTGACGGCGGAGGGGGGGGAGGCCCGTTTGCTCCTTGCCGCGGTTCGGGAGTCCGCCCTCGACGAGGAGTCGGCGATGCGCGCCCTGTTCGACCGAAGCGCGGACTACGCTGTGCTGCTGGAAGAGATGGCCTCTTGTTCCACGGATGGAATCGGGGAAGCCCAAGCCATGCAAAAAAAGCTGAAAAAACTGCGTCGTCATGTGGAATCGATTCGCGCCATCGATTTTTTCCCTGGCGCGGCGGAAGCGCACCTCACCCAGCGTCTGTCCGAGTTGGAATCCCAGTGGTCGGCGCGATTTTTTCCCGGGGAGCCGTCGGCGTCCGGGAACGGGGTTCCCCGGGTGCGCCGCGCCGACTATCAGGGGCGGTTGTGGGGAACGCGGCGGGATTTATGGGTGGACCGGGTGAGCAGCGCCTGGCTGATTCGACGCTTCATCGATCCCCAGGCCCGCTTTGTCTGGCTGGAACGGCTGGAGGATCTCCCCCCCGAGGGGGTGGGGTTCGATTTTGACGGGGCGACCTTCACCCACTTGGGAGGGCGGGTGACCTTCGAGACCCTGCTGGCGGCCTTCGGGCTGGAGTCGGATCCGGCCCTGGCGCGTTTGGGGAACATGGTCCACTTTCTCGACGCGGGAGGGGTTCCGGCCCCGGAAGCCGCCGGGTTCGAGCAACTGTTGACCGGTCTGCGTCGCGCCAATCCGGGGGATGATCTCTTGCTGGAGCGGATCGCCCCGATCCTGGAGGCGCTCTATGAATCGTTCAAGGAGTAGTTATAGCCATTCCATTTTAAAATTGCACATGTCGTCAAACGGTGCCTGGGCGATGCAACCAACTCCTCAACCACGAAAACGTCATTCCCGCGAAGGCGGGAATCCAGGGGGCGGGGGAAAGAAATGCAGAGATCGCTACGAGGAACCAAGCCTCCTTTCCGTTTGTTTGAAGGAAGCCATTCCCCTATCGGCTTTCCTGGATTCCCGCTTTCGCGGGAATGACGAGCGGAAATTCTTTAGCTGGCAATGTGTAAAACTGACTTGGAATTAATATAAATCAATGCGCAAATTGCGAATGTTCATGCAACGCGCCAAGAACTGCAAGACGCCTCTTCTCCAGCATGGAGAATTTCCATGAGTCACGATCCATCCTCCGTTTCTCCAGCAAACGCCCCTCCCCCTCCGGTCTCCCTGGGGGAGGCGTTCGGCTACTGGCTGAAGTTGGGATTCATCAGTTTCGGCGGCCCGGCGGGGCAGATCTCCATGATGCATCAAGAGTTGGTGGAGCGCCGCCGCTGGATCTCGGAAAACCGTTTTCTCCACGCCCTCAACTATTGCATGTTGCTGCCCGGACCAGAGGCGCAGCAGTTGGCCACCTACATCGGCTGGCTGATGCATGGCACGGTGGGGGGGATCATCGCCGGAACCCTCTTTGTGCTGCCGTCACTGCTCATCCTCATCGCCCTGACCTGGATCTATTTGGCCATGGGAACGTTGCCGGCGGTGGCGGGGGTGTTGTACGGCATCAAACCGGCGGTGGTGGCCATCGTTTTGTTCGCGGCGTGGCGCATCGGCTCCAAGGCGTTGCGCAACTCGCTGTTGTGGGGGGTGGCGGCGGCGGCCTTTCTCGCCATCTTCGCCTTGAATCTCCCCTTCCCCCTCATCGTGCTGGCGGCGGGGGTGATCGGCTCCCTCGGGGGACGATTCGCCCCGGATAAATTTCGCGCCGGGGGCGGCCATGGGGCGTCCAATAAGCAATACGGCCCCGCCATTATCGACGACCACACCCCCACCCCGAGCCACGCCCGTTTCAGCGGGATGCGCGTCGCGGGGTTGATGGCGGCGGGGTTGGGCATCGGCGGCGGGGTGCTGGGGGGGCTCGCCCTCTCCTGGGGATGGGATGCCACCCTCACTCAGATGGGCTGGTTTTTCACCAAGGCGGCCCTGGTGACCTTCGGCGGGGCTTACGCGGTGCTGCCTTACGTCTATCAAGGGGGCGTGGAAACCTATCATTGGCTCACCGGTCCCCAGATGATCGACGGCTTGGCCTTGGGGGAGACCACGCCCGGACCATTAATCATGGTGGTGGCCTTCGTCGGCTTTGTTGGCGGCTGGACCCAGCAATTTTTCGGCCCGGACGGGCTGTTGGCGGCGGGAGCGGCGGGGGCGGCGGTGGCCACCCTGTTCACTTTTCTCCCCTCCTTCATCTTCATCCTGGCGGGGGGGCCCCTGGTCGAGGCGACCCATGGGGAGATTCGCTTTACCGCTCCCTTGACTGGCATCACGGCGGCGGTGGTGGGGGTGGTGGTCAATCTGGCGTTGTTCTTCGCCTATCACGTGTTGTGGCCGACGGGATTTTCCGGAACCTTCGAGTGGTTTGGCGCGGCGATGTCGTTGGCGGCCTTCGTGGCGTTGTTTCGCTTCAAGGTGGGGGTCATTCCGGTGATCGGGGCCTGCGCCGCAGCGGGGCTGCTGCACCAGTTTGTGTTGGGATAAAAAGAGTGCTTTTACTTGTAAAAAAAGGTGAAGAGGGGGTGTTGGGGGAGACAGTTCTCTGTCTCCCCCAAGGTCTTGGCTGTTGACTTTTCGCTTTTAGGCGCGCTTTCAAGTGAAGCCGAAGCGTCTTTTGCTTCGGCGCAGCGCGCCAAATCGTTGCCGAAGGCAACCAGATTTCCACTGGAGCGGCCCCCCTCCTTCCGCCCCTTCCTTCCGTCTCCGGCTTGAAGGGGGCGTCAGCCGTGGGGCTCTTCCCGGCCGAAGCCCACATCCCGGCGGGCGGTGGAGATGGTCACGGTGAAACCCGCCACCACATCCAGGCAGGACATGAGCATGAGCAGCAGGTAGGTGGCGGTGCCGGCCTTGGAGTAAATCAGGAAGGTCACCAGGTACAGCACGAAGGTGGCCATGGAAAAAAGGTGGTCGAAGATGGAGGCGACGCCGCTGCGGGTGGCCTTGAAAATTTCGATGTAGAGGCAGAGCACCCCCAGCAGCAGGATCAATTCGTTGACCCGCATGGTGAACTGCGCTCCGGAGACCAGGGTTCCGGCGAACAGGGGGGTGTCGAGCAGGGTTCCGCCCGCGCCGCCGAGCAGCGCCAGCACGTGGTAGATGACAAACAAATAAGCGAACAGCGGGATGGCGCTGATGAGCTGCATGGACGGTTCCTTGAGCGGCGGTGAATGGTGAAAGGATTATTCATAGACCATTTTTTCTCCCGACGCCAAAGAAAACCCGCCCTTTTTCCCCCTTTTGGTTCTCTTTTCCTGCTCTCCCCCCTTGCGCCGGGGAGGAATCGTCCTTATCTGGCAGGAGGCGGGGCGATGCGCCCCGGACCGCGTTATATTTTCCTCGATCAGGAGAGACGGCATGTCCAGCCCCACCCGGGAAACCCGCGCCTTTCAAACCGAAGTCCGGCAACTGCTGGATTTGATGATCCACTCCCTCTACGGCAACCGGGAGGTGTTTTTGCGGGAGTTGATCTCCAACGCCTCCGACGCCGCCGACAAACTGCGCTTCGAGGCGCTGGGGGATCCGGCGCTCTACGAAGGGGACGGAGAGCTGAAAATTCGCATCACCTTTGACAAGGAGGCGCGAACCGTCACCGTCAGCGACAACGGCATCGGCATGAACCGGGATGAAGTGGTGGAGAACATCGGCACCATCGCCCGTTCCGGCACCCGGGAATTTTTGAAGCAGATGGATCCGACCCAAAAGGCCGACGCCAATTTGATCGGCCAGTTCGGGGTGGGGTTCTATTCAGCCTTCATCGTCGCCGACCGGGTGACGCTGACCACCCGGCGGGGCGGTTCCGGCCCGGAGCATGGGGTGCGCTGGGAGTCGGCGGGGGACGGCGAATACAGCATCGAGACGGTGGAAATGCCCTCCCGGGGGACGGAGATCACCCTGCATTTGCGGGAGGACGCCTCGGAGTTTCTTGACGGCTGGAAGCTGCGGGGGATTGTACGCAAATTTTCCGATCACGTCCCCTGGCCCATCGAGATGGTGAAAGCGGCGGGGTACGACGCCCCCGATGACGACGAGGACCAGGGCGAGGACCAGGGTGAGGACGGCGAAAAGAAGGCGGAAGAGAACAAGGCGGAAAAGCCCCCCGAGTGGGAGAAGGTCAACGACGCCTCGGCCTTGTGGAGTCGTTCCAAAAGCGAGATTACGGCGGAGGATTACAACGCCTTTTACAAGCATGCGGCCCACGACTATCAGGATCCCCTGGCCCACGTCCACGCCCATCTGGAGGGCAAGTACGACTACACGGTGCTGCTCTACGTTCCGCAGCACGCCCCCTTCGATCTGTGGGATCGGGATCGCAAGCACGGGGTGCGGTTGTATGTCCGTCGGGTCTTCATCATGGAGGGGTCCGAGGAGTTGATGCCCCGCTATTTGCGTTTCGTGCGGGGGGTGATCGACTCCGCCGACCTGCCCCTCAACGTCTCCCGGGAGATTTTGCAAGAGAGCCGGGTGACGGAGGTGATTCGCAAGGGGGCGGTGGGCAAGGTGTTGGATCTTTTGGAGCAAATCGCCGACAAGGAGCCGGAGAAGTACGAAACCTTCTGGAAGGCTTTCGGCGCGGTGATGAAGGAGGGGGTGATCGAGGATTCGGCCAACCGGACCAAGTTGGCCAAGCTGTTGCGCTTCGCCTCGACCCAGGGGGAAGGCGATCAGGAGAAGGTCTCCCTGGCCGACTATGTGGGGCGGATGAAGGAGGGGCAGGACAAAATTTTCTTCGTCACTGGCGAGAATCACGCCGCCGCCGCCAGTTCGCCCCATTTGGAAATTTTCCGCAAGAAGGGGTTGGAGGTGTTGTTGCTGGCCGACCGCATCGACGAGTGGCTGGTGAGCCATCTCACCGAGTTCGAGGGCAAGAGCTTGCAGTCGGTGGCCCGGGGGGATTTGGATCTGGGCAAGTTGGAGGACGAGGCGGAGCGTCAGGCCCACGAGCAGGAGGAGAAGGCGGTGGGGGATCTGCCCAAGCGGATTCAGGCGTCGTTGGGCGAGTTGGTCAAGGAGGTGCGGACCACCCATCGTTTGACCGACTCTCCCGCTTGTCTGGTCAGCGGCGAGTATGATCTCAGTCCGGCGGTGGAGCGGATTCTCAAGGCGGCGGGGCAGGAGGCTCCGTCGGCCAAGCGGGTGTTGGAGATCAATCCGATCCATCCCTTGATTGTTCGTTTGAAGGATGAGGTGGAGGAGGAGCGGTTCAACGAGTGGGCTCGTGTGTTGTTTGATCAGGCGTTGTTGAGCGAGGGGGGGGCGTTGGCCGATCCGGCGGGCTATGTGCGGCGGCTCAACGGCTTGCTGGTGGCCTTGGCGAGGTAAGGAGAGGTAAGGAGAGGTAAGGCGAGGCAAAGCGCGTAGCCGTTGCTTTTGCGACTGCGGGTCCAGGGGGATCATCCCCCTGGCAGGTCCAGGACGGAGTCCTGGGGTTTTGACTTTCGCCGTTGCCGTTGCTTTTGCCTTTCCGGCGCGCTTTTAACAAGCCGGATCGCTTTTTGATCCGGCGCAGCGCGCCCAATCGTTTCCGCAGGAAACCCCAGGGGTAGGGTCCGGGAAGGGGATGATCCCCCTTCCCGGCGGGGCGCGGGATGTTGAATTGATCTCTGTAACAACGCTAAACGTATACTTCAAGTCGCGCTAGATCGAGGAGGTTCAATGTCACAAGAAGATGAATCACGAAAATTGAAGGATGTAGAATACTATTCAGCCATGGTAACGGCTTGGTTCAATACTAAGCTTGAACATGACAAGAGCCTGATTACACTGTCTACTGGCGGGCTTGGATTTATAATAGCAATATCATCAAAAATTTTGAATTCACACCCCCTCTTCTTAGCAGCATACATCGTTGCGATCGTTTCATTTTTAGTATGTATTGCAAGTTTGCTCCTCATATTTAAAGGAAATGCGAAGGCTATCGAGGGGCAGATAGCCCGGAGTGATCCATCACAATATATTGGAAAATTAAAATTCCTAGACAAAGTCGCGTCAATTTCATTTTTTGTAGGTGTATTTTTATCATCTGTATTAGGAATCTTGATAACACTTCAACCAAGCTAGGAAAAGAACATGACAAAGGAACAAAGTAAAGGACAACCGATGGCTACTAAAAGTTTCGATGAAATCGGAAATTTAGATCTATCCTCCCATTCCCAACCAACATCGACGGGAACGCAGAGCAACGGATCTAACACATCATCAGGACAAACTGGAGGATGCTCGCAAACGACGCCTAATACGACAAACGATAAATAAGACAAAACTATATGCCGAGGACATCCTACCCTCATTTATAGGTGAGGATCGGGATGCCCTCGGCAATCAACGTTCATTGATGATGAAACCATTCCAGAGTATTGATTAGCTTAAGTGAAAATCTGGTTGCCTTCGGCAACGATTGGGCGCGCTGCGCCGAAGCAAAAAGCGCTTCGGCTTCTCTTGAAAGCGCGCCTGAAAAGCAAAAGCAAAACCTTGGGGGACAGGGAACTGTCCCCCAAACCCCCTTCACCTTTTTTCACTCGCAAAAGCAGTTGCCAGCACTAATGGATAATCTGGGTTGAAATCGCAACAGCTTTCCGGAGACGATCCATCCCTTCCCCCCTCCTCGCCCTTGCCCTGGACCACTACGCCGCCAACGACCCGACGACGGCGGAATCCCTGTGCCGGGAACTGCTGGCCCTGGAACCAGACCACGCCGCCGCCCATGCCCTGCTGGTCGACCTCGCCAAGACGACGGAACGCCCCCTGACAGCAAGTTACCATCGCCAAATGGCCCAATGGACGACGGGAGAACCCCTCGCCGACCCCGACGACCCCAGCGACACCCTCTTTTTGAATCCGGAAACCGCCCTGACCGCCGCCCGACAAGCCCGAACCCTCCCCCGGGAGCGGATTCAAAGCGGAGTGAACGGACTGCAATTGTGCTACGCCCTGGGAGCCGCCCAAGAAGTGACGGGAGTTCCGGGGTTTGTTCCGGTTCCAGTGAAAGGAATGGTGGGATTTTTCCACGCCAACCGACGGCGCGCCCCCACCTGGATCTCCTTCGACCCCGCCGACCCCGCCCAGCGGGAAAACGCCGCCGCCCTGACAGGAATGATCGAGAAAATCTATGCGGCGCGCTTCCTGGAAGGCAACGCCCTGCTGGCGCGGTTGCGCTCCCAACCCTTGACCCTGGGGCCGGAGGAACCGCTGCGGGTGCTGCTCAACACCTCCCGCTGCGACGAGGATCTGCGTTTTCCCGCCGAAGCGCTGGCCCGCCATTTCGCGGCGCGGGGATGCGTGGTGCGCACGGCGTTCGAGGATTTGCGCCGGGAGTTTTTCGACGCCCGGGATTGGATCGCCATTTTGCAACAGTTCCACCCCCACGTGGTGGTGACGCTCAACGAATGGCAAAGTTTTTGGAGCCATCCCCAGTGCGTCAACGTCATCTGGTGGCAGGATGTGGTGGGACAGTTGCGGGAAACCCAGCCCATGGCGTGGCGCGAGCGGGATTTGCACTACTCGTTGCATCAGGCGCTGGACGGATATTTGCTGAAGTGCGGGGTTCCGCCGGAGCGGATCCTTCGGCAGCCGTTTTGCGTGGATCGGGAGGTGTTTCATCCGGGAAGCGGCGAAAATCGGCGGCGCAAGGTGGTGTTCGTGGGATCCTCCTACGCCCGCAAGGGGGGATTGGACGAAGCCCGGCGACAGGATCCGGGATTGGAGCGGCTGCTCGGGGAGATGTTCGAAAGGCTGGAGGCGGGGGATCCCCTGGAGGACGAGGTTCTTCAAACCTACTCCCAACAGTTCGGCTACTCCTTCGACACCATTTTCTGGATCTTTCTGCATTACGTGGTGCGGGATCGAACCGTGCAGTGGTTGTGTCGATGCGCCGACCGGATCGACGTGGAAATTTACGGCGGAGAATCCTGGCTCCAGGATCCGACGACCGCCCCCTTTTACAAGGGGTTGCTCCCTCGCGGCGAGGCGGTGGCGGAGGTTTACCGTAACGCCCGGTATGCTCTGGTTTCCCATCCGTTTGATTTATGGAATTTGCGCCTTTTAGAAGCCGCCGGTTGTGGTTGCATTCCCATTGTTTACGATTGCCGGGGGCGCGGCGGACGGGCGTCTTGGGAAGATAGTTGTTTATGGTTTCGCACGTTTCAGACCTTGCGAGAGCAATTGACGCAAGTTCCAGTTGGTGATTCTCGTTTGGTTGTCGAATCGGCGGGGTATGACTCGTTCGTGGATCAAATACTCAAGGAGGTATACCATATGGGATTTTAACCATCCGGGGCGTAACATGCTTCAACGTCTTCTATGCCACGCTTTCCCCCTTTTCTTCCTCCTCCCTGGGTTGACGAGGGGCGGCTTGTGGCGAGAAAGGCCGCGTTACGGACGTTCCGCCGCTTCCGCGCTTTCCGGCCCTGGCCTCGGCGGGGGCAAATGACGCAACACCGCCTCCAAGGCCGCCCCGTCCAAGGTCTTGCTCTCCCTCAAGCCCAACTTTTTTTGATAACTCCGAACCCCATCCAACAATTTGCCCACGCTTCCGCACCCCAACGCCTCCAACCGTTCCAACACCTCCGCCCGTTTCTGCTTGAGGGAAACATGGTGCCCCCGCTCCCGTCCCACCCGCGACTCCAGATGATCCACCACCTCCTCATGTCGAGCCCATAACGCCGGATTCGCCTTGCGAACCGCCGCCGCCCGCTCCAAGGCCCGACGCAACACCGCCTCCCCCTCCCACGGACGATCCATCACCACCCAAATCCGGGCCTGCTCCGTGAGCCCCTGGAGGCCCAACGCCCAAGCCTCCCCCTCCTCCCCGACGACGCCCCCCACCCGAGCGTAAAATTGCCCCGCCTCCTCCAACCGTCCCCCCCCTTCCGCCAATCGACCTAGCGCCATCACCAGGCGCAAGACGTCTGGATCCGCCGCCCCCTTGCGCGCCTCGATCGACGCGGCGGCCTTGGCCATCCACGACAACGCCTCTTCCCAACGCCCCATCCCCGCATGATCCGCCGACAGCTTCTCCCACAACGGTGAGAGGAAATAATGGCCTTCCCCCCACATCGACGCCAACAAAACCAGCGCCTGTCCGGTGAGGGCCGCCGCCTCGACAAACTCCCGCCGCTGCCGATGACGCTCCCCCAGGGATTGGTACAATTCCGCCAACGCCGCCATCTCCACCGGTCGGAAAGCCATCCGGCCTCCCACCTCCGACGCCGCCTCGCGCTCCAAAACTTCCGCCGCCTCGTGTCGCCCCGCCAAGTCCAGGCGACGCGCCTTCAACACCCGCGCCCAACTGACGGCGGGATGATCCGCCCCCAGCAGCCGAACCAAACTTTCCGGATCGCCAAAGGGATCCCACCCCTCCCCGCCGCTGGACCCGCCGCCCCCGGGGGCCATGACCTCCCGCCACCGGGCCGAGGTTTCATCCGACAAATCGGGCGGGCGCGTCGAGGCGGGAAGCCATTCCCCCGACGCCGCCCCCTCCGACCCGGAGCCCCCGGGAACGCTCAACCGGACGGCCCCCCCCAACGGCTTGAGCAAGGGTTCCCCCGAACCCAACTCCGCGGCGACGACCCCGTCGCTCCCCGCCGCCATCACGGCCCAGAGCATCCCCACGCCACCCCAACGCCACCCCTGCCGCCCATCCATGCCCCACCCCGCGAGATTTCCCGAAAACGATGCGCCGAAAAACCGCAACAAGCCGCGATTATAATTAAATATTACATCATTTCCAATTCAAACTTGCGCAATCTGGACGGAGCGCGGACCCTTGAACCCGAATTATCCCTTAGAGATGAAAAATGCTTTGATAAGCAGAAAAAGGTGAAGGGGGGTATTGGGGGGACAGTTCCCTGTCCCCCCAAGGTCTTGATTTTGACTTTTTTTTAGGGGCGCTTTCAAGTGAAGCCAAGGCGCTTTTTGCCTTGGCGCAGCGCGCCCAATCGTCGCCGCAGGCGACCAGATTTTCACGGAAACCTACTTTTGCGACCATCTCGTGATGTGCATAATTAAATTGTAAATACTATAAAATGTTTACGCAATACTTGAATCCAGAGCATGAGCCTTTCCAGTCCGGAACCCCCCCTGACGACGCCCCATCCGTAGTATAAACTCCTCTCCAGGGAAATTCCCCCTCCCGTGAAGCGCCCCCGGAGCGCTGGAAGGTCCGAACATGCGCGATTCTCTCCCCCTCGAAGCCGCCCTGGAGGCCCTGACCCGCCCCGAAACGGTGCTGCTCACCGCCAATCGCCGACTGGCCCGCCATCTCCGGCGGGAGTTCGACGCGCGGCGGGAACAGGCCGGGGAGCGGTTGTGGGAGACGCCGCAAATCCTCCCCCTGGGGTCGTGGCTGAGTCAACAGTGGGACGAATGGCTGGACGACGCCCCCCCCTCCGGCGGGCCGCTGCTCCTCACCGAGTGGCAGGAGACCTGGCTCTGGGAGCGTCTCGTCGCCCGCTCCCGGGAGGGATCGGAGCTGCTGGACCCCACGGGCGCGGCCCAACTGGCCCGGGAGGCCTGGACGCTGCTCCATCAATGGCACCTCCCCCTGGACGCCCCGGAGTTCGATCACTCCCCCGAAAGCCGGGCCTTTCGAACCTGGGCGCTCCGTTTTCAGCAACAGTGCGCCCAGCGCGGCTGGGAGAGTCCGGCCCTCCTGCCCGACCGGCTGGGCCGTCTTCCCCGACTCCCCCGCCCGCCGGAACGGGTGCTGCTGGCCGGATTCGACCGCATCCCGCCCCAGTCCCGCCAACTGTGGGACGCCCTGGAAGCCCAGGGGATCCCGGTCCACGCCGTCTCCTTTCCCCCCCAACGGGGGAGCGTCGCCCGCCTCGCCGTCGCCGACGAAACCGAGGAGATGCGGCTGGCCGCCCGCTGGTGTCGCAACCTGCTGGAACAAAATCCCGGGGCCGCCATCGGCGTGGTGGTTCCCAACCTGGAAGCCCGCCGCGAGCGGATCGAGCGAATGTTCTCCGCCGTCTTCCGCCCCGCCCTGGCCCTGTCCCCGGAAAGCCGTCCGCTGCTCCACCTGTCGTTGGGACCGCCCCTCGCCTCCCGTCCGGTAATCCGGGATCTGCTGGCGCTGCTGGAACTGGCGGCGGATCGGCTCCCGGCGGATCGGCTGAGCCTGCTGTTGCGCTCCCCCTTCTGGGGCGGCGACGAGGCGGAAGGAGAGCGCCGCGCCCTGTTGGAGGCCCGGCTGCGGGATCAGGGACGCTTCGCCCCGGATCGGGACGAGCTGCGTCACGCCGCCGCCAACGGTCTGGGATGGCCGGAAGCCGCCTCCCCCGCCCTGGCCCGCGCCCTGGGCGATCTCGCCGCCGGGGGGCGTCTCCCCGCCGCTGGCGCGGCCGCCTGGGCCGAACGGTTCTCCCAATGGGCCGCCGCCCTCGGCTGGCCCGGCCCCCGGGGGCTGGACAGCGCCGAGCGGCAGGCGGTGGACGCCTGGAAATCCACCCTCGGCGAGTTCGCCAAACTGGAGCTGACGGCGGGTTCCATGCCCCTGGCCGAGGCCCTGGCCTGGTTGCGTCGCATCGCCGCCTCCACCCCCTTCCAGACCGAGGGGAGCGACGAGGCGGTGCAGGTGATGGGCCCCCTGGAGACCGCCGGAGAACGGTTCGACGCCCTGTGGATCCTGGGGTTGAGCCACGCCGCCTGGCCCGCCGCCGCCCGGCCCAATCCCTACCTGCCGTTGCCCCTGCAACGCCGTCTCGGGCTGCCCCGGGCCACCCCCGAGGGGGAGACCGCCTTCGCTCGGGATGTGACGGCCCGCCTGGCCGACAGCGCCCCCCAGGTCATCGCCAGCCACCCCCTGGTGGAAGAGGATCGCCCCAGCCGGGTGAACCCCCTCATCACCCATTGGCCCGCCCTCCCCCCCGAGGCGCTG
>JADGAP010000034.1 GCA_015231965.1 Magnetococcales bacterium | reverse complement strand
GATTCCCGCTGCAGCCTGCCCTCGAATGCTTAAATCGGGGGCGGGAATGACGGTTCGTTTTGGGCGTAGGTTCCTTGCATCTGCAATCTCCGCATGTGTAAATTTCAATTGAAACTGCTCTACCAGTTCCCCTTGACGGGCCTGTAGAGGAGTTGCAGCTCCAGGTATGTGCGCCCTGCCTGGCGCACAACAACAAAAAACCCCGCCGGAGAACCGACGGGGCCGAACCGGGAAAAGGCGGGCGGCGGAGAGCGGCGTCAGTCAAAGGCGAAGCCCTGGCGAGCGCGGTGTTGCAAGAAAAAATCCCCCAGCACGAGGGCCATCATCGCCTCGGCGACGGGAACGGCGCGAATGCCGACACAGGGGTCGTGGCGGCCATGGGTGACGATCTCCCGGGCTTCCCCCTGAAGATTGACGGTGCGACGGGGAATGCGAATCGAGGAGGTGGGCTTGACCGCCAGCCGCGCCAGGATCGTCTGGCCGCTGCTGATCCCGCCCAAAATCCCCCCCGCGTGGTTGGCGAGAAACAGCGGCTCCCCTCCCGTCGGGTTGGGTGCCATCTCATCGGCGAATTGGGAGCCCCAGGCCCGGGCGGCGGCCAGGCCGTCGCCGATCTCCACCCCCTTGACGGCGTTGATCCCCATCAGGGCGTGGGCCAGGGCGGCGTCCAGGCGATCGAACACCGGTTCGCCCCACCCCGCCGGAACCCCCTCGGCCGCCACTTCCACCAGCGCCCCCACCGAATCCCCAGCCCGCATCACCTCTTCCAACAGCGCCGCAAAGCGGGGAACCGCCCCGGCGTCGGGAGAGAAAAAGGGGTTGCGCTCGGTTTCGTCCCAATCCCAGGCGGCCCGGTCGATGCCCTCCTCACCGATGGCGATGACCGCGCCCCGCACCCGAACCCCCACGGAGGCCAGCAGTTTGCGGGCGATGGCCCCTCCCGCCACCCGCATCGCCGTCTCCCGGGCCGAGGAGCGCCCGCCCCCGCGATAATCCCGCAGTCCGTATTTTTTGAGATAGGTGTAGTCGGCGTGACCGGGTCGGAAGAGATCCTGAATCGCGGCATAGTCCTTGGACCGGGGATCGCCGTTTTCGATGAGCAGCCCGATGGCCGTGCCGGTGGTCCGCCCCTCGAAGACGCCGGAAAGGATGCGCACCCGGTCCTCTTCCCGCCGTTGGGTGGTGTATCGGCTCTGTCCGGGGCGACGGCGATCCAGATCGGGCTGGAGGTCGGCCTCGGAGAGGGGCATGCCCGCCGGGCACCCCTCCACCACCGCCCCCAGGGCGGGTCCGTGGCTTTCGCCGAAGGTGGTCAGTCGAAACAGATGGCCGATGCTGTCGCCGGGCATGGGAGATGGGCCGTCGGAGGCTGGGGGAAAGGGGTCGGGATCTGCGGAGGCTCCACCTTCCCTCACCCCTCCCTGCCCCTCTCCCGGTGGGAAAGGGTTAGAGTCGCGGAGGGAGAGGGATGGAGAAGACCCTCAATCCCCCTCGATGGGGGCGTGGACCGATTTCATGCCCACCACGTGATAGCCGGAATCCACGTGCAGCACCTCGCCGGTGACGCCGCTGCTCAGGTCCGACAGGAGGTAGAGAGCGGAATCCCCCACCTCCTCGATGGTGACGTTGCGGCGCAGCGGGGCGTTGTCCCGGTTCCAATTGAGGATCACCTTGAAATCGCCGATGCCCGAGGCCGCCAGAGTGCGAATGGGGCCGGCGGAGATGGCGTTGACCCGCACCCCGTCCACCCCCAGATCCACCGACAGATAGCGAACGCTGGCCTCCAGGGCGGCCTTGGCCACCCCCATGACGTTGTAGTGGGGCATCACCCGCTCCGCTCCGTAGTAGGAGAGGGTGAGCATGGAGCCCCCCGGCTTCATCAGGCGGGCGGCCATGCAGGCCATGATGGTGAAGGAGTAGACTGAAATGTCCATGGCCAAGTGGAAACCCGCCCGGGAGGTGTCGCAGTAGCGACCCTTCAACTCCTCCTTGTTGGCGAAGGCCACGGCGTGGACGATAAAATCCAGCCCGCCCCACTGTTTTTCCACCTCGGCGAAGACCGCCTCCAACTGTTCGTCGCTGGCGGCGTCGCAAGGCAACACCAGGGAGGAGCCCAGGGAGTCGGCCAGGGGGCGAACCCGTTTTTCCAGGGACTCCCCGAGATAGGTGAAGCCCAGTTCCGCCCCCTCCCGATGACACGCCTTGGCGATGCCCCAGGCGATGCTCTTGTCGTTGGCGACCCCGAAGATCAGGCCCCGCTTGCCGGTCATGATGCCCATGGTCAACCGATCCGTTTCTCTTGGCCCGTGGCGACGCGCCCTCCGGCTCCTCGCCGGAACACCGCCGCCGTTGAAAAGAAAATGAACGCCCAGGGGAGAATCTACCACTCCCCGGCGGGTGAATTCAAAGTCGCCCGCGCAAATCCCGGGAACGAAAGCCCATAAAAGGCCCTTCGTCCGCCGCGCCGGGGGGGAATCCCTTGGTCAAGAGCAACGCCTTGAACCGTTCGCCCATCCCCTGGGGCAGCACCAGGCGCATCACCGCCTGGCGGGCGAGGGCCTGATCCTCCGGGGAGAGGCGGGCGGATTGCCGTTCCAGCCGTTCCAGCAGGCCGCAATCCAGCAAGAACCACGCCTGGGGGGTGAATCCCGCCACCGCCGCCCCCTCCCCCACCGCCGCCCGGGCGATGGCGGAAAAATCCACGTGACCGGTGAGGTCCATCGCCCCGGGGAAGAGCAGGGGATTCTCCACTTTCCGATGCTGGCGATAGCCGGTCAATGTTCCGTGAAAAAAGGCGGGGTGATAAAGATCCCGGGCGGGGTGGCCGTAGTCGATGAAAAGCAACGCCCCCCGGGTCAGGAGACGGGCCGCCCGGGCCGTCCAATCCTGCGCCGCCAGCCCCACCTCGGCCCGCATGCCGGGGGGGAGATCGAGCCCCAGGGCGGAAAAATAGTCCGACGAGAGCGGTGGTTGCGGGGGCATGGGAACCACGTCCAGGCCGGGTTCCCCCTCCGGACCGCCGGGGGATTCCACCACCGCCAACTCCATCAGCCCGGATTCCCCTCTCTCCACCCAGTGGAGGGGCAGGGCGTCGAGAAATTCATGGCCCAGAATCACCCCGGTCAGCCCCTCGGGGGGGCAGGCCTCTTCCAGGGTATCGACCCAGGCGAGGCGTTCCGCATCGGCCCCCGCCGCCCACAGGGTTTGCCGCTGCCGCTCCCGATGGGCCGGGCTGGTCTCCACCCCGACGCCGCGCAAGGCCACCGCGAAGGGGGCCAACGCGGGCAGGGCGCGGGCGATGCGCCACAAGGCGGCGGCCAGTCGGCCGTCGCCCCCCCCCGCCTCCACCACGGTGAAGGGCGAGGGTTCTCCGCAACGCCGCCAGATTTCCAACACTTGCGCCACGATGCACTCGCCAAAGAGCGGCGCGAGGGCTGGGGCGGTGACAAAATCCCCCTCCCGACCGGTGCGAAGCGGTCCGCTGGCGTAGTATCCCGCCCGGGGATGGCCCAGGGCCAGTTCCATGAAACGCACGAAGGGCAGCGCCCCCCCCGCTTGGCGAATCGCCTGCCGTATTTCCGGCATGAGCGGGGTCGACCAGGGGGAGCGGTTGTCCGGTTCGGCGGGATCGGGAGGGTCGGCGGGGTTCATCGGCGGGGGGTTCAGGAGGGGCCATCCATCGGGGGAAGTTGCAAAATTTCCTCCCGCCCCACCCGATACTCCCCTTCCGCCACGGGGGTGGCCAGGGTTCCGCTCTCCAGCCGCAATTTGACCAGGGCCTTGGCGTAGCGGCTATTGTCCGCCGCCTGCTTGATCATGGCGCTGATCAACTTGTCCTCGGTGGTCATCACGTCCAGCAGGGTGGCCATGCCCAGGCGCAGCTTCTCCTGTTCGTTGGCGATGGCCTGACGGTACATTTCGGCGGAATGGCTGGTCTGTTCCAGGGAGAGGGCGGCGCTGGCCAGCTCCCGCAAGGCCACCGTCACCGCCGAGCGGATGGTCCGCGACGACTCCACCCAGGCCACCCGTTTTTGCTCCCACGCCGCCTGCTTGCTCAGCAGATTGCCCCGGGCGGCATTGTTGCCCCACGGCCATTTGCCGGTCAACTGCCCCAGCGCCGCCAATCCGTTGGGATTGTTGGCCACCCCGGTTTCCCAAGCATTGGAGGGGTTGTCCATCAGCCCGGAGTGGACCACCTTCATTTCCAGGTCCACCTGGGGCAGCATCCCCTCCTGGGCGCCCTTCAGGGCCGCCGACGCCGAGTCCAGATCCTGTTTGAGGGCCAAATGGTCCGCCCGCAGCGTCAAGGCCCGCTCCAACAGCGGCTTGAGTTCCGGCAATTGGCGACTCAACCCCTTGTCCGGTTTGGGAAAGGGGTCCGCCGGCGGCGGCAGGATGGTCATGCTGTCGTAGGGCATGCCCACGGCCTTGCCCAGGGCGTGGGCGCTGGCGTAAAACCCTTGCTCGGCCTGAAGACGGGTTCCCACCTTGTCCGCCAAATTGGCTTCCAGTTGGGTGGACTCCGCCGCCGGTTTCTCTCCCCCGGCGATGAGGGCCCGGGTCTCCTCCAGCAGCTTGCGGGATTTATCCTCCGCCTCCTGCTGCACCTTCACCTTGATCCACGCTTCCAGATAGTCCCAATAGGCCGCCACCGCCACCTGAATGTTGGTCGCCGCGGCGTGACGCAGCCGCAGCTTCGCGGCCTCCAGATCGGCCTTGGCCCCCTCCTCCGCAGCGATGGTGGAATCTTCCCGCCCCTTGCCCAGGGGGACCGTTACCTTGAAGGTGACATCGCTCTGCACCGTGTTGTCCCGGTTGGGACGAATTTTTTCATCCAGCCGGGTGGTGGTCCAGGTTCCATCGGTTTGGACGCCGCTGCGCCATTTTTTCCCCACCCCCGCCTCGGCGATGTACTTGTCGCCCCCGGTGCGGCGATTCGTGCTGGACGCATCGGCCAGGGCCAGCAGGGTGTTGGTCCGCTCCACCGATCCCTTGCCCGACAGGGTGACGTCGAAGGCCCCGTCCGCCGCTTGCAGTGCCCCGCTCTTGCTCTCCACGTCGGCGCGTTTGAGCAAAAGGTCCGGCTGACCGAGGAGGGTGGCCTCCAGCACCGTTTGGAGCGAAATGGCGGACCCGGCGGCGGGGGTGAGTTGCGGCATCTCCGCCGCCCACGCCGCCACGCCCGCCAGCGCCGCGCCCAGCCCGGCGACCCGCCCGATCCATCGATAAAAGGAGTGATCCACGCCCACGTTTCCCCCCTCCCCGCCCTAACCAAAACGCCACGATACGCTGCATCGAAAGGGATAGTTCCGTAAAAATCGGGTCGCCTGCGGCGACGAGAGGCGCGTTGCGCCAAAGCAAAAAACGCTTTGGCTTCTCTTGGAAACGCGCCAAAAGACAAGTGCGAAGGTCAAAACCGTAGGGCTCCGCCCCCCGCCTTCGCGGGGGCAGGCTCTACAACCCGCCAGGGGGATGATCCCCCTGGACCCGCAGTCCCGTTGAATCCGACAAGGTAGAAGTAACGATTCAAGCGCATCCGAACCCATCCTAGCTTACGCCCCCGCCATGGCCCGCAGCAGCGCCCGAAGGGCCGCCTCCCGCTCCGCCGGACCGTGATGGGCGGTGAGGGAGAGCCGCAACCGGGCGGTCCCCTCGGGAACGGCGGGGGGACGCACCGCCGGAATCCACACCCCCTCCTCCTCCAACCGCCGGGAGATCGCCAAGGCCGCCCCATCCTCCCCCACCATCACCGGGATGATGGGCGTGGTGGAGTTTCCCGTCTCCAACCCCGAATCCCGCAGGGCTCGACGCAACGCCTCGGCCCCGGTCAGCAGGGCGCGTCGGGTCTCCTCCAGGGAGGGGAGCAGCTCCAGGGCGGCGTCCATGGCCCCCAGCACGGCGGGGGGCAGGGCGGTGGAGTAGATCAAACCGGCGCAGCGGTTGATCAGGTACTCCCGCAGCCGTCGACCGCAGGCGGCGTAGGCCCCGAACCCCCCCAGCGCCTTGCTGAAGGTGCCCATGGCCAGATCCGCCAGCCCGTTTTGCGCCAGTCCGAAGCCGTTCTCCCCCAACACCCCGGTGGCGTGGGCCTCGTCCAGGTAGAGAAAAGCGTCATGCTCCCGGGCCAAGGCGGCCAGGGCGACGGCGTCCACCTGATCCCCATCCATGCTGAACACCGACTCGCTGACGATGAATCGCGCCCCTGGGGCGTAACGATCCCTATGCAAAAGATCGGCCAGATGGTTGAGATCGTTGTGCCGGTAGCGAATCTGCCGCGCCCCGGCAGCCTGGATGCCCCCATGAAGGCTGGCGTGGTTGAGCCGGTCGGCGTAGACCCGGGGCTCCCCCCCCAACACCCCACGATCCAGCAACGCCCCCAAAATCGCCCCGTTGGCCTGAAAACCGGTGTTGAAAATCAACGCCGCTTCCACCTTCTTGCCCGCCGCCAGACGGGATTCCACCCGTCCGAACAGCTCCAGGTCGCCGCAGATCAGGCGGGAGGCGGCGCTCCCCGTTCCGTATTCGGCGGCCCACGCCCGGGCTCGCTCCACCAGCAGCGGATGCCGACTCAACCCCAGATAGTCGTTGCTGGCGAAGTTGAGCAGCTCCCGCCCCCCCACCCGAATCCGACCCGGCGCTCCCGGGGCGGTGGGGCGCAACTGGCGCAAGCGCATCCGGGCGGCGCGATCCGTCAAAAAGGCGTCGTAGGCCGCCAGAGGGGTCATCAAGGGGAACTCCCGTCCAGTAAGCGCGGCTTTCCCGCCCGCCGTTCCATCGCGCGCCCGCCGTTCCTGTCGAGTGGAGGGGGGAGGCGCCTGTTCCTCTTCTCGCAACCATCCGGCGAGGGGATGATACACGATTTTCAGCGTGCGGGAAAAAAATGGCGCGGCTCAAGGGGGAAAATGGCCCATTCCCCCCTTTCGGGCAAGAAAAAACCCGCTGCGAGAGCGGGCTTTTTCTCCTCCGGCCGGTTGTCGCCGAGCCTTGTATTTCGTGGGGATCGACCTCGCCCGGGGGGGTTGGGTCCACCCCGCGCTTAACCAAGCAGTTGCAGGGCCAGTTGGGGCTGCTGGTTGGCCTGGGCCAATACCGCCGTACCCGCCTGTTGCAGAATGGACATTTTGGTCATGGTAGCCGTTTCCACCGCGATGTCCGCATCCAAAATCCGCGAGTTGGCGGCGGAGAGGTTTTCCACCACGTTGTTGAGGTTGGCGATCACCGACTCGAAGCGGTTTTGCACCGAACCCAGGGTGGCCCGGATGTCCGAGATGCTGTTGAGCGCCGCATCCACCATGGTGATGACCGAGTTGGCCAGACTGATGGTGGTGATGCTCACCCCCGAAACTCCCAGACTGGAGATGCGGGCGCTGCGGATGGAGAACATGATCACCTGACCGGATTGAGCCCCAACGTGAAACTCCTTGTTGGAGAAGTCGCCGGTCAACAGATCGATGTTGTTGAACCGGGTGTTGTTGGCGATCCGGTCGATTTCGTTGAGCAGTTGACTGACCTCTTTTTGCAGGCTTTCCCGGTCGCTGGTGGTCACGGTGTCGTTGGACGCCTGGACCGACAGTTCGCGGATGCGTTGCAGGGCGTTGGTGGTTTCGTCCATCGCCCCTTCCGCCACCTGCACCAGAGAGATGGCGTCGTTGGCGTTGCGCGCCGACTGGTTCATGCCCTTGATTTGCGAGGTCATGCGGGTGCTGACCGCCAACCCCGCCGCGTCGTCCGCCGCCGAGTTGATGCGCAGCCCCGAGGCCAGGCGATTGAACGTCTTGCCCAGGATGTTGGTGGATTTTTGCAGATTCCGCTGGGCGTTGATCGACGCCACGTTGGTGTTGATATAAAGCGCCATCTCTCTACCTCCAGGGTTGGTACGCCCGGCGAGGGGAACCGGTTTAGCCTTCCGTGGCTTATGGGTGGGTTGATCATTGTCGCGGGGCCAACCCCAGCCCCCTTAGCACCATTCATCGTCCGTCGGACGGTGGGAGTTTAACCTTTTTTCACCCCCGGGGAACTTCCCTTTCAAACCGGGGGAGGCGATTCCGCCCCAACGACCGCGCCTCGACGAAATCCATTTCGCTTTCGTCCAACAATCACGAGGGATCGCGCGCGGGGACGCGATGGGAACAACGTTTGCGACGAAGGCCACGCCCCACCGGGTCCGGGGCTCCCGGCACGCCGTTCGCCCCCCCCCGTGCGCCACGAGGGAAAATGTGCCCCGATTTTCCCCATGTTGTCAACCTCCGAACCGTTGGGCCGCCTCCGCCATGGCCTCCCACGCCCGGTGCAGATCCGCGTCGGTGATGCAGAAGGGCGGAGAGAGATAGACCGTCTCGCCCAGGGGACGCACCACCAGCCCCCGTTCCAGGAAAAAGGCCCTCAACTTGGGGCCGACGGCGGCGTGATAGCCCGGGTTGGGATCCCGCAGGTCGAAGGCGGCGATGGCCCCCCGCACCCGGGGCCGCAGGACTCCGGGGAACCCCGCCAGCTCGGCCAGCCACCGTCGATGCAGCGCCTCGATCTCCCCCACCCGGCGCAAGGAGTCGTTTTGCCGCAGCAGCTCCAGCGAGGCCAGGGCGGCGGCGCACCCCAGGGGATTGGCGGTGAACGAATGGCCGTGGGCGAAAGCGGTGTGAAAGGAGTCGCCGAGAAAGGCCTGATAAATCTCCTCCCGCGCCACCACCGCCGACAGGGGGAGAAATCCCCCGGTGAGCCCCTTGGAGAGGCAGATCAGGTCCGGCGTCAGCCCCGCCTGTTCACAGGCGAAGAGGGTTCCGGTGCGACCGAAGCCGGTCATCACCTCGTCGGCGATGAACAGCACCCCCGCCCGACGACACCGCTCCATCACCCGCCGCAAAAAGACGGGACGACTCATCCGCATGCCGGAGGCCCCCTGCACCAGCGGTTCGGCGAGGAGGGCGGCGCAATCCGCGCCGTGTTCGGCCAGATAGTCGTCCAGGGCCTGGAGACAGGCCGAATCCCGCCCCTCCACCTCGTCATCCCCTTCCCAGGTGGCGGGGTAGGGCAGACGATCCACCTGGAACAGCATCGATTCAAAGGCGTCGAAAAACCCGGTGGAGCGCCCGGCGGACATCGCCCCCGCCGTGTCGCCGTGATACCCCCCCTCGAAGGCGGCGAAACGATGCCGCCGATGCCCCCGATTGAGATGGAACTGGCAGGCCATCTTCAACGCCGCCTCCACCGCCGTGGAGCCGTCATCGGCGTAAAAAACCCGGCTCAGCCCCGGCAAGCGGGCGAGCAGCTCCTCCGCCAGGCGCACCGCCGGTTCGTGGGTGAACCCGGCGAAGATCACCTGCTCCAGGGTTTCCGCCTGTTTCGCGATGGCCCGGGCGATCTCCGGATGGGCGTGCCCGTGCAGCGTCACCCACCACGAACTGATGAGATCCAGGTACTCCCGACCGTCCGCCCCGATCAACCACGCCCCCCGACCCGCCACGATGGGAACCGGCGGCGGGGCCTGCGCCTCCTGGGTGAACGGGTGCCACGACACGCGGCGATCACGGGTGATGAGATTCATGACATCCATGACAAGAGAGCTTTTCCCTTCGCCTCGACTCATGCATAATGTTCATTACCGTTCTCCATGACCCAACGGACGGTATACTCCGCTCACAGGCCATGAGTCTACGTGTAGACGGAAAATTAATAACCCTAGATCACTCAACGATATAATGACTTCCGTCCGATACAGCGCCTCCGCCGGTCTCGCCCATCGCAAACGATGGGGGCAATATTTCACGGCCCCCGCCATCGCCGATTTCATGTGCCGATGGATCCTGCAAGGCGGCGCGCGGGCCATGTTCGATCCCGCCTTCGGCCTGGGGGCCTTTCATCAGGCCACCCGCGCCATCGATCCCGCCATCCCCTTCTCCGGGACGGAGTTGGACGAAAACATCCTCGCCTTCTACCAGCAGAACGGCGACGGCTCCCCCCCTCTCATCCACTGGACCGACTATCTGCTGCACTGGAGCGAAATCCGCCGCCCCGGCATCGTCTGCAACCCGCCCTACCTGCGGTTTCAACGCTTTGTCAACCGCAAGGAGGTGCTCGCCGCCTTCCAGCGGCAGTTGGGCGTCAAACTGCCGGGATACACCAACATCGCCTCCGCCTTTCTCCTCAAATCCCTCTCCGAACTGGAGGAAGGAGGCCGGTTAGCTTACCTCATGCCCCTGGAGTTCCTCAATACGGGATACGGCGAAACCATCAAACAGGCGCTGCTGGAAAACGGCCTGCTCAAGGCGATCATCCGCCTGGACTGCGAAAAGGAGGCTTTTCCTGACGCCATCACCACCCTGGGCATCCTGCTGGCGGCCCGGGACGGTCGGCGCGACCCAGTGGCCTTTCACACCGCGTCGCGGCTGGAGGATCTCAAGAAGATCCTAAACCATCCGGCCAAGGCCCTCGTCCCTCCGGAAGGGCTTCTTCCGTCGGAAAAATGGCTGAACCGCTTTGAGACGACACGGCACGATTTTTCTTTCCCGGATCTGCGCCACTTGAACTATTATGGAACCTTCAGTCGGGGCATCGCCACCGGGGCCAACGCCTTTTTCATCGTCAACCAGCGACGGGCCGAGGCGATGGGGCTCTCCCCCACCCATCTCCTCCCCTGCATCAGCCGCAGCGCCCAAGTGACGGGCGGGGTGTTGGACGAGGCGGCGCTGCAAGGGTTGCTGGCCCGCCAGGAGCGCCTGCTGCTGGTCAACTTGGTCGCCCCCCTGGACGAGACCGCGACGGCCTACGTGGCTTGGGGAGAGGCGGAAGGGTTTCACCAACGCTATCTCACCCGCAACCGCAACCCCTGGCATCGGCTGGAAAAACGAACCCCGGCCCCGTTGTGGTTCGGCGTCTTTTCCCGGAATGCGTTCAAGGTGGTGCGTAACCGGGCGCGAGCCCTCCACCTCACCTGTTTTCATGGTTTTCATCCCCATCACGAGATGGAACCCTGGATCGACTATCTCTTTTTGTATTTCAACTCCCGGGCCGCCCGGACCATTCTGGGGCGAAACAAGCGGCGCTACGGCGACGGGTTGGAAAAGTTCGAGCCCAACGATCTCAACCTCGCCCTCGCCCCCACCCCGCGATGGTTTTCGCGGCTCCCCGAGGAGCTGGTCCGACACGCCCTGAGCGCCCCCGACGACGCCCTTCCCCCCGAACTGGAGGCCCGTTTCGACCAGCTTCTCCTCGCCGACCCGCCCCCTTGACCCTCGCCCCGCCATCCGCTGGGCCGTGATAACGAGATCTCCCGGTGAATCGGACCCCACGCCCTTCCGCCATGACCCGAAACGCCGCTTTTTTCCCCCCCCTTCGGATGGTATACTGCCTGCTCGCCTGCGGATGGCTGGGATGGACGCCCCCGGCGGCGGCGGGGGAGCCCGCCAAGCCCGAAATGCGGGAGCTGAAATCCCGCAAAACCGAACTGGCCCGCATCACCCAACGCATCCAAGCCGAACAGGAGGCGTTGCGCAAGGCCAAGGGCGCGGAGCGCAATCTGCTGGGGGAACTTGAATCCCTCGACAAGCGTCTGAGCGAGGGGGCGCAACGGCGGGAAGAGCTGGTGGGGCAAAAGGATGCGGCGCAAAAGCGGGTCAAGGAGCTGCAATACCGCATCGACAACAGCCAGCAGGAGTTGAAGGAACGCAAGGCCGCCCTGTCTGGACATTTGCGCATGGTCCACGCCATGGGAGGTCAGGCCCCACTGCGGGTGGCCCTCTCCGGCGGGAGCATCGGTCAGGTGCGGCAGGGAATGCGCTATTTCGGCTATCTGGTCACCGCCCGCCAGGAGGGGTTCGCCCGCTATCACGAAACCCTGGACAAACTCCGCCGCGCCGCCGCCGAACGACGGGAAGGGATCCAACGTCTGGAGGAGCTGACCGCCTCCCTGGATCTGGAGCAAAAAGCCGCCGCCGCCAAACGGGGCGAACGGGCCGCTTGGCTGGATAAATTGCGCAAGGAGCAGTCCCTGCGCCAGCAACAGGTGGAAGAGTTGCAGCAGGCCCGGCGGGAGATGACCAGTTTTATCGAACAACTGGAGCAGGAGCTGGCCGCCGCCGTCGCCCTGGAGACCTCCTTCGGACGCATCGAGGAGCGCAAGGGCCAGCTGCCCCCCCCCGCCAAGGGACCGCGCAAGGAACATCCCCCCGGGATCTTCCTGCCCCAGCCAGAGGGAACGGAGGTCCACGCCATCTTTCGCGGTCGGGTGGTCTACGCCGACTGGTTTCGCGGCTACGGATTGCTGCTAATATTGGACCATGGAGATCATCACTTCTCCCTCTACGGCCACAACCGCAAACTGCGCGCCTCCCAAGGGGATTGGGTGGAGGAAGGGGAGCGCATCGCCGAGGCGGGAGACACCGGCTCCATGGAGGAACCGGGAATCTACTTCGAAATGCGGCAAGGCTCCGAGGCGATCAATCCCCGCCCCTGGCTGACCGCCGGGGGCTGAACCCCACCCTACCCTTCTCTTTTCGCGCGCCCCTCACGGCGCCGGAGAACCGATTGATGAACGGCTGGTTTCACGGCAAACGTCCCATCCTGATCGGCGCGGTCACCGCCGCCGCCCTGTTCGGCCTGCACGGTGCCATGCCCTCCGTGCTGGCGATGAGCCAACTCACCTACGACAAACTCAAGGTGCTTTCCGAGGTCTACGCCCAGGTCAAGCAAAGCTACGTCGAAGAGGTGGACGACCAAAAGCTGCTCTACGGCGCGGTGGACGGCATGCTGCGCTCCCTCGATCCCCACTCCTCCTTCCTCACCCCCGATCATTACAAGGAGATGAAGGTGGAGACCTCCGGCAAGTTCGGCGGTCTGGGGATCGAAATCGTGCGCGGCGAGGGGGGGATCAAGGTGATGTCCCCCATCGAGGACACCCCAGCCTACAAGGCGGGGGTCAAGCCCGGCGACCTGATCATCAAGATTGACAGGGAGACCACCCAGGACATGGGGCTGCACGACGCCGTGCTCAAAATGCGCGGCAAGCCCGGATCCCAAGTGGACCTGACCGTGGTTCGGGACAAACGCCCCACCCCCCTGGTCTTCCGCCTGACCCGGGCGATCATCAACGTGCGCAGCGTCAAATGGCGGATGGAGCCGAATCGCATCGGCTACGTGCGCTTGATCCAGTTCAACGAACAGACCCACGGCCTGCTGACCAAGGCGCTGGAGGAGTTGAAACAAGAGGCCGGCTCCGACGGGCTCAAGGGGTTGGTGTTGGATCTGCGCAACAATCCGGGGGGGCTGCTGGATCAGGCGGCCTCGGTGTCCGACGATTTTCTCAACGAAGGGCTGATCGTCTACACCAAGGGGCGGGGACCGGGCCGGTTCATGTCCTTCGAGGCCCAGGAGGGAGAGTTGGCCGCCGGCGTCCCCATGGTGGCGCTGATCAACTCCGGATCCGCCTCCGCCTCCGAGATCGTCGCCGGAGCGCTGCAAGACCACAAACGGGCGGTGATCCTGGGAACCCAATCCTTCGGCAAGGGGTCGGTTCAGACCATCATCCCGATGAGCGACGGCTCTGGACTGCGGCTCACCACCGCCCAGTACTACACCCCCAACGGGCGCTCCATCCAGGCCAAGGGCATCGTCCCCGACCTGGTGCTGGAAGACCCCAACGGCAAAAAGAAAAACGCCAAACGCACCACCGAGGCAGACCTCAAGGGCCACCTGAAAAACGCCGGAGAACCCTCCCAGGCGAACACCGCCCCGCCCGCCGCTTCCGAACCCCAGGAGCAGGACGAAAACGCCCCCCCCTTCAACGGACCGCTGGACCCGGACGATGGCGACGGCGACTCGACGGACATCCCGCCGGAAAAAATGGACCGGATCACCGGGCGGGCCAAGGAGGACGTGCAACTGCAACGGGCCCTGGAGCTGCTCACCGGCCCCAATCCGCCCATCCCCGGCCAGGGGCTGCTCCAACAGGAAGCCGCCGCCCCGTCTCCGACCAACGGCGGCGCGACCAACGGCGCGAACCCCTAATCTCTCCCGGCAGGTTGCGGCGTGGCTTCTCATCCCCCCTCTTCCCCCCCGCCCCGGCGGCGGCGCCCCCCCGCTTCCACCCCCCGGCGGGATCGCTGGATCGCCGCCGCACTGGTGGCGGCGCTGACCGCCCTGGTGGCCCTGGCGTGGTGGCGGGCCGGCTCCCTGGACCCCCTGGAAGCCCCCGCCATCCCCCCCCTGGCCCAGGAGTCCCGGGATGATCTGGCCATTCAGGAGGCCAGGGCTCACTCCACCCCCCGGTCGGGCATCGGCTACGCCACCTCCACCCCCACGCCCAAGGGGCAATCCGCCCCCGCCCGCCGGATGGGCGCCGACGAACGAAAAGCCGACGCCCCACCCAGCCCCACCCCCGCCGCCATTCTCTACGAAGAGCATTTCGCCGACGAACCGAACCAACGGACGGCCAAGGAGCCGGAACCCAAAACCTCCCCCGCGCCCCGCGCCGCCCCCGGCGAAGTGGTTCCCGTGGCGGTGATCATCGACGATCTGGGCTACAACGAACCGGTCTCCAAGGGCATCGCCAAGCTCCACGCCGATATCACCCTGGCCATCCTCCCCGGCGGCGGGGCCTCCCGCGAGGTGGCCTCCCTCGGAAAATCCCAGGGCAAGGAGATCATTCTCCACCAGCCCATGGAACCGGCCCAGTATCCCTCCATGAACCCCGGTCCGGGGGCCCTGCTCACCGGCATGGACAGCGACGCCATCCGCCGCGTCCTCAACGCCAACCTGGCGCAGTTTCCCGAGGCGGTGGGCGTCAACAATCACATGGGCTCCAAACTCACCACCAACCGCCCCGCCATGGACAGCGTGATGCAAGTGCTGGCCGAAAAAGGGCTCTTCTTCGTCGACAGCCGCACCGCCGCCCACTCGGCGGCCTTCGCCGCCGCCGCCAACAAGGGCGTCCCCCGGGCCCAGCGGGATATTTTTCTCGACAACGTCCACGACGTGAACGCCATCCTCAACCAACTGCGCCTGCTGGAGCGGGTGGCCCGGGATCGGGGCTCCGCCGTCGGCATCGGCCACCCCTACCCCGAAACCCTCGCCGCCCTGGATCGCTGGCTCCCCGGCCTCGAAGGACGCGGCATCCGCGTCGTTCGCGCCTCTCGCCTCCTCGCCCCCGACTCCGCCCGCGCCAAATATCCCGCCCAACGGCTGGCCAAGCGGTGATCCGCCGGGCCAAATAAAAAACCGTGGGGGAGAGAACTCCCCCACACCCCTACCTTTTATTGCAAGTTCAGTAACTATTCCGCACTCCTTGATTCAATCCGTTCCATGCGGGGTCTGTGTCATGCCGCTTTTGCGACTGCGGGTCCAGGGGGATCATCCCCCTGGTGGGTCCAGGGCGGAGCCCTGGGGTTTTGACCTTCGCCGTTGCTTTTGATTTTGTCTTTTGGCGCGCTTTCAAGTGAAGCCGAAGCGTTTTTTGCTTCGACGTAGCGCGCCCAGTCGTCGCCGGAGGCGACCCGATTTTCAAGGAATCCTACGTTATAGTCGTTCCATCTAAGATTGGCACATCAAGAGTTTGGGGTAGCAAGGAACCCACTCAAGAAATGAACCGTCATGCCCGCGCAGGCGGGCATCCAGGCTTGGACGCCTTTTCATGACGTATGGGCGCATGCGTCGGCAGCCTTCTTGATCGGCGTAGGAATGACGGGAAAACGAGTTGGGGGATCATTGAGCCGAAAGACATGGCTTCATTCTTGATTGGAACGACTGTAAAAAAAGCGTACAAGCCTGGATTCCCGCCTTCGCGGGAATGACGTTTTCGTGGGGGAGGGTTGGTTGCATTCCCCCAACACCGCTTGGGGTAATGCGCCATTTTTAATTGGAACGACTATAGAGGTCATCCCGTGATGTACACAACTCAATTGGAACGACTATAAAAAGAATTGCATCGCGAATCCGGTTGAATTATTCATGAGTCAGTGGACGTCAGTTGGACCAAGAATTGAATCCAAATCGCTCGACCAGTGGTCTAACTCCACGTGGAAACACCAATCCGGAGGACGCCTGACATGGCCGCGAACGTCAATGTCGCCGAGCCGCTCTCCCTGATGATCTCTCTCGTCGGGCTGTGGGCGCTGTGGTTTTACGGCTTTCAGCCCTATTTCGTGGATCGTTTCCGGCAGGATCTCTTCGCCCTGCGTGACCACCTGTTTGACGGCGTGGGGAGAGAATCCGGACTGTTCGATCATGAAGCCTATGTTTTGATGGAAGGCTTGATCAATCAATTGATCCGTTTTGGCCACCGCACCGAGGCGTGGACCTTCTTCATCACGCGCATTCGCTACAACCAACACTCCCTGCTCAAGGACCGTGAACCCTCCTTTTCCAAGGCTTGGCGTTCCGCCCTGGAAAAGCTGCCCCCAGACGAACGGCGGGAATTGGACCGCATCTATTATCGAGTGTGCAGCCTGGTGTTTCAGCGTCTTGTCTTTTCCTCGCTAATTCTGCTGACCGGCGCCCTGGTTTCCGCCATCCTGTCGCTGTTTGGGCAGGGGTTCGCCGTCACCATGGAAAAGATCGGCGGCTGGATCGTGGACCGCCTGGAGAACGATGCCGCCCCCCTCTTCGATTCCCCTCACGATCCCCGCCGGATCAAGGCGACCCCCTGATCTTCCCTCTTCCCCATTCGGAGATAGGCTCATGTCTCTCCCCCGGCGCCTCCTCCTTGGGCTGACGGGGGCGGCGCTGCTGCTGCTCTCCTCCCCCGCGCTGGCCGAAGAGCCCGACTGGACCCCCTACGCCCAGCTTCTGCAACAGAACCTGAGCCGCCACACCGCCCAGGGCATCGAGTTGGCGTGGGTAAACTATTCGGCGCTGAAGCTGGACGGGCGATTTTCCCAACTGGTGGAAAACCTCGCCGCCTTCGATCCGGCCAAGCTCAATGGCTCTTCGGAAAAACTGGCCTTTTACATCAACGCCTATAATATTTTGGCCCTCAAGATGGTGCTGGATCACTGGCCCGTGGCAAGCATCAAGGAGGTGGGAAACTTCCTGGTGCCCGTGTGGAAAAAAGAGGCGGGGCGGCTGGGCGGGCGAACCGTCACCCTGGACGAGTTGGAACACCAAATCCTCCGCCCCATGGGGGAACCGCGCCTCCATCTGGCCATCGTCTGCGCCTCCCTCTCCTGCCCCGACCTGCGCCACGAACCCTACACCGCCGCCCAATTGGAGCGGCAGTTGGACGATCAGGCGCTCACCTTCCTCCGCAATCCCGCCAAGGGGCTGACCCTGGAAGGGGACAAGGTGCGGGTTTCACGCATTTTTTCCTGGTTCGAGGAGGATTTCAAGGGCGGCGTCGCCCCGTTCCTGCAACGCTATCGCACGGATCTTCCCGCATCGTTTTCTCCCGCCGCCGACTTGCCCTACAACTGGTCGGTCAACGGACATTAGGGCCTGTTGAACAACACATCACAAAGTAACACTTGGATTCCGAGGAACCCTCCGTCGCGGGTTCCTTTTTTTATTAAATTTTGACGTAAATCATTTATAAAAAATTTATACATCATCTAAACATTGAAAGAAATATCCCCCATTGATCCATTTCAGTTGGGCTTTAACCGGAAAATGGGTAAAATGCCCGGACTGAATCGTATCGCGGACTTGCGCCCCATCGACTCCTCCCATTACATTATCCACGAGTCCTGATTCCCCTCCCCACAAGCTTCCCTACCTCACAACCTACGGGTATCCTTCATGGGCCGCTTTTTCAGCAACCTGCGACTCGGCGCCAAAATCGGACTGGGCTTCGGCGTCTCCGGAATCCTGTTCCTGCTCACCGTGGGGCAGTATCACCTGACCCTGCAAGGAACGCTGCAACAATACCAACGATTGCTGGGGGTCTACGGGCAGGAGAAGACCCACGCCCAGACCATCGGCCGGGCCATGCTGGAGGCCCGTCGCTCGGAAAAGGATTTTCTCCTCCGCCTCGATCTGAAATACGTGCAACGGGTGAAGGAGATGAGCGAAAAAGTCCAGGCGGAAGCCAAGGCCCTTTCCGCCCTCGACCCCGACGGCCCCAAGGCCGGCGAAAATATCGCCCGCATGATGGGAAGCTATAACAGCTCCTTCCACAACCTGGCCAAGGCGTGGAAGCTGCGGGGCCTGGATCACGAATCCGGCCTGCAAGGGGAACTGCGCAAATCGGCCCACGCCCTGGAGGAGCAGGCGAAAAAATATCGCCTGGGCTCCTTCCACTCGGTTCCCAATCTGGAGCGGGATCTGCTGATGGTACGGCGGCACGAAAAAGACTACCTGCTGCGCCTGGACAAAAAATACGTGCAAAAAGCCGAGGAGCAGGTCAAGGGGATCCGATCCAGCCTGGAGCAGTCCAGCGTCCCCCAGGAGGAGCGGGACGTCATGGTCCGCCAGTTGGACGTCTACCTCACCGACCTGCGGCTGTTGATGGGCAAGAACGACGAAATCGCCCAACTCTCCGACCAAATGCGCCAGGCGGTGCATGAGATCGAGCCGGTGGTGGAAGAAAACATCAAACACGCCGAACAAAACATGACCACCCTGCAACAGGAGATCGAACACAGCGCCGCCCGCACCTCGCAAACCGCCCTGGGTCTGGCCTTGGGGGCGTTCGCGCTGGGGCTGCTCTCCGTCGTGCTGCTCACCCGACGCATCACCCGGACCGTGGTGCAGGTGCAGACCGTGGTGGGGCGGATGGCCGACGGCCAACTCACCGCCCGGGTGGAAGGCGAGCTGAGCGGCGACGAACTGGGCCGCATGTCCCACCAGATCAACACCATGGGCGAACAACTGCAACGGCTCCTGCGGCAAATCGTGCTGCACACCGCCAGCATGACCGCCACCGCCCAGCAGATCATCCGCATCCGCGACCTGGTCAACTCCGACACCGAGGCCTCCCACCAGGTGGTGCTGGCGGTGATCGGCGAAAACCAGAAACTGGGCTTTGAAATCGTCACCCTGGAGGATGGGGTGGGCCGCACCGTGGACAACGTCCACGGCATCTCCGCCGCCGCCAATCAGCTTTCGCAAAACATCACCACCATCGCCGCCGCCGCCGAACAGGCCAGCGCCAACATCGCCACCATGGCCTCGGCGGCGGAAGAGATCACCGCCAATCTCAACGGGGTCAACCGCAACCTGGAGCAGGTCAACCGCTCGGTGGGATCGGTGGCGGGATCGGTGCGGGAGATGAACGGTGCCCTGGCCCAGGTGCGGCAACGCTGCCAGTTGGCCAGCCAGGAGTCGGACAAGGCCGACCGCGCCGCCCGCTCCACCCACGAGGTGATGCGCAAACTCGCCGCCTCGGCCCAAGAGATCGGCAAAGTGGTGGAGGTGATCAACAGCATCGCCGAACAGACCAACATGCTGGCCCTCAACGCCGCCATCGAGGCGGCGGGTGCCGGCGACGCGGGCAAGGGCTTCGCCGTGGTGGCCAACGAGGTCAAGGAGTTGGCCCGTCAAACCGGCGAAGCCACGCAGATGATCTATCAACGCATCGACGAAATTCAGGGCAACACCCGGGAGGCCGCCAGCGCCGTCGAAACCATCACCGGCATCATCGGGGCCATCAACCACGCCAACCTGGAAATCACCCACTCGGTGGATGAGCAGTCGGCGGCGACGCAAAAAATTTCCGACTCTATGACCCAGGTCTCCGGGGCCGCCGAGGAGGTGACCCACGCCGCCAAGGAGCTCAATCTGGCCGCCTCCGACGTGGCCCGCGCCGCCCTGGAGGCCGCCACCGGCACCCAGGAGGTGGCCCGCTCCGCCTCCGATGGGGCCCGCGCCGCCTCCGACGTCGCCAGCAAGAGCCAGGAGGCCCTGGATTACGCCCAATCCATGAACCACGCGGTGGAAGAGACCAGCGCCGTCTACCGCAACGTGCAAAACAAAATGATGGAAGCCACCCGCACCGTCGAACTGCTGCGCTGCGCCGTGGGCAACTTCGACCGCATGGGCGTGGTGTTGCAACACCGCAGCGAGGGGCTCTACGCCGCCCAACTGGAGTTGGATGCGGGCATGCCCCCCTTCAACATCCGCAAAATCATGGAAGGCCACCTCAACTGGCACCTGGCCCTGGTGCAGGCGGTCAATGGCCGCGTCTCCGCCGAAGCCCGCCATTCCATGCCCGCCACCGACTGCGCCCTGGGCCGCTGGATCGAGGCGACCGGACGCAAGCGCATGGGCCATATTCCCATCTTCAAGGAGATGGAACAGGTCCATCACGAACTCCACGAATTGGGCCGCCGCATCCTCGAACAGACCCTCGCCGGGGCCAGGGAAGAGGCCATGGACGGGCTCGCCCACTTCGACCGGAATCGCAACAACCTTTTCCGCCTGCTGGACGAAATTTATCTCGAGGGCAGAAAGGACGAAGACCGGGATATCTTCCCCTGGAACGACGCCCTCAAGGTGGATATCGAATTCGTCGACCAGGATCACCAAAAGTTGGTGGGCTACGTCAACACCCTCTACCGCGCCCTGCGCAAGGGCGATGACCACGCCCTGATCAAGCCCATCCTCGACGCCCTGCTGGAATACACCGCCGCCCACTTCAAGCGGGAGGAGGAGATCATGGGCAAATACGGCTATCCCCAGTTCGCCGAACACGTCAAGGCCCACGAAAAATTGGTGGCCTCGGTGGTGGAGCTGGTCAAGGAGTTCGAAAGCGGCAGCTTTACCGTGGGCATCGACCTGCTCTCCCTGGCCAAAAGCTGGCTCATCGAACACATCATGGGCACCGACATGGCCTTCAAGGCGTTCTTCCACTCCAAGGGGGTGCGATAATCGGCCGAGCAGTCTGTCGGATTATCCATATCAATATGTTTCAACCTATTGATATGGTAATGAATATATTTTGATCATCCATCAATAAATTAAAATTTATTGATGGATGATCAATGAGTTGCATGACGGGCGGAGTCTGAACCCGACAGGCTGCTAGCGGCGGGACTCCCCTGATTCCGGGGGAGTGACGATGGTTCCGACCACGGCGGAAAAATCCCAAAAAGGGGATGGCGGCAGGATGCGGGCCATGAACCAGCGGCAAACCGTCTCTTCGGATGCGCAGACCTCACGGGCCTTTTTGCCGCGGTTGGTGGTGGGCGTCTTGCTGATCAATCTGACCGCCTTCGCCATGACCGGCGTCGCCCTGCTCAACAGCCGCCAAGAGTTCCAGGAGCGGGCCGAGATCACCACTCGCAACCTGGCCCAAACCCTGGAGGAGTCCATTCGGGGGATGATCCAGCAGGTGGACCTCGCCCTCCTCACCGTGGTGGACGAAGTCGCCCACCTGGAAAATCAGGGGGGGCTGGACCCCCAACGGCTGGCGTTTTTTCTCGAACGCCTGCAATCCCGCCTGCCGGAGTTGGTGGGCCCCCGCATGACCGACGCCCAGGGACGCCTGCTTTACGGCCCGGGGGTCAACCGCGACAAGCCCATCGACCTCTCCGACCGCCCCTTCTTTCAACAGGGGCGGGATCACCCCGACGCCGGATTGATCCTCTCCGAACCGGTCCTCGCCCGATTGGCGCAAAAGTGGGTTCTCCCCATGGCCCGCCGCCTGACCCTGGCCGACGGTGCCTTCGCCGGGGTGGTCTACATCAATCTCCCCCTGGAACGCCTGACCGGCCTCTTCGCCGCCGTCGACGTGGGCCGCCACGGCAGCATCGCCCTGCGCGACGACGCCCTGCGGCTCATCATCCGCCACACCAAGCTCAGCGACAGCGACGTCCCCGTCGGCGACCAGAGCGTGACCGAGTCGCTGCAAAAAGTCTTCGCCTCGGGCCAATCCCCCGTCACCTTCCAATCCACCCCCCTGCTGGATCACATCCCCCGCACCTTCACCTATCGCACCATCGACGGAACCCCCTTCCGCCTGCTGGTGGGGCTGGCCAAACAGGACTATCTGGCCGAATGGCGGCGGGAAACGCTGCAACTGTCGGCCCTGGTGCTGCTGATCCCCCTGGTGAGCCTCGTTCTTTCCTGGTTGACCTGGCGCGCTTGGCGCCGCCAGACCGCCGCCAACGCCGCCCTCCAGGAGAGCGAAGGCCGCTATCGCGCCGTGCTGGAGGATCAAACCGATCTCATCTGCCGCTTTCGCCCGGAGGGCTCCTTCACCTTCGCCAGCGAAACCTATTGCCGATTTTTCAACACCTCCCAGGAAGCGCTGCGGGATGGTTCCTGGAAACCCTCCGCCATTCCGGAAGATCGTCCCATGATCGAGGCGAAGCTGGCGCAACTCGCCCCGAGCCATCCGGTGGTGGTCATCGAAAACCGGGTCACGGCGGGGGATGGGCGCCTCCGCTGGATGCAGTTCGTCAACCGGGGCTTTTTCGACGATTCCGGAACCCTGCGGGAGATTCAATCGGTGGGGCGGGACGTCACCGAGCGCAAGGAGGCGGAGGAGGCGTTGCGGGTGGCCAACGAACGGCTGGCCCTGGCCGCCGCCGTCGGCAATATCGGGGTGTGGGAGTGGGACGCGGCCAGCGGCCGACTCATCTGGGACCGGCGGATGTTTCAAATGTACGGCCTGGATCCCGCCGCTCCCCCCCCCACCTACGAACAATGGCGCGCCATGGTGTTACCCGAGGACATGGCGCGCCTCGAATCCTCCTTGCGGATGGCGTTTCAGGAGATGCGGGAGTTCGCCGAGGCGCTCCGCATCGTCACCCCGGCGGGGGAGTGGCGAACCATTCAGGTCTCCGCCGCCGTGCTGCGCGGCGGCGACGGCCAGGGGCGGGGGATGATCGGCGTCAATCTGGATATCACCGAATCACAACGGATTCAGACCGAACTGCAACAGGCCAAGGAAGCGGCGGAAAACGCCAGTCGCGCCAAAAGTGAATTCCTGGCCGCCATGAGCCACGAAATCCGCACCCCCCTCAACGTGGTCCTGGGCATGGCGGACCTGCTGCTGGAATCGGCGGAAAACGACGAGAGCCGGAACTACATCACCAAGTTGCAAACCGCCGGGGGCAATTTGCTGGAGTTGATCAACCAGATCCTCGACCTTTCCAAGGTGGAGGCTGGCGAGTTGCGACTGCTGGAAGAACCGATCTCGCTGCGGGAGGTCGCCCGCCAAGCGGTGGAGCTGCTCCAGGTCATCGCCGTCGGCAAGGGGCTGCGCCTGACCCTGGAGGTCGACCCGGCGCTCCCCCCCTGGATCATGGGGGATGAACTGCGCCTGCGTCAGGTGTTGGTGAACCTGGTCAGCAACGCCGTCAAGTTTACCGAACAGGGGAGCGTGACGGTGCGCGTCGGCCTGGACGAGGCCGCCCCCACCACCCTCCGGGTGCGGGTGGAGGATACCGGCATCGGCATCGGTCCGGAGCATCTCGAAACCATTTTCGACCGCTTCACCCAGGCCGACGCCAGCGTCACCCGCCGCTACGGGGGAACCGGACTGGGGCTCTCCCTCTCCAAGGCGTTGGTGGAGCGCATGGGCGGACGATTGGGGGTGGAAAGTGATTTCGGACAGGGCAGCGCCTTCACCTTCCACCTCCCCTTCCGCATCAGCCCGCCCCCCGCCGCCCTGCCGGGCCTTCCCGACAGCCATCCAGCGGCCTCGTCCGACGCCATCCGCCCCCTGCGCATCCTGCTGGCGGAGGATTCGGAGGACAACCAAACCCTGATCCGCGCCTTTCTCAAGAACACTCCCCATCACGTGGTCTGTGTCGACGACGGGGCCGAGGCGGTGAACCGAATGCGCCGGGAATCCTTCGACCTGGCGCTAATGGATGTGCAAATGCCGGTGATGGACGGCTACACCGCCACCCGCCTGATCCGCCTGCACGAGGAACAAACCTCCGCCGCCCATCGTCTGCCCATCCTCTCCCTCACCGCCAACGCCCTGGAAGGGGAAGCCCAACGGAGCCAGGAAGCGGGCTGCGACTTTTACCTCACCAAGCCCATCAAAAAACAGCGGCTGCTGGAGGTGATCCAACGTTTCGCCCAAACCCCGCCCTGATCGCCCTCCCGACCGCCCCCCGGGCGACGCGGATAATCGTCGAAGGACGCCCGACGATTTGATAGAATGGTCGGATCAATCGTCCGATCCCCCAATGGAGCGCCCCCATGTCGGAAACCGTCACCTTCGACGACGTCTGGAAAATGTTCCAGGAGATGGTGCGCGAAAATCGCGAACGCAGCGCCGAAACCGACCGGCAGTTGCGCGCCATGCGCGAGACGAACGAGCGCCTCGCCCAGGAGACCGCGCGACTGGTCCAGGAAAACGAGCGCCGGGCTCAAGAAAACGAGCGCCGCGTCCTGGAAAACGAGCGTCTGGCCCAGGAAAGCGCGCGACGCGCCCAGGAAGACGAGCGACGCGCCAGGGAGGCCGAACGCCTCGCCAGGGAGGCCGAACGCCTCGCCAGGGAGGAGGACGAGCGCCTCGCCAAGGAGGAGCGCGAGCGACGCGCCCAGGAGCTCGACCGGCAATTCAAGGAGAGCGACCGCAAGCTCCAGGAGTCCATGCGGATGGTGGACAACCTGACGGGCAAATGGGGAAAATTTCTCGAAGGGTTGGTCGCCCCGGCCTGTCAGCGCCTCTTCGCGCAACGGGGCATTCCCGTGCATGAAGTCCATCCCCGGGTGCGCACCCGCACCGACGACGGGGCCTCCATGGAGATCGACCTGCTGGTGGTCAACCAGTCGGCGGTGGTGCTGGTGGAGGTCAAAAGCACCCTCGGCGTTCCGGATGTCAAGCGTCACTTGAAACGGCTGGCCCAATTCAAGACCTTTTTTCCCCGCTACGCCGATTGCACGGTCTACGGCGCGGTGATCGGCATCGACAGCGAGGAGTTCGCCGAGGCGTTCGCCGCGAACGAGGGGCTGTTCGTCCTCACCCACGGAAGCGACGACGTCGCCATCGCCAACCCGCCGGAGTTCGTCCCCCGCACGTGGTGAATCCGGCCCGTTGTTCCTTCCTCCTCCCCATTCAACCCTTCCCCACGTCGTGGAGCTTTTCATGATCGCCCTTGTCACCGGAGGCGCCGGATTCATCGGCAGCCATTTGGCGGAAATGTTGCTGGCCCAAGGCCACGCGGTGCGGGTGGTGGACAACTTCGCCACCGGTCGCCCGGAAAATTTGCACAGCTTCGCCCATCACCCCCAACTGGCGGTCATTCCCGCCGACATCCGCGACCGGCAGGCCCTGACGCCGCTGTTCCAGGGGGTGGATTGGGTCTTTCATCTGGCGGGGCTGGCGGATATCGTCCCCTCCATCGAGGAGCCGGTGCGCTATTACGAAACCAACACCCAAGGAACCCTCCACGTTCTGGAAGCCGCCCGGGCGCATCAGGTCAAGCGCTTGGTCTACGCCGCCTCGTCGTCGTGCTACGGCATCCCCGACGCCTACCCCACCCCCGAAACCGCCGAAATCCGCCCCCAATACCCCTACGCCCTGACCAAATTTCTCGGCGAGGCGCTGGTGTTGCATTGGGCGCAGGTCTATCAGCTGCCCGCCCTGTCGTTGCGCCTGTTCAACGTCTACGGCCCCCGCTCCCGCACCACCGGGGCCTACGGCGCGGTCTTCGGCGTGTTTCTGGCGCAGAAACTCAACGCTCAACCCTTCACCGTGGTGGGCGACGGCCAACAATCCCGGGATTTCACCTACGTCACCGACGTGGCCGCCGCCTTCGTCAGCGCCGCCCGCTCCCCTCACACCGGGGTGGCTCTCAACGTCGGCTCCGGCGGCCATCAAACCGTCAACCGCCTGGTGGAGCTGCTGGGCGGCGACAAGGTACACATTCCCAAGCGTCCCGGCGAACCGGATTGCACCTTCGCCGAGACCCAACGCATCCTCCAGATGCTGGACTGGCGTCCCCAAGTCCCCTTCGAGGAGGGGGTGGCCCGCATGTTGACGGTGATCGAGGATTGGCGCTCCGCCCCGGTCTGGACCCCCCAATCCATCGCCCAGGCCACCGAATCCTGGTTCCGTTATCTCGGACAAGGCGCCCCCTCCGGCGATTGACCCCGCCGCCTCCCTCTCGCCCGCAAGCCCTTCTTCCCGCCGAGGGAGGGCTTGCAGGAATCCCGTCGGCGGATCGCGCCCCCTGCGCCGACCGTGCAATCCGCGCCGCCCAACGCTTGCATCTTGCCAGAACGCGCCTTACATCCACATAATGGAGAGTTCGATTGTGCCGCCGACCCCGTAGAGGCTTCGCCATTTCGTTCGCCTCCTCCGGAACCGACGATTTGCCGAGGGGAGGCTTTTTCCCCTCCGTTCCGCTTGAATGCGCCATGATTTCGCCTGTTTTTTGGAGGTCAGAATGTCGGAAATCACCTGTGTGAAATGTGAAAAGATGATCCCGGCGGATGCCGCCTGCCCTCATTGCGGTGCCACGCCCGGCGATGCGGCGTCCACCACCGGCAAGGGGGGATTTGGCGTGGGTCACGTGGCGGCGCTGGTGCTGGCCGCCGGGCTGGGTTACTACTTTTTCGCCCCGGGCCAACCCCCTCAACCCGCCGCCCCCAAACAGCAAGCCGTCTCTCCCCAAGAGACGGAAAACCGCCGCATCAATCAACTGCTGGACGAATTGCTGAAGGATCCGAAAGAGATCGCCAAAATTCACTTCCCCCCCCAGGACAAAGCCATCCACCTTTACGCCGGTCCCAAGTTCCTGGCCCGCTCGGACCAGGACCGGGAAAACATCCTCAACGACCTGCTGGTCTATTTTGTCGGCATCTTCCCCAGCCGCGACCATTTGATGGTTCTGGACAGCGCCAGCGAGAAGGGACTGTTCAAAGTGGTCTTCCAGGAGGGCAAACGCCCGGCGCGGGAAAATCTGCCCAATTACGAACAGGCGGCCTATCCGCTCAAGCAGGCCCAAGAGCAGGGCGTGGTCGGCCAGACCGGCATGCCCCATCAAACCGCGCCGCAAGGGCCCGGGGCGAATCCCGCCGAGGGCGGCGCAGTCCCCCCCCTGCCCCGCCCCGCCAAACCCTGACGCCCCATTCGCGACGTGACCGCCAGTTGCCGACCCACGTCGCCTTGTCCCTGGAGTGTTTTGCCATGCGCTTGACCGGATTGACTCGACTGCTTGGGCTTTGGCTGATCGCTTGGCTGATGGCGGGATTCGCCGCCGCCCCGGCCCACGCCGCCGACCCCACGCCCCCTTCGTCCCCCCCGTCACAGGAGAAAAAGATGGTCCGTCTGACCACCAATCTGGGTGAAATCACCGTGGAACTCTTCGCCGACAAGGCCCCCAAGTCGGTGGCCAACTTTCTCCAATATGTGGAGAGCGGCTTTTTCAACAACACCATCTTTCACCGCGTCATCCCCGGCTTCATGGTCCAGTGCGGCGGCATGACCGCCGACATGGGCCGCAAGGAGACCCGCGCCCCGATCAAGAACGAAGCCGACAACGGCCTGAAAAATCAGCGCGGAACCCTGGCCATGGCCCGCACCGCCGCCGTCGACAGCGCCACCTCGCAATTTTTCATCAACCTCAACGATAACGCCTTCCTCGACAACGGGGCGCGGGATTTCGGCTACGCCGTTTTTGGCAAGGTGAGCGCCGGCATGGACGTGGTGGATAAAATCGCCGCCGTCAAAACCGGCTCCAAGGCCGGCCACCAGGACGTCCCCCTGGAGACCGTGACCATCCTCAAGGCCGAGCGCATCGTCACGCCCTGATTCGCCTCATCCTCCGCCCGGCCTGCGCTCCACGCCCAGGCCGGGCGGGTTTCCCCTCGGACCAACGCCGTTCCCGCTCCGGTCCACTCGACATAATAATAAATATCATTACATCCTCCCGGGCGATGGAATCCCCTCCACCCCACCGTCGCCACGCACGATCCTCCCCAGTGGCTTGCTGTATAACCATTCCACCGTGCTGATAAAGCGCCCTTGCGGGCGCACTCATTCCCGCGGAAGCGGGAATCCAGCCTTTGTTTCCTGGCTCCGCACCAAACCACAACCGTCCAACCGCCTTTCCATTCGGAAGGGATGGGACGCTTGAGAGAAACATAAACTCGACAGGATTCGGGGGTGGAAGCCCCCCCGGACCCCCGGCGGCCCGATGCGATGTGGATCGGGATCGGCGGGGATTCAACCTTTGACACTCCTCTTGGAGCGCATCAGGCCGCGAAAGCCTAAAGCAAAACCTTGGGGGGAGACAGGGAACTGCCTCCCCCAACACCCCCTCTTCACCTTTTATAGTCATTCCATTTCAGATCGGCGCATTGGAAGATTGATGGAGCAAGGAACTCATTCCCCAAAATAGACCGTCAT
>JADGAP010000033.1 GCA_015231965.1 Magnetococcales bacterium | reverse complement strand
GCAACACGACACAGCCCCTCATGGAGCGGTGAACCAGGGGGTGCTGAATAGATACAAGATATCCCAGGAGGAGTCCTGGTGAGCGAATCAGCGACGGTGGTGAACGAAAGGTGGGCAGGGCACGAAGAAGACAAACACCCCGTCGGGGGCGAGCAGCGCCAGCACCCGGAACCGTATGATGGGGGGGGGTGGGAGGACGGCGGGGATGCCCCCGCCTCCTCCCCGATGCGGAAGCGACCTCTCCAAGGCCGTCAAGCCATGGGCGGCCTCGCCAAGCAGGCGTTCAGCCGCTGCGTTCCTTGATTTCCGCCCACAGGTCGCGGTAGCTGTTGGCGTCGGGGGTCTGGCGGGCGTAGGTGAAGATGGGGGAGCGCTTGACCCCCATGGCCTCGATGATGTTGGAGTCGGGAATGATGGTCTTGAGAAAGACCGGATGCTTCTCCCGCACGTTGGCCGTCACTACCCGATGGATGGGCTTGTCGGGGTGGACCAGGGTGAAGAAGGGGAGAACGCGCATCCGCCGGTTGTACCCTTTGTCCACCAGAAAGCGCACCAGGCGATTGTAGGCTCGCAGCGACAGCGTGGTGGGGATCATGGGGACCAGCAGCACGTCGCACAGCCCGAAGATGGTCTCGGCCAGCAGGGAGAGACCGGGGGGGCAGTCGAGGAAGAGGTTATCGTAGTGCTTGGCCACCGGCTTGAGCAGCTTGCCCACCACGCGGGAGGGACGATCCTTCTCCTCTTCCAACGCCTGGTCCATGCGGCGGTAGGAAATATCCGATGGGAAGAGGTCCAGGTTGGGGTAGCCGGTCATGCGCAGCAGCGAGTTGACGTTGAGCCGTCCCTCGATCAACTCCTTGGCCCCGCCCTCGATCTTGGGCTTGACGCACAGGTAGTAGCTGGCGCTGCCCTGGTGGTCCAGATCCCACAACAGGGTTCGGGCCCCCTCGGCGGCGGAGAGGTAGGCCAGATTGACGGCGGAAGTGGTCTTTCCCACGCCGCCCTTGATGTTGTAAATGGCGTAGATCTTCATGGCATTCCTGTCGATGGGGGTTCGCGGCGGGCTGTTGCTTGCGGCCTCTCCAGCGTCATCACTGTACGGCATCGGCGGTTGAAAGAAAACGGGCGATAAGGCTATGCTGTGCCGGTTCGCGTCGAGGAGCGGAGAATTTCAGGCCGGAGCGGGGGAAACGCTTCCATGGCTTGGTCGTCGAAGCGGGGTGAATGGTTCCGCCCCCCGTCGGAGACGGGCGGGAAAAGGGGAAAATTTTTTCGGGAGGGATGGCATGAAAGTGACCGTGGCTTACGCGGAAGCGCGCAAACAGGTGGTGATGGAGCTGGAAACCCCGGAAGGGACCACGGCTCTGGAGGCGGTGGAGCGCTCCAGCGTGCTGGATAAATTTCCCGGATTGACCCTGGCGGACAAAAAGCTGGGGATCTTCGGCAAGATCGTCGAGGGGGCGCAAATTCTCAACCCCGGCGACCGGGTGGAAATTTTGCGTCCGGCCCTGGGCAAGCCGCCCAAGAAAGAGCGGGGCGAGGCGTCCCAAGAAGGGGAGGCCTCCGGCGAGGCCAAACCGGCGGCCCGTCCGGCGGCCCGTTCGCGCACCTCGGCGGCGGCCCACACCCCCTCGGTGTGATCACGGAGGGCTTCCATCGCTACCGGCTGATCCTGGAATACGACGGCGGGCTCTTCTCCGGCTGGCAGCGTCAGCCGGGGTTGGCCTCGGTGCAGCAGGCGTTGGAAGACGCCCTGGCCCCGTTGTGCGGTCATCCGACGCCGGTGATCGGGGCGGGGCGCACCGACGCTGGCGTTCACGCCCTGGGGCAGTGCGCCCACTTCGACACCCTCGCCCCCCGGGCACCGGAGGTCTGGGTGCGGGCGCTCAACGCCCTCTCCCCCCGGGGCTTGACGGTCCTGGAGGCCCGAGAGGTCGATCCCTCCTTTCATGCCCGCTTTTCCGCCCGTCGTCGCGAATATCTCTACCGCTATTTCGACCGCCGCCAACCCCCGGCCCTGGATCGGGGACGGGTGTGGGGGGTGGGTCGTCCCCTGGACGAGGCGGCCATGGCCGCCGCCCTGCCCCCATTGCTGGGAACCCACGATTTTTCCGCCTTTCGCGCCGCCTCCTGTCAGGCGGCCCATCCGGTGCGCACCGTGGAGACCCTGGAGGTGGTTCGACAGGATCACGAAGTGCGGCTGCGGGTGGCGGCCAACGCCTTTTTGCATCACATGGTGCGCAATCTGGCGGGAAGCCTGGCCCGGGTCGGGCTGAGGGAGCGGCCCCCGGAGTGGCTGGGAGAGCTGTTGGCGGCGCGGGATCGAACCCGGGCGGCGGCCACCGCCCCGCCCCAGGGGCTCTATCTCACCCGGGTCTGGTATGAGGGGGAATGACCAGGGCTGCCGGAGAGGCTTTGGGGAGGACTCACGGGGCGACGGGCCGCGAGGCCAACCCCATGATGATGCGATAATCGTCCCGCAACGTCTCCTTGTCGAGGGGGTGGCGGAAATCGCAGGAGCGGGCCTGGCAGTAGCCCTGGCGGGTGACGTAATCCAGGATCAAGCGGTAGATGTTGAAGTGATAGAAAATGTCGTGGGTTTCCAGCTTGCCGTCGCGAAACACCAGGAAACGGTTGCGATGGAAGCGATCCGCGAGATTGGGTTGGAGATAACCGAATTTTTCATAGGCACCAAATCCCCCCTCCAGCGGGGGGAGATGATCGCTGACGACAACGATCAGGGCGTTGGGGTCCAGGGCCATGAGTTGCTTCAGATAGTCGGCCAGGGCCTTGCCGCGGTAATAGTGCTGATTGAGGATCCGCTCCAGATCCCAGGGGATTCCCGCCATCTTGAACCGGGGCGGTCCGACCCGAGAGCCGTATTCAAAGGGAAAATGGCCGTAAACGGTCAGGACATAATTGAAAAACGGCTTTTTCTCCTCCAGGCGCCGCTTCACGAAGGCGAGATTCTGGTCGAACAAGTCGCCGTCAAAGAAATATTTGTTGTCCTTGGCCTCGCCCTTGGAAAGATAGGTTTCCAGGGAGGGGGTGTACTCCTTGGAAAAATAGACTTCATCAAACCCAATGCCGCGATAGGCCGGGATGGTATTGAAAAAGTCGGGCTTGAAACCATTGGAGGCCATGGTCTGATAGCCCAGGCGATGCAAAATCCTGGGTAGGCAATAGGTTTCCGCGCCGGTGAAGACGTTGAACTCGATTTCATCAAACTCCTGGAAGGCCGGCACGCCGCACAGGACCTCGAATTCCGCCTGGGAGGTGTAGCCGCCAAAGACCGGGGAGACGGAAAATCCCTGTTGGGTTCCCAGCAGGGCGGTCAGCTCCGGGTGGACGGGATCGATTTTTTCCGGCAGGTTGGTCAACAAGGTGGGATCGAGAAACCCCTCCAGCACAATCATATGCACGTTGCGGCCATTGGCGGCGTCCACCGTCTCCAGGGCGGGGGGCAAGGTCAGCGAAAGTTTGGTCATGTCCCGGTATTGGGAGATGTGATTCATCGTATCCCGACGCTTGGCTTCGTGATACAGGGCCGTCGCCAAACGACCGTTGTACTCCACGTTGACCACGGCGGCGTAATGGATCACCTCGATGGACAGGCGGGAAAAGAGCTGGAGATAGACCTCGGGCCAGACAAACGGCGCGGAAAAAACGATCACCCCGGGAAGGGCCCACGCCAGGGCCTTGACGGACGGGCGCAGGAAGAGTGCCATCAGATACAACAGCGCCAGCGCCGCCCCGAACAGCGCCAAATTCCCCCAAAACCCCAAGACGCCGATCAATTCCGGGATTTGGACGAAGTCGTTCAGCTTGGGGATGCGGAAGAAACGCAAGAAGTAATAATCGTGGGCCAGGTAAAGCGCGGCCAGGGGAACCGCCGCCACCACGGGTTGCCATGGGGACGCCTTGACCAGGACGTTGAGCCAAACGTAGAGATACAGAAGGAGGGGAATCTCCATCCTCAACTGGCCCTTGGTCCACTCGATCAAGGGATCGGCGAGCCACAGGTAAAGGGACAGCCCCGCCAGGAAGAAGGTGTGGCGATTCAGCAAGAGTCGTTTGACGATCGTTGGGATCACGCCCCCATCCTTCCACGCAAGATTGGCGATACGACCCCACCCGTTCCGACCGCCTCGCCCCGACGTCAAGGGAGGGGTCGGGCGGCCTCTCCAGCGGGCGGGAGGAAGGCCCCTGGCAGCCTGTCGGATTCAGACTCCACCCATCATGCAACTCATTGATCATACATCCATAAATTTTAATTTATGGATGTATGATCTAAATATATTCATTGCCATATCAATATGTTGAAACATATTGATATGGATAATCCGACAGACTGCTAGAGCGGCAGGGGGGGGCAGGGTTTTTCGACCAGATCCCCCTTGGCCATCAACGCCGGACGGGGAGAGGCCGGCAGTCCGCTGATGGCCGCCATGAGCAGGCTGATGGCATAGGGCAGGGACTGCACGAGCAGCACCCCCACCCAGACGCGGGTATCGAAGAAGTCGAATCCGACGCGGACCTTCACCCCCCAGGCGGCGGCCCAGAAGGCGATCATGAACAGAGTCTCCGTGCGCGCCGCCGCGATGGCCCGCCAAAAACGATGCCCGGACGCCTGCTTGGGGGTGCGGAAGAAGGGTTTTTCCCCCCCGAAAAAGCCCTGAATGATCGCCACGGAGATGGTATGGGTCAAGGAGAGCCCGGCCACGGCGGCGGAGAGGGATTTCAGCAGCCTGATCCCCATGTTGGTGTAATACAGGTGGATGTGCTTGAGAATCTTGAAGGCGAACAAGATCAGAGGCAGCATGCTGAAGATCACGGAAGGGGAATCCGCATACGTGGGCCAGAGAATCATGGCGGCGGACCAGAGCAACGCAACGACGTTGAAAATCAGGTTGAAACCATCGGCCACCCAGGGCATCCACCCGGCCAGAAAGTGATACCGTTGGCCCCAGTTCAAGCTGGAGGGGCGCCAACCGAAAAGGACGCCCGCATGGGCTCGCAAAATGCGCACCGCCCCGTAGGCCCAGCGGAAACGCTGCTTTTTGTAGTCGATGAAGGTATCGGGCATGACCCCGCGGCCGTAGCTGCGGGGGACGTAGGAGGCCTGGAAACCCCGCTCGAAAATGCGCAAGCCCAGTTCCGCATCCTCGGTGATGCACCATTCGGCCCATCCCCCCACCTCTTCCAAGACGCTGCGGCGCACCATGGTCATGGTGCCATGCTGAATGATGGCGTTGCGCTCGTTGCGGGTGATCATGCCGATATAAAAGAATCCCCGATACTCGGCATGGCACATGGATTTGAACAGACTCTCCTCATGGTCATGATAATCCTGGGGAGCCTGCACGATGGCCATTTTCGGATTCTGGAACTGGGGGATCAAATCCCGGAGCCAATTGGAATCCACGATGTAATCGCTGTCGATGACGGCGATGATCTCGGCGCGGGGATCGGTTTGTTTCAAGGCAAAATTCAGGGCTCCGGCCTTGAAGCCCGCCAAGGGATCTTCATGAAAAAAGCGGAAGCGCTCCCCCAGGGTGGCGCAATAATCCCGCACCGGCTCCCAGACGGCCGGATCCTTGGTGTTGTTGTCGATGACCAAGACTTCAAGATGGGGATAATCCAGTTGGGTTAGGGCTTCCAGGGTGCGGATCATCATTTCCGGCGGTTCGTTGTAGGCCGGGATGTGAAGCGAGACCCACGGCAACTGGTCATCCTCCAACGGGACCGTGGGTTCCAATCCGCGTCGGCGCGCCTTGACCCAGGCGGCCTCGGCCCACTCATGGGCTTCGGTGAACAGCACCACGATGACGCCGATCATGCCGACCCCCAGGAGCAGGCCGAACACCATGGCCCCCCGGGTCAGGTATTGCTGGCTGTAGTTGTAGACCACATAGACCGCCACCGAGGCCACCGCATAGGACATGGTGGCGAGGAACAGACGCCCCCGTTTGCGCATGCCGTGGCTGTCGAGAAACAGCAAGGTGATGGAAAGCAGCCCCACCAGCAGCGAGGCCGTCGCCAGAACATACCATTGGGGAATGCCGACGATGGGGGCGTGGAAGGGAAATTTCGCCTGTCGATCCGCGTTGTAAACCCCCCAATAGGAGCCGACGCCCCGTTCCAGGGAGTTGCTTTTCCACGGTTGATCGAAGGCCTCGATCACGTAATAGATGTATCGTTCCTGGTTGGCCCGGGCGAGAAAGCGCCGCAGAAAGGTGGCCTGTTGGGCCAGTCCGGTCTCGGCGTTGATGCGGGTGCGCCCGGCGCTGGGCCAGCCGACCTCGCCGATGACGATGGGGGTGTGGGGATAGGCCTCCCGCAATTCGTTCATGCGGAAGACGATGTAATCGATGGCCTTGTCCAGGGAGATGCCTTCCCAGTAAGGCAGCATGTGGACGGCGATGAAGTCGGTGTGCGCCACCAGTTGGGGATATTTCAACCAGATGTGCCAGGGTTCGGCGGTGCTGACCGGTGCCTTGACCGCGGCCCTCACCCGATCCAGATGCTGAATGAGCTTGTCCACCCCGATGCGATCGTGGAGCAGGGCTTCGTTCCCCACGATGACGCGCACCACGTTGTGGGGATTGGCGTTGACGGTCTGGATCAGTCGCTCGATCTCCGCGTCGTTCTTGGCCTCGTCGGTGTCGATCCAGCCGCCCACCATCACGTTGATGTCGTGGGCGCGGGCCAAGCGGGGAATTTCCGCCAGCACCCCTTCCACGGTATAGGTGCGCACCGCGTAGGTTTTTCCCGACAACAGGGCGAGATCCTGGTCGATCTGCTCCACGTTGGGGTGCAAACCTTTTTGCGGATCGTGTTCGGCGCGGTAGGGGGCAAAGGCGAACCCCATGACCCGATCCGGCCACAAGGGCTCTTCCAGGGGGCGATTGAACCAGGCCCACAAACTGAACGTGATCAGGGTGACGGCGCCAACAACCATCCAATGGCTAGGTTTCATGGGGATAGCGATCCACGAGAGAACAGGACGTCCTTGGGAAAACCGGTTCGATGCAACACCTTCAGGGCCTCCGCCCAGGCGGTTTGGCCGTCACCCCATGGCCCCCCCCCCGGATCCGGGAACAGAAAAACGCCATCTCGGACGCAGGAAATCAGGTCCGCGCGGGGAGGGGAATTCCGGACGTAAAAAACCGGGGAAGCGAAGCCACCCCGGTCATTGTGTCTCGCCAGGAGAAAGAAGAATGACTTCTTCTCTTCCTTCCTCTCTTCCTTCTTCTCTTCCTTATGGGAGGGAGCCTTGACGACCCTGACCGCGCGGATCGATGGGAGGTCGGCGACGGCACCCGGAAGGATCCGCTCTCTTTCGGTCTTGCCTTTCACCTCCGGAGGTTCCTCCGGTTGCCAACGAACAGCCCGGAGGGTTCGGGGCGTGGAGCCCTTACGGAGAGCGCGGTAAATAGTATGAGAACAGGTCGGTGAGTTCAATCCCCTATTTTGCAAAAAATATGTAACGCTTCCATGGGGGGTTATTATATTAAAATATTCTGATTATCTGATTGCTGGGGCGCGGCGCGTTGCCACGATCCACGTTCGAGAAACGAGGCGACGGGGGAGGGGGGAATCCGGGGGCTTGGGTGGGCTGGAGAGGGGCGCTCTCCCCGTCCCATGACCGACCGTGGGGCATGGGACGGGGAGAAGCGTCGGGATCAGAAGCGATAATAGTCGCGATACCAGGCGACAAAACGGCGGATGCCCTCTTCCACCGAGGTTTGGGGCTTGAAGCCCACGTCCCGGGTCAGGTCGTCCACGTCGGCGCAGGTGGCGGGGACGTCCCCCGGCTGGAGGGGGAGGAAATTTTTGACCGCCGTCATGCCCAGGGCCTTTTCCAGGGCCTCGATATATTCCATCAGCTCCACCGGTTGATTGTTGCCGATGTTGTAGAGGCGGTAGGGGGCATAGGAGGTGGCGGAGTCGGGGTCGTCGCCGCTCCAGGCGGGGTCGGGGGCGGCGGGATGGTCGAGGACGCGCACCACGCCCTCGACGATGTCGTCGATGTAGGTGAAATCCCGGCGCATCCGGCCATGGTTGAACACGTCGATGGGCCGCCCCTCCAAAATGGCCTTGGTGAAGAGAAAAAGGGCCATGTCGGGTCGGCCCCAGGGGCCGTACACGGTGAAAAAGCGCAAGCCGGTGGCGGCAACGCCGAACAGGTGGGCGTAGGCGTGGGCCATCAATTCATTGGATTTTTTGGTGGCGGCGTAGAGCGAAACCGGGTGATCGACGTTTTGATGGACGGAGAAGGGCATCCGGGTGTTGGCCCCGTACACCGAGGAGGAGGAGGCGTAGACCAGATGCTTGACCTCGGTGTGCCGACACCCCTCCAGCACGTTGAGAAATCCCAGGAGGTTGGTCTGGGCGTAGGCGTGGGGATTTTTCAGGGAATGGCGCACCCCCGCCTGGGCCGCCAGATTGACCACCTTGTCGAACCTCTCCTGGGCGAAGAGGGTGGTCATGGAGGCGGGATCCTCCAGCGGCGCGGCGGTGTGGCGAAAGCCCGGGCGGGCCTTCAGCATCTCCAGCCGAGCCCGCTTGAGGGCGGGGTCGTAGTAGTCGTTGAGGTTATCCAGCCCCACCACTTCGTCGCCCCGCGAAAGCAGGCGGAGGGAGAGATGAAACCCGATGAAACCGGCGGCTCCGGTCACCAGCACCTTGGACATGGTTCTTCCTTTCTTGACGCCAGCCGCGGGGGACGTTCCCTTTATGGGGGGTTCGTGAAGAAGCCGGGTTGACTCCCGGGGCGAAGGGCACGAATCTAACAACTTACTACCGTTCAACGCAACCGCCAGGGAGGGCGGATCGTTTCATGAACTCATCCGAGGGCGTTTCCTCCCCATCTTCCCCCCGTCTGGTGGAGATTTTCACCGATGGGGCGTGCAGCGGCAACCCCGGTCCCGGTGGTTGGGGGGCGTTGCTGCGCTGGGGGGGGCATGAGAAGGAGCTGCGGGGGTTCAGCCCTCATACCACCAACAATCGCATGGAGTTGCTGGCCGCCATTCGGGCCTTGCAAAGCCTCAAGCGACCGTGCGCGGTGCGCCTCACCACCGACTCGGCCTACGTCAAGAACGGCATCACCCAGTGGATTCACGGCTGGAAAAAGCGGGGTTGGCGCAAGGCGGACCATCAGCCGGTGGAAAATGTGGCCTTGTGGCAAAGATTGGATGAAGTCACCCAATCTCATGAGGTAAAATGGGAATGGGTCAAGGGGCACGCCGGTCATGTGGAGAACGAAAGGGCGGATCGGCTGGCCCGGGAAGCGATTCAGCAAGGGGCGGCGGGTCTTCTCCCCCCCGATCCCGAGGCCTGACCCGGGGCGCTCCCCGGAAACGGCGATTGATCTCATGGAAGACCGGTTTTCGGAGCAGAACCGCGCATTTTGACCAAGCCACCAGGTACAGGAGGGCCGCATGTTCGAGAACCAGCAAGACGTGGTGAAAAAACTGCTGGAGAGCAATCCGGAGTTCAGGGAGTTGCACGACAAGCACCAGGATTTGAACAATAAGGTTCATGAGGCCACCACCGGCGTGGTGGCCATCGACAGCTACTCCCTGGAAAAGATGAAGAAAGAAAAGTTGATGTTGAAGGATCGGATGGCCTCCATCCTCAACAGCCAGATGCGGGCCTGACCCGGCGATCCTGGGGGCGTCCGGCGGAAGGGTTCCCCCGCTTCCGCCGGACGCCTCTTCTCCCGCTCGGGCGTTGGTCCGACGCCGGGTCGCGCCCATCCCCCCCTCGGGATGGTGGGATCGATGCGCCTCCCAAGGGCTTTTCCAGCCCGATGGGACGCTTTTTCCAAGTCCCTTCCCCTTCGGTATTTCATCCCCCTCGTTCAGCGGAACGCCCCCATGGATGATTTTTCCTCGCCCGCCTCCCGCCCTCCGGACGCCGGGGCGTGGGTGGCGTTGTCTGTTTCGGAACTCCCCGCCGGGGAGGCGGGGGCGGTCGCCCAATTCGCGGCGTTGATGATGCCCCTGTTGGCCGCCCCCCGGGCCGGATCTCCCGCGTTGTGGCGCGGTGCCGATGACCTGTTGGAGAGTTGGCGATTTTTCCGCTCCCCCCCGGCGGGGGTCGCCGACGGCTGCAAAGTCGCCGTGGAGCCCCGTTGCGCCCACCAACCGGAACTTCCCTCCACCTGCGTCGAGGAGGGAACCCTGGTCTCCCTCGATCTCGCCGACACCCCCTTCGCCCTGGATGCGGTGCGTCGCCTGTTCAAGCAGCGGGGCCACGCCATCCACGCCCAATCCCACACCGTGCTGGGGGTGGACCGCCCGGCGGGGGACGGGGCACCCCGGGCGGTTTTGCCGCCGGGGAATGGAACCCCCCGGGAGATGTTCGCCCTGTTCTTGGTGGAGCCCATGGGTGCCGCGACGGAGCGGGAGGCGTTACAGCGGGCGTTGCATCAAGCGGTGGCGTGGGTCAAGGGGTCGGTGGAGGATTTTCCCGCCATGGGCGAGGCGCTGCGGGTCGCCGCCGTCCAACTCGACGCCGCCGGGGCGGGGGAGGAGGGGCGATTCCTCCGCTGGGCGCTGGAGGACAATTTCGTTTTCATGGGGCTGGCCTGCTGGCGCCGGGGCGGCGCGGAGTGGCGGGTCGAGTCGGAATGCGCGGGGCTGGGGGCGTTTCGTCCGGCGGCGTGGCCGTTGCTGGCGGAGCGGATGCTGCCTGGAGTGACGGAGGCCCTGGCGGCGCTGCTGTCCGCCGTCGCGCCCGCCCCGCCGGGGGAGCGGCTGGAGTTGGAATATTGGCAGCCGGTGCCCTCCGCCCGCTCCGCCGTGGGCGGGGTGGACCTGCTGCTGATTCATCCCCCGGTTCCGCCAACCGAGGAGCCTCGCCTGATGTTGGCCCTGGGACGCTTTTCCCGGGGGGCGATGGCGGGCCGGGCCTCGTCGGCGGCGCTGCTGGACCGTCGTCTGGCGCTGCTGCTGGAGCAAACCGGGCTGCCTCCAGACTCCTACTGGCATCGCGAACTGCGGCTGCTGTTCGATCGTCTGCCGTTGCGGGAGTTGTTCCACATGACGCCGGCGGAGTTGGCCCGGCTGATGCCGGAGCTGCTGCAAATCCAGGGGGAGGCGGACGTCCGGCTGATCATGCGACTGGGGGCGCGGGGGCGGGATTGGTCGGCGCTGGCGGTCTTTTCCCGAGGGCGCTACCGGGCGGGGCTGGAGGAGGGGTTGGCCGCCCTGCTCTCCCGGCGCCTGGCGGTGGAGGCGGTTCCGGAATCCCTCACCGAGGCGGGGGCGCTCACCGCCCTGTCGTTGCGCGCCTCCTGGCCGCCGGGGCGTCCGGCGAACTGGGATCTCGCCGCCCTGGAGGAGGAGGCCCGGGAGCTGGTGATGACCTGGGAGGACAAGCTGCGCCGGGCGTTGCTGCGTCGCTGGCCGCAGCGGGAGGCCTTCGCCCTTTTTGCCCGCTACGCCCGGGCCTTCGAGCCGTTCTACCGGGAGGCGGTGAGTCCGGAGGAGGCGGCGGAGGATGTGGACGCCCTGGAGTCGCTGCGCCGGGGGGAGCGGCGGCTGGCCGCCCGGGTGCGGGCGGTGGGGGATTCGTCCAACGGCGGGGGCCGGGAGGGGGGGATCTTCGTGACGCTGTACGGTTTCACCTTTCCCGATCTCACCCGGCTGGTGCAAACCTTCCATAATCTGGGGGTGATCTGTCTTCAGGAGTTGTCCAGTCAGGTGGTCTGCTGCGGCGGCGAGGCGGCGCTCCGGGAGACGGGGGGGCAGGCCCCCACGGTGCGCATCCAGCGATTCAACGCCGCCGTCGTCGCCGGGGAGGCCTCGCGGCTGATTGCCCGCCAGGAGAGCCTGGAACTGGCCCTGGCGGCGATTCAGGAGGATCGGCTGCACGACGACGGACTCAACCAACTGGCGCTGCTGGAGGGGTTCTCGCCCCGGGAACTGACGGTGATTCGGGGCTTGCGGCAGTATCATCTGCAAATTTTTCCCGGCATCGCCCGCACCGCCATCGACCGGGTGCTGACTCTCCATCACGCCCTGGCCCGGCTGCTGCTGGAAGGTTTTCTCGCCCGCTTCGATCCAGAGCCGGTGGAGGAGGAGCGGGCCCGGCGGGAGGGTCTGGCCGAGGCGCGGTTCGAGGCGGCCTTGGCGGAGGTGCCTAATCTGCAGGAGGATCGCATTTTGCGGGGATTTTGGCGGATCATCGCCGCCATGCTCCGCACCAACTTTTTTCTGCAGCCGCCACCGGAGGCGTTGTCCTTCAAGATCGATCCCGGGGCGATGCCCGGTCTGCCCGCGCCCCAACCCTGGCGGGCGATTTTCGTCCTCGCGCCCCACATGGAGGGGATTCATCTGCGGGGCGGCCCGGTGGCTCGGGGAGGGATTCGCCACTCCGACCGGCTGGAGGATTATCGCACCGAGGCCCTGGGGTTGATGAAAACCCAGATGGTCAAAAACACCCTCATCGTGCCGGTGGGGGCCAAGGGGGCGTTCATCGCGCCGCCGCCGGAGGACCTCCCCGCCGCCGCCCGGGGGGAGTGGACGGCGGGTCAGTATCAGCGATTCATCCGGGGGTTGCTGGATCTGACGGACAATCGCCGGGAGGGGCGGGTGGTTCATCCCCCCCGGGTGGTGCCCCTGGATGGGGAGGATCCCTATCTGGTGGTGGCCGCCGACAAGGGGACGGCTACCTTTTCCGATCTGGCCAACCGCATTGCCCAGCAGGAGTACGGCTTTTGGCTGGGGGATGCCTTTGCCTCCGGCGGTTCCCACGGTTACGACCACAAAAAGGTAGGCATCACCGCCCGGGGGGCGTGGGAGTGCGTCAAGCTCCATTTTTGGGAGATGGGGCGAGACATCCAGAACACCCCCTTCACCGTGGTGGGCATCGGCGACATGAGCGGCGACGTTTTCGGCAACGGGATGTTGCTCTCGCCCCACATTCGCCTGTTGGGGGCGTTCAACCATCAGCACGTTTTCCTCGATCCAGAGCCCGACCCGGAACGCAGTCTGGTCGAACGGCGGCGGCTGTTCGACCTGCCCCGCTCGGGATGGAACGATTACGATCCGGCGGTGATTTCGCCGGGGGGCGGGGTCTTTCCCCGGGGGGCCAAAGGCATCCCCCTCAACGATCCGTTGCGCCGTCTGCTGGAGACCGACGCCGAGGCCCTGCCGGGGGAGGAGGTGATCCGGCGGCTGCTCTGCCTGCCGGTGGACCTGCTCTACAACGGGGGGATTGGATGTTATGTCAAATCCCGGGAGGAGAGCCACGTCCAGGCGGCGGACAAGCTCAACGACGCGGTGCGGGTGGATGGGGCTCAGGTTCGGGCTCGCATTGTTTGCGAGGGGGGCAATTTGGGCGTCACCCAGCGGGGGCGCATCGAGTATGCCCGCCATGGGGCGGGTGGCGCTGGGGGGAGGATCAACACCGACGCGGTGGACAACTGCGGCGGAGTGAATCTCTCGGACCACGAGGTCAACCTGAAGATTTTGCTGGAATTGCTCCGCGCCGAGGGGGATCTTCCCACCCTGGAGGAGCGCAACGCCCTGTTGGCCCGTCTGGAATCGGAGGTGGCGCAACGGGTGTTGGAGGACGCCCGGGGGCAGCATCGGGCGATCAGCCGGGAGCGGCTGCTCTCCGGCGAGCGACCGGAACTCTACCGACAGGCGTTGGCGCTGCTGCAACAGGCCGGGGGATTGGACGGAGAGGGGGAGTCGATCCCCACGCCGGAGACGTTGGACCAATGGTTGCGGGAGGGGGGGGCACCGCGGCCATTTCTCGCGGTGTTGCTGGCTTACGGTAAAATGTTGCTCTTTCGCCGCTTGATGGAGGCGGGGGTGGGGGATTCCCCTGCTTTTCAATCGTTGCTGCCGGCCTATTTTCCCGCCTCGGCGGCGCGGGAGTACGGCGAACAGGCGAAGCGGCATTTTTTGCGGCGGGAGATTGTGACCACTCAATTGACCAACCGGGTGATGCATCAGACCGGATGCGGCCCCCTGATGGCGGCCTGCGCCCAGTTGGAACGGGCCATTCCGGCGGAACGGCGGCCCCTGGGCGGGGTTTTGCCGCCCCTGGTGCGGGGCTATTTTCTCGCCGGGGAGCTGCTGGAGGCCTCGGCGTTGCGTCGGCGGCTGGAGGCGTTGGAATCCCGCGCCCCTGCCGTGGAGCTGCTCCGCTTGCATAACGCCTTGGAGGAGTTGCTGCTCCATCTGGCGGGGCGGATGGTGCTGGAGTTGGGTTCGGAGCGGCTGGACGAGGGGTTCGTGGCGGTCTACGCCCCGGTGGCGCGGCAATTTTGCGACGGGCTGTGGGCCGCCCTGCCGGGGATCGTCTCCGAACGGCGGATGGTCGAACTGACCGCCCGGCGGGAGGGGGTGAAAGGGTTGGGGGCGGAGGAGACGTTGGCTACCCGCTTGGTGATCCTCCCCCTGTTGCGGGATCTGCTGGGGATGATCCGCATCGCCGAGGAGATTCATGCCGGTCTGGCGGTGGTGGGGCGGCTCTATCTGCAGGTGGACGACTTCTTCGGTCTGGCCTGGGTGGAGGAGGGGTTGCGTCAGTTGGGGCAGCGGGACGAGTGGGGCCGGGTGGCCATCGAGCAAGTGCGGCGGGAGCTGGTGGAGGCCCGGGTACTGCTGGTGCGCAGCGTCTTGCGCTTCAAGCGCCGGGATGAGTCGGTGGAGGAGGCGTTCCGCCGCTATTTGCGGGAGGTGGAGCCGGAAAACGCCCTCTATCAACAACTGCTGCGCCGGGCCTGGCAGGAGAAGGGGCGGGAACTGCTCCCCCTGATGGTCCTGGTGCGGCAACTCAAGGCGTTGCAGCGGGAGTGAGGTTCACCCCCTCCCCCCGTCACCACCCGGGACGAAAGGCGTCCCGCACCAATTCGATGCGCCAGTAGGCACCGTCTTTTTGTAACAGCACGGCGTCGAAGCGCATGGCGGAATCCTCCCATTCGGGGTGATCCTGGAGATAATAGCGCACGGCCCGCAGCATCCGGGTCTGCTTGCGCGCCCCGATGGCCTCTCCCGGGGAGCCCTCCCCGCCGCCGCGTCGGGCCTTCACCTCGCAGAAGACCAGCGTCTCCCCCTCTTGCGCAATCAGGTCCAACTCCCCCACCCGCCGCCGGAATCCCCGCTCGACGATGCGATACCCATGGCTTTGCAAAAATCGGGCGGCCAGGGCCTCCATCTCGTGGCCGAAAGTTTGACTGGGGGAAGGCATGGGGGAGGGGGGTCCATTCTGGTCAGGATTTCATGAGGGGAATCCAGGTGACAACGTGGGCCTCTGGGTTGGCGGCTTGCAGGGAGGCAAGGAGAAAAAAATAAGCGTGTTCCGTTGCATGACGGCTTCCTGGTTGTCGTGAAACCGTGGGGTGGACCATCGCCCAAAAGGGAATTCTTCACCTGTTCCCCATGCGTGGTCAATGGCGGGAAGCTGTCGGCCAAGGATTGAACGAGGGGAGTCCAGGCGGCTTGGCCCCTCCGAAGGCGATGCTGTTGGCGCGGAACGGTGGAACTTACGCGACGGGTCCGGGATCAAAAATAGGCGTCTGCTGATATAGTCGTTCCATTTTAAAATTGTACATCAGGTCAAACGGTGCCTGGTGGTGCAACCAACTTGATAACGACGAAATCGTCATTCCCGCGAAGGCGGGAATCCAGGGGGCGGGGGCGGGAAATGCAGAGATCGTTACGAGGAACCAAGCCCCATTTTCGTTTGTTTGAAGGGAGCCATTCACCGATCGGCTTTCCTGGATTCCCGCTTTCGCGGGAATGAGGAGCGTAAATTCTCTAGCTGGCAATGTGTAGAACTGATTTGGAATTACTATAAAATTTGGCAGAACAGGAAAAGCTCAAAGACTCTACCGTCTCCCGCGTCCTGCGCCTGACCCTGCTGGCCCCGTCTTGAACGCCGATACGCCGATCAATGGGTTGGGGACTCGCTTTTGGCATCACCGATTCAGGTCATATTCACTCCTCCGGGTTGGGAATTTTTCAGAGCTTATTGCGGTCTGAATTTTTGGGTCCATTACTGGAGAACCCGCCATCGGCTGTTTGATCCGAAGCGTTGCGCCAAGATCGCTCTGGAGGCCCCTGGAGCGACCCTCCGGTTCGCAGCGCGAGCGGGATTTTTCAGCTTTGGATAAATAACTGTAAATAAACAATTTTACAAGAGAATCCCAGAAAAACACGGGGCTCTGCGCCGATTTCAGTTGCACAAATACCCAAGACAGGGTAGCCTCGGAGCATGGGAGGATGTAACAGGTTTATGAAGTCTCCACAAACAGCTGCGCCTAACCGGTCCAGCGTGGAATCCGTCGGGGCGACAACTTAACTTAAGTGCGGTATCGCACATAGATGGTTGTAGGGTGCGCCGCAACGGCGTTGGCAATTGCCAAACAAATCAGGTCAACCGGGCAACCAGGAGAGCTTGGACCTCTCAACCACCCGCAGGGTAGGTACACCGAGAGTCAGAGCATCGAAACGGCACCATTGTCGCCAAATTGTCGCCAAATTGCCGCCAAATCGTCGAAATTAGTGCGAAGTCTTTCAGTGCGGCAACCATACCTTTGGCAGTTTCGACGCCGCCAGAAAACGCCTCTCCCAGCTTTCTGACCGCAGGATTGACGCTGTTTTTTACGATCAAGCTCAAAAGAGGACCGTTTGATCAACATGCAGCACAAGTCAAAGAACCGCGTCAAAAAGGCATCGAAAATTCCGGAAGCACCTAAAGGAAGCAACCGGAAAGATTGTGGAGCACCGTGAAGATGAATCCATGAGTAGCCAGCGAGAGGTTCCTCGCAACACAGGCTAACGAATTGACAAAAATGTTAATAGGCAATTTTTTAGCCTGACGCGCAATCAAGCAAAATGTGTTTGGCAGCTTTTTACAGGAGATACCCCCATGTTCAATATTCGCTTTTCCCCTCAAGGGGACGACAGCGCTATCATCAATTCCATCAGTCCGGGCGTAGCCGCTTCCGCAGTGCAAGGCTCCCCGTTGCATGACTTGGTTGAGCATTCGGCTCCCGGCTTCATGGGCGGATGCTATCTGGACAGTGTGCGTGTGGCCCTCGACGGTGCCGACCTGCAATCCCTGACGGAACGGTTCGAAAGCGCCAATCCGGGTTCGGTCGAGAGGATAGAGCTTCCCGTCAGCACGGCCGATCGTCTGGCCTTTATCCGTGATTGGCAGGCCCAGCATGGCGGTGGGATGAAAGCAGGTGCCATGCTGGCCCTGATACTTCCTCTGTCGGCTTGCGGCGGCGGCGGCGGCGGCGGCGGCGGCGGTACTGGCACCATTCTAGCGGGGGCGACCACCGGCTTCGCCATCAAAGGGGCGCTGAACGGCGCTACGGTGGAGTATTGGAATGGTTCGGCCTGGGTCACCCATAACACCACGGGGGCCGACGGTTCCTTCAGTCTGGTGGGCATTCCGGCAGGCGCTCCGATTCGCGTGACGGGTGGTGTGGACATCACAACCGGACAGGCCTGGGGTGGGGAACTCCTGGCTTCGCCTGGCTCTACCTATGTGACGCCACTCACCACGCTGGTCATGGGCCTGATGGATCCCAGCGGGATGGGAAATTTTTCCGGCGGTGTGAGCTACGCGGCGGCAAACGCCTCGGTTTTGCAGGCCTTGGGGCTGAGTGCCGGAACGAATCTGGCAACTTTTGATCCTCTCACCAATCAAGCCGCCTATCTGATGAGTGTTAAGATCGCCACGTTTGCCAATCTGGCTTCCAGTGCGGGTGCGGGCAGCTTCCATGACGTGATACGCCATTTGGCCGCCGATCTGGATGGCGGCGCCAACTCTCTCTCGTCTGTTCTGGCCAATGTGGGGTCGTCCTTTATGGCGGGCACGGATGCCGCCAATCTGGTGACGATCATGGCTTCCATCGAAACCCTGTTCAATCAAGCCACGAGCTTCAATGACATCTACTCGGTCCAGAAATACGCGCTGGGCACTGTTTCCACGGATATCGCGGGAAACACGGGTGATTTGAGCGGGGTTGGCGTGGTGGCGAATATCAGCTCGGTGCCCCTTTACGTGGCTGCGGGGGAATCCCTCGACATCACGGCCGCCCATGCCGACGGTCGTGTCATCACCGGCACAGGAACAGTGACGATCGAAGGGCTGGAAGACACCCCGGGGGCGGACCTGTCGGGCATCACGGTGACGACCTTGAATGTGACGCTGGATTCGACGGGTGGCGTTGAAATTGGGGCGACCGCCAATCTGGGCAGCGCGTTGATCACCATCAGCGGCAACGGGATCGTCACCATTGCCAGTGGTGCCGACTTGGGAACGGCCACCTTCACGGTGGGATCAAACGCCACCCTGTTGTTGTCGGTCGCCGAGGCGGATGGGCTGACCATTGTGGGCAATTACTCCCTTGACGACAGCCTGGCGAACCTGGGTGGCGCCGGCGGGACGCTGGTGGCGGATGCTGCGGCCCATAGCCTGACCGACGGCGCGGGTCTGTTGGCCAATCTGTCGGTGGCGAACGCCACGCTTGTCGCGAGTGCGAGCAACGCAGGCGACTACACCTACAGCATGAACGACAGCGTGGCCAATCTGGCGGCTGCGGGCGGGACGCTGGTGGCGGACGCGGCAGCCTACAGTTTGACGAATGCTTCTGGCCTGTTGGCCAATCTGTCGGTGGCGGAAGCCGCGATTGTGGCGGGCGCGAGCGACACGGGGGACTACACCTACAGCATTAGCGATACCGCCGCTGGTTTCTCCGGCGCGGATCTCGCGGTTCTAAACGGCAGCACGGCGGTGGACGTTGATCCTGCCGTCATTTCCGGCACGCTTGACACGTCGGGAATCATCCCTGCGGTCACCTTCAATGGGGGCTCCGTGGTTGACTTGGCCCTCAATGCATCGCTTCATTCCACGGTGGCCCAGGTGACCACCTGGACCATCACCGACAGCGGCAACAATGCCAGTCTGGTGGTCACCGACATGACGGCCACCACCGATTTCGGCACGGCCCTTGCAGGAGTTACGCTGAATAATGCGGGCAGCCAGGTGATCGCGGATGTGGCGCAAGACCTCACCATAAGTACCGGCAATTTCACCCTCGTTGACGTGATCCAAGTCGAGAACGGGGCCACCCTGTCGATGACCGGTGGTGCCGCCGGTTTTGGAACTTTTGGCTTCACCGATCAGGTTCTCACGGGTGCGGGGGATGTGGCGCTCACATCCACAGATGCCATCGATACCTTCGATCTGACCGCGATCACGCAATCCAACTTCACCGGGACGCTCACCATCGACACCCTGGTGGGAGCGGATGTGGTCATCGGCTCAAGCGGTGCCGATATCATCAACGCTGGCACCGGTGCGGATAATGTGAACGGTGGCGGCGGGAACGACACGATCAACGGCGGAGTGGGCGCGGACATCTTGTTAGGTGGGAGCGGGAACGACGTTATGGTCGGCGATGGTGCAGGTGACGGTGCCGGTGCGGACAATCTGACCGGTGGCGCGGGTGCGGACACCCTGACCGGCGGCGGGGGTGCGGACATCTTTTATCTCAACGATGGGGACACCAGCACTTACCATGCCGTTGCGACTGCCGCTGCGGCGCTGGCTGCCGGAAATGACGCCATCGCCGATTTCACCAGGCCTGATGCGGACCAAATCGATCTCACCGGGATGACCGGAGTGGACGGGGGTTCAGTCTTGCATACCGTTGCCAACGCAGACGTGGGGACTTTTGACTGGAGCACCTTGCTTGCCGGCGATTATTTGACGATCACCGGGGTCAATACCAGCGATGCGATGGTGGTGGTGAATACTGGAAACGCTGCCGCCACAGGAGACGCTGACGTCGATCTCGCCATGATCTACGTGCAGGACGTGGGGGCCCTGGTCTGGGCGGGTACGGACTTCATTCTGGCGTAACTTCTTCAGCATTCCATCATTTCCTCTCGGGGGTGACCCCCCGGGAGGGGTTTCAAAATTAGGAACACAACGGCGCTTTTCTTCTTTCCACTCGCTTATCCACTCGCTTGCGAGGGGCTTACAGGACCTCCCCGGACATGAACATGGATCACGGACATTCTCACTTCGGAAACGGACCCGGTCGATTCTGGGCCATATGCTTATCGGGGGCCGTCATGTTCCTGGCGGGGCCATGCTCTGTTGCGCAAGCTGCCGAGCCGGCTCTGCCACGTGACGACCCCGCCCAGGGTTTGGCCGCCTCAACCACGACCGGTCGCGATAATCCGGAACCCGGTCAATTGGCGGAGAACGTCACCGACAAACATTTCATGGAGCAGGTGCGTACGGCCATCCTCCGTCATCCCATCGTGCGTTCCGGTGCCTTGAGCGAACGTCAAGCGATCCAAGGCATCGATGTGGCCAAGTCCGCCCTCTTTCCCCAGGTCAATGGAGGCTTTGAAGGCGGGCCATCGGTGGTCAAACGACCCGGCTATCAGAGCCAAACCAGTTTGGCGCCGACTGCCGTGTTGACGATCAACCAATTGCTGTTCGATGCCGGAGAAACCTTCGACCGAGTCGCCGCCGCCGAGGGAACCGCCAAGGCAGAACGCTACCAGTCCATGACCGTGGCGCAAGATTTTGCATTGCGCGCGGTCTCCGCTTACATGGACGTGACGCGCCTGAAGACCCAGGTATCTCTGGCGCAAGACAATCTGACCCGTCATGAAAAATTGTTGGGCCGCGTGCGAGAACGCACCGAAGGCGGGGTGGGCAATCAGGCGGATCTTCTCCGGGCGCGTGGACGCATAGAAGAAGCCAACGCCCAGTTGATCAGCGCGCAGGGAGATTACGAGCGGATCCTCGCCATTTATCAGGAACTGTTTGGAACGCAACCCACCCATAAGGGGCTTCCCACCGTTCACCCGCTATCGAATGGTGATGTGAACCTCCTCGTTTCCAGTGCGCTGCAAAATAATTTAGAGCTCAAAAGCGCTCAGGAGAAAACCAAGGCGGCGAAATTCGAGAGCGACGCCGAACAGGCTTCCCGTTTTCCCAAACTCACTTTCGAAATGGAAGGACGCAAATACGAGGTAACCCATCTCGGCGCCAACGATGATCACGAAGTGCGGGCGCTGATGAAGGTGAATTATCCCTTCTATACCGGAGGGAAACTGGAGGCGCAGAGGGAAAGAGCCTCGCTCCGGCACGCCCAGGTGGGATCGGATGAGCAGAAAGTGCGTCTTGAGGTCGAACGCCAGGTCCGCTCCGCGGTCACGGATGTCTCCTCCCGGACGAAAACGTTGGCCTCGTTGGAACTGGCCGTGGAGGCCGATCGGCAAACGGTTGACAACTACAGCGACCTGTTCATCGTGGGAGACAAAAGCCTTCTGGATCTGCTCGATGCACAGCGGGATTATTTCAACAACTCTGTCAGACGGATCAACACCCGCGTTCAATTGGACCTCTCCAGGTTCGTCTTGCTGCAAATGACAGGAAACTTGTTAGGATTCTTTACGGTGGAGGAGCTTCCCGACCATGATTGAATCCTTGTTGCGAACATTCTTCCCTTTAAAATGAAGTATATTTCACAATACACGGGCCCGTGTTGCATATGAGAAACTTTTTCAAAGAAAATTCAGAGTCCCCCGCAAGAAGTCAAAAACCTGCCCTTGAGCAGGATGGGTCTTCATTGCGAAGTCAGTCTGTTGCCAGCTCCGTCGATACAAATTTCGCGACTTTCTTCGGGGGATCGGAAGATCCCCTGGAGTCGTGTCTACTGTTCTTGTGTCGTCATTATGACGTTGAGGTTTCCGAGTCTGCCATGCGCAGCGGCATTTCCGGCATGGAGCCGGTCATGTCTCCCAAACAGTTCGTTCAGGCGGCGCATAAAGTCGGTCTTGCCTGCGCTGTCGGTGAGCAGGAACTGGAGTCTGTTTCCGAAGCCGTCTTGCCTTTGGTCACTCTGATGAAAGACGGTCGCGCCGTTGTCATCCTGGAACGGCTGCCGAATGATCAATTGTCCGTGTATCACTCTTCCTTTGGAAAAGAGCCCATCGTTCTTTCCATCGACGAATTCAGTTCGGGGTATGGTGGCTGCGTCATCGCCGTGCGACCTGAGTACAGGCCTTCGTCGGAAGGCGTGATTTCAGCCGAGGAACGAACGCGACAGCACTGGTTCTGGGGTCCACTCTCTGAAAACAAGCCCATATACGTCCAGGTGATGCTGGCTGCCGCCATGACCAATATTCTCAGCGTCACGGTCTCGATCTTTAGTATGGTTGTTTACGACAGAATTTTGCCCAACGAGGCGATCGAGTCTTTGGTGGCACTCACCATCGGTGTGATGATTGCCATTTCCGCCGATTTTCTCATCCGAATGCTGCGGGCCTCATTCATCGACACGGCTGGGATGAAGGCGGACGTGGTGATGGGCGGGCGAGTCTTCGATCACCTTCTCGACATGCAAATGAAGTCGCGTAAAGGGTCTGCTGGTGAGTTTGCCAACACCCTCCGTGAGTTTGAATCCCTGCGCGATTTTTTCACCTCCGCATCGCTGGTCGCGCTGGTCGATTTTCCGTTTACCCTGTTATACATTTTCGTGATTTACCTGATCGGGGGTCCGCTTGCCATCATTCCAACCATAGCGGTGCCGGTGATCCTTGTTATGGGGCTGGTCATCCAGCCGTTTCTCGCCCGATACGCGGAACAGGCTTTCGATGAAGGTCAGGCGAAGCAGGGCGTGCTCGTTGAGACGATCACCGGCCTTGAAACCATCAAAACCTCGAATATCGGCCCTCTCATGCGCAAGCGTTGGGAAGACAGCATTCATTTTCAGGCCACCATTGGAGCGAAAAATCGTCGAATCTCGCAGTTGGCCATCAATGCCACGGGATATGCGCAGCAAACCACTCAGGTGGGCATCATTTTTTTGGGAGTGTTTCTTGTTTCAAGCGGTGACGTGTCCATGGGGTCTTTGATCGCGAGCGTTATTTTGTCTGGGCGCGCCCTGGCGCCTCTGGGACAATTGGCTCAAACCATGACGAGGATCAATCAGTCGAACACTTCGTATCACAAGCTCAACACTCTCATGAATGAAGAGACGGAGCGCCACGCCAATCGACGGTATGTCAGCCGTGCAAGATTGGACGGCAGCATTGAATTTCAGAACGTATCGTTCTCCTATCCGGGCCAGAGCGTCAATGCCCTGACCAACGTCTCCTTCAAAATCGAGGCGGGTGAGAAGGTCGCGATATTGGGGAACATTGGTTCGGGAAAAAGCACGGCGTTGCGCATACTTTTGGGATTGTACGAACCCCATCATGACGGAAGCGTGCTTGTCGATAATACCGATATACGCCAGATCGATCCCTCAGACCTTCGCAATAATATCGCCTCGGTATTGCAAGATGTATGGCTTTTTCGGGGAAGCGTTCGCCAGAACATCGCCATTGGTGCCCACCGTCCCACGGACGAAGACGTATTGAGGGCGTCTCAATTGGCGGGAGTTCATGATTTCATCAGCAAAAATCCATTGGGCTATGATCTGATATTGTCCGAACGGGGAGAAGGGCTGTCCGGAGGCCAACGTCAAACCATCGCTTTGGCGCGCGCCTTCATCACCGGTGCCCCCATCCTGATCATGGACGAGCCGACCAGCATGATGGATCACAAATCCGAACTGGCTTTGATCAAGAGACTGCGTCGGGACATGGCTGATAAAACCGTCATTATTATCACGCACCGAACAAGTTTCCTGGAACTCGTTGACAGGGTCATCGTTTTTGACAAAGGCAGGATTGTCGCCGATGGGCCCACGTCGATCGTCAACAAATCCAACGCTCGAAACGCTGACAAGACGATGGATGGCAGCGGGAAGGAAGAGTCCGCATGACAACCTCCATCGATTACGCGGAATTGATCAAAAGCGTGAAGGCCGACAAGGATGCGATCCACGGCAAAGTCCTTCTTTGGAGCATTGTGGTATTCTTTCTTGTCGCCATCGTCTGGGCCGCCTTGACGGAAGTGGATGAGGTGACAAGAGGTCAAGGCAAGGTCATCTCAGCCATTCAATTGCAGCAGGTGCAAAGCCTTGAAGGCGGTATCATCCAAAAGATTCTGGTGCGCAAAGGGGAAAGGGTTAAAGAAGGACAAATTCTCATCGTTCTCGATCGAACCACCTCTTTGAGCGGGTTTGAACAAAACAGCCAGAAGAGGCTCGCGTTCATGGCCGAGTTGTCACGTCTGAATGCAGAAATCGAGGGCAAGGAGCTTCAGTTTCCCCAGGACATTTTAGAGAACGCGCCAGATTTGGCCAAAACCCATAAACGGCTTCTCGAAGGTCGAAAGGTCGAGCTGTCATCGCAAATAGAGGTGCTGAAACAACAAGTAAATCAGCGCCATCAAGAACTCAATGAGGCTCAAAGCGATCTTCACTCGGCGGAGAATGGGCTCAAGCTGTTGCAGTCTGAGATCGGCCTTGTTTCGCCTCTCGTGAAACGTGGTATTCAGTCGGAAGTCACTTTGATCAAACTGCATCGGGAACAATCCGAGTTGACCGGAAAACGGAATGCCGCGGTACTCAAGATCGATAGACTGTCCAGCGCCATCCTGGAAGCCGAAGAGCGCCAAAAGGGCGTCACGGAACAATTCAAGAGTGCGGCGTTAAACCGCGCTTCTCAGGTTGCGGCGGAGCTCGCTGAACTTGAAAAAGCGCTCCCTGCCTATCAAGACAAGCTCTTCAGATCGGAGATTCGTTCTCCCGTCCGAGGGATCGTCAACCAGGTATTGGCGACAACGATTGGCGGGGTGGCGTCACCGGGAGAGGCGCTCGTCGAAATCGTCCCGATCGATGACAATCTCATTATCGAGGCCAACATCTCACCGAAGGACATCGCCTTTTTGCGCCCGGATCAACTGGTCAAGGTCAAATTGACGGCCTATGATTTTGCACGGTACGGCTCGCTTGACGGCAGTCTGACCACGATTGGTGCGGACTCCGTCAAGGATGACACAGGGGAGACCTTCTATCCGGTTCAGATCAAGGTCGAGTCCCGTCTTTACGACAGCAACGGCAAAGGATTGGACATCGTTCCTGGCATGGTCGCGCAAATTGACATTCTGACAGGAAAGAGGACGATCTTGAGTTATATTATCCAACCCGTTCTAAAGATGAAAGAAACGGCGTTTCGGGAAAGATAAGATGAGCATCGACGGTCCGTTACGCCATTTTGCAAGGGGTTCCATGATCGGGATGCTCTTGATAACGTCCATCTTGTTCATGCCCCGACAAGATGCGATGGCGGCAAGCGTGAGCGGCTCCGGCACGATCCTTCGCGCGGATGGGATGAAAGGCCATTTTATTGTCGGAGCTTTTGAAACCGAGGAAGCATGCCAGGAAAACGTCCTCAAGATTGTGGAGCTTTTAAAGGAGCAAGCGAAGTTTATTGGAGAACGAATAACCTATCGAATCCATGACTGCGCCCCGGAGTTCAAGAATGGGACCATTTATCGCGAGTTGCAAACGTTCCGGGGGCTTCGGAATTACACTCTTCTTCACCAGAATTTACGCCTCACATTGGTTTCTCCCAAGGGGCATGAAGATGAGTTGGCGGTATGTAAGGAGTTGACGGGGTATTTCGAGGGTTTGCTCGGTCAAAGAGCCGTGTGCGTGGCACCGGCGCAAAAGTAGAATTCCAGGCTCACAGGCTTCCACTCTTTAGGCGGCTCCTCGCTGTTTCCCCTGGAAAATCCCAACTTCAAAAACGCCCGGGCTTACCAGAGCCGTTTGACCCTCCAGGAGTTTTTCCGGCAGCCCAAGCGCCAGGAGGGGGGCGTCACCATCCGATCATCTGACGCAAGGCCCACCAGGGGCGGCGAAAGAGGAGGTATCCCAGCACGGTTTCCCGACCGTGAATTTTGGCCGTCCCTTGCAGCCCGATGCGGGGAGGATCGTCGGTTTCGACGAAGCGGGCGCGTAGCGGGTAGGCCAGCATGCCATCCGGACCCGGCGTCGCCAGATAGCCCGCGTGACGCAGCCGGGCCTCCACCGGATGGAGGGGATCGACATTGAGGAACAAGGTGATGGGGGCGTCGGGGGGGAGGTCCAGGGGTTCGCTGACGGGCAGGCGAATTTCCGCTTCTGCCTCCTTGGGATCGGCAAGGGTGAGGATTTTTTCCCCCACCGTCACCGGCTTGCCCAGCCAATCGTGAAGATCCCCCAGCAGCACGATCCCCCCCCGGGGGGCGACGACGCGGCTCTGATTCAACTGGGCGGCGGCGTACTCCACCTCCGCCTGACGTTGCTCCACCAGGGTTTGCAGATAGGACAACTCCCCCTTGCTGGCCGGATCGGCGAAGGCCCGCTGCCGATTGACCATGAATTGGGCCTGGGCCGAGTCCAACCCCTTGCGGGCGACTTCCAGACGGCTGGACAACACCCCGTCCTCCAGGGTGAAGAGGGGATCCCCCTGGTTCACCCACTGGTTGGGGGTTACTTGAAACGAGGCGATCACCCCCTCCATGGGGGCGGTGATCAACGTGGGATCCCGGGCGGCGACCTGGGCCGGAGCCAGCACCGACAGATGCACCGGCCAGAACATCGCCCCCAGGAGCAGCAGCGCCGCCGTCCGACGCCAGGGAAAATCTCCCCAGGAGAGGCTCCACGACCACCCCCGCCGCCGTTGACGATCCTCCAGGGCGACCCAGGCGTGGGCGTAGGATTCGGCCAGACGCTCCAGCAGGGCCAACTCCCCCGGGGTCCAGGGGGTATCGCGGGAGAACCAGAGCCCGCCGGGCAGACGACCCTCCGGAGCGCGCAACGGCGCCCAGAGCCCGAATCCCACCCCCCACTCGTTCCACCCCTCCTCCCATGACGCCCCGGCCTCTTCCCGAGAGAGCGAGACCATTGTTTCCCCTCCGGAACGCCGCCGCAACCCCGACAACATCCCGGTGAGCCAACGGACGTAGGGGGCCTCGGGATCGGGGCGGTCCACCCCGGAGACCGCCTCGATCACCACCCCAGACCGGCCCGACGCCCGCCACAACACCGCCTGACGATAACGGAACAGTTGCAACGTCTCCTGCACCGCTACATGGGCGAACTCCCGGGGGGAGGCGGCGCGGCGGGCCTTCTGCTCCAGCATCAGCAGGGCGGCCAGGGCCGCCAACTGCTGCTGCTCGGGAGAGAGGGGAGGGGAGGGAGCGCCGCTGGCCATGGTCAACGGCGCAGCATGGGAGCGGCGGGGGTCGGGGCCGCCGAGGGATCGAACACCGCCGAGCCGCTCATGCCCGCCAACAACTCGCCGACTTCCCCCTGCAATTCGCCCCACACCTCCACCGTTTGACTGGCCGGATCCACCCGCGCCCCGAGGCTGGTTACCACGGCTTGATACCCCTTGCCCGTCTCGTCGATGGTCACCTTGAACGGAACTCCCTGCTTGAGCCAACTCATCCACTTGGAAGGGACGTAGGTCTGAAGCCGCAGCCGGGCGTCATCCAGCACGTCCATCAAGGGCTGTCCTTCCTTGACGTACTCGAAGGCGTTGGTCCGTCGCTTGACCACCCGTCCGGCGAAGGGGGCGCTGATCCGGCAGCGATCCACCTTGACCCGCATCCCCTCCACCTCGGCCTCGGCGCGCCGGGCCTCGGCGGCGGCGGTGGCCACCTCCACCTCGCCGATGGACTTGTAGGCCCCCAGCTTGCTGTTGGTTTCGTAGGTTTTCATGCGGGATTCCAACACCGCGTCGGCCTGCTTGAGATCGGCCTGGCGGCTGCGGCAGTCAAAGACCGCCAGAGCGTCGCCGACGCGGAAACGATCCCCCTCTTCCAGGGACATCTCCACGATCTGACCATCCATGGGGCTGGCCAAGGCGGCCTCCCGCGCTGGTTTGAGCAGAACCCGCACCGTCCCGTCCTTGGCGGGGGGGGGCGGGTCGGCGGCGAGGAGGGTGAACGGCATCCCGGCGACCAGGGTCGTCAGGAGCAGGGCGGAAATCCGCCGGTGGATGGAGCCCGGTTGCACCGCCGGGGCGGGGGATTGCGTCAGCCTGGACATGAGAGCAATGGGTAGACCTGTTGGAGTAAGTCGAGAATCTGTTTTTGTTCCGCCTGATTTTTTTGCCCCCCATCACCACGACAAAATAACCTCCCATGGCGCGTTGAGCTATAAAAAATTAGACCAATCAATTAATTACAAAAATTCCATGGATTAACTTCCGCGGCCTGAATAAAACCCTGTCCATTTCATTTTGGACGCTAGATCGGCGTTTCAAAGACACAAAAGCTGGATTCCCGCTTTCGCGGGAATGACGATG
>JADGAP010000032.1 GCA_015231965.1 Magnetococcales bacterium | reverse complement strand
CATCATGGACTCTTCCTCCTCGGGTCGCACGTGACGGATGATCTCCCGCAACGCCCGCGCACCGCTTCACTCCGCGAAGATCTCCTCCATCGTCTTGGCGTCCAGGATGCGATCCGACCAGATTTCGAGACGATGGATTTCCGCTGTGTTGACCTTGAGGACCGCCTCTTCGGGGAGCGGGCCAAAGCGGCGGCTCATCAGGCGCAGCAGAATGGCGGCGGCTTCTTCCTGGCGGCCTTCCTGGCGGCCTTCCTGGCGGCCTTCCTGGCGGCCCCTGGCCTCGCCCCTGGCTTCGCCCTTGGAAAAAACTTCTTGCGCAAACTGGGACATCATGGACTCTTCCTCCTCGGGTCGCACGTGACGGATGATCTCCCGCAACGCCCGCGCACCGCTTCACTCCGCGAAGATCTCCTCCATCGTCTTGGCGTCCAGGATGCGATCCGACCAGATTTCGAGACGATGGATTTCCGCTGTGTTGACCTTGAGGACCGCCTCTTCGGGGAGCGGGCCAAAGCGGCGGCTCATCAGGCGCAGCAGAATGGCGGCGGCTTCTTCCTGGCGGCCTTCCTGGCGGCCTTCCTGGCGGCCTTCCTGGCGGCCCCTGGCCTCGCCCCTGGCTTCGCCCTTGGAAAAAACTTCTTGCGCAAACTGGGACATCATGGACTCTTCCTCCTCGGGTCGCACGTGACGGATGATCTCCCGCAACGCCGGTTCATCGTAGCTTTTGAAGCTTTCCATCAGGTAGCGCATAAGCCATCGAAACTCCTCCAGGGGAACCTCCCCCAGGGCTTCCACCAGAAACGTTTTCACTTCCGCCTGTTGGCTCTCCCGGGTGGCATATTTGGCGGCGAGCAGCCACGCCCGCAAGCGGGGTTGACGGGAGAGCTCCCGGTCCGGGATGGTGCCCAGGTCCATCACCGAGAAGCGGAAATTCAGCAGGAAGGGCCGCCATTCCGCCTCGGCGTCCACCAGTTCGAGAAACGCGTCGGGAATGCGCCATTCCTGTTCCCCGTGGTAAAAGACGAAGGGAACCATGGCCGGGAGCCGCGTCCAGTGGAGGTTCTCCCGTTCCCACTGCTCCAGGGCGCGCATCATGTAGCGCAGGAGTTGCCAGGCGATGCGCGGCTCCGGGGCGCTTTTATGCTCGATCAAACAGTAGAGCAGCGCCACCCGTCCCGAAAGCGTCTTGACCCGGAACAGCCGATCCGTCAGGTGGGCGCGCAACGCTTCGTCCACAAAGGAGCCTTCCACCAGTTCGGGGGGCTCGGGGGAGAGTCGCTCTCCAATCTCCCTGGGCAACCGTTCCCGCAACAAAATTCCCGCCGTCTCCGGGTTGGAAAGCAGGGCTTTCATGAAACGGTCGTGGGGTTGGGCGATGTCGCTCATGGGTCCAGAATATCAGCAGCATTGGGGCAAGTCACCCATGGATTCCGACCTTCCCGAACGCCTGAGGAGAAGCGTGGGCCGCAACCACCGGGGTTTGTTGCGCCTGGCAGTCTGTCGGATCATCAATATCAATATGTTGTAACATATTGATATTGCATTGAATATGTTAAGATTATTCTTCAATCAATTAAAATCTATTGAAGAATAATCAATGGGTTGCATGATGGGAGGAGTCTGAATCCGACAGGCTGCCAGCGTCGCCCATGCCAGTAGACGATGGGAAACGGGCTCCAAACGTGGATGGGGGCTTGCCGGTGTGCTATGGTTTTCATGATTCATGAATCATGAATCTTGAGAATGAGTTTCGCGAGGATCGAGGTGGGCGATCCTGGTTCCTGGTTCCTGGTTCCTGGTGAAACGGCGTTGGGGGCGGGTCACGCATCCGACGCGGGCGAAAGGCCATTTCCAGTGGGGGAGGAAGGGCATGGGCGAAGCGTTCGCGCCGCGCGGGGATCGATTCGCCCGCGTCGCGCCCCTGGCGGCGTGGCTGGCGATTCTCCTGGTTCTGGCCGCCGCCGCCGTCTTGATGGGCCAACTGCGGGCCGGAACCCCCCGGGCCGTGGAAGGGGCGTCGTGGAGCCAGGAGGCGATGGATGGAATTCCGGGGCAGGGAATTTTGCTCCAGGAGCGGGGGGCGGGACGGTTTCGGCTGACTTGGAGCGGATGGGAGAACGCCGCGAAGGAAGAGGCGCGGTTGCGGGTCGTGATGCCCCCGGGGGAGCCTCCCCGCTGGCTGATGCTCCGTCGGGCCGGGGCGGAAATCCCCCTGGAGATCGATTTTCCCCAATTTCCAGAGGCGAGACCGGTCCTGGCGCCCTCTCCGGGGGAGCGAGGGAGCGAGGGGGAACGTCTCGCCATTCCGCTGCCGCCCCTGCCGTCGGATGGGACGTTGCGCTTGACGATCCGTCCGGCCCGGGGGGCGACGGAATTTCCCCCCGGCGGCAAGGTGGATCTGCGGGAGATGTTCCTCGCCCGGCAGAGCGACGACGGGGCGTGGCGTGGCGGATGGATCCGGGTAGGGGCGGGATTGGCGGCGACCTGTCCGATCTTGTTTTGGATCGGCATTCGACGCATGAGGGGGCGGTGGCGGATTCGGACGGCGGCGGCGGGGGCCTTCGCCTTGTCGCTGGCGGTTTCGGCGGCGGGGCTGATGGCGGTCCACGATCCGGGCGTCTGGCGGGATATGCGTCATCAAGCGGCGATGACCGCCGAGGAGTCTCCGGAGGGCAATCTCAAGGTCTCCCTGACCCTGGGGTCGCACCTGCTGCGGGGGGAGGGATTGGTGATGGCCCCGGGGGTTCCGCCCTGGCATCGCATGCCGGGGGATGGCCTGCTGGCCGCCTTGGCCTTGCGCCTCGCCCGCAGTCCCACCGATTTTATCGGCGGCGCATTGAACCTCATCGCCCTCCACGCCGGGTTGCTGGCGGCGGCGTTGGGGGCGTTCGCGGCGGCGGCCTGCGCGGTTTGGCCTGCGGGACGGGCCTTGGCAGTGACGGCGGCCTTGGCCTTCCTCCCCTCCCAGTTGCACTATCCCATGGTGGATGGGGTCATGCCCGCCCTGGCGTTGGGGGTGTTGGCCGCCGGGTTGCGCCTCACCGCCGGTTGGGGGGAGGACGGGGCGGGAGGAGGCGTCCGCTCAGGGGTGCCCCCGGGGGTGACAGAGCTGCCGTGGACCCGCTACCTTCCCTGGCACGGGGCGATGGCCGCCTGGGTGATCTTCCGTCCCGAGGCGTTGCCCGGCTGGGTGGCGATCTCGGCGATTTGGCATCTCCGACGCCCCCGCCTGCTGCTCATGCCGATCGTTTGGTTCCTCCTGGCGACCCTTCCCTGGGCGTGGCACAAGCAGGCCCACGGCGGACCTTTTGGCCTGACCACCAGCAGTTCCGGGGCGGCGGCCATGGTCGGATTGTGGGAGACCCCCCATCCCCTGATCTGGCGTCCGTCGGACCACGACTACCACCGCTGGATGAAGGAACTGGGGGTCAACGGAACCTCTCCGGAGGGTTCGGCCCGCGCCGCCCGGGAGAGCCTGCGCTTCTGGCTGACCTTTCCCGGGCGGACCGTCTATCTTGTTCTTAACAAATTCAATCGGTTTTGGCAGGGGGAGATTTGGAGCGGCGCGGCGCTGCTTCCCAAGCCTGGTCCAGCGCTGACCGGAGCGCTGGCGGCGATTCCCGCGCTGGCCCTGGCGGTGGGCTATCAGCGGGTTCGGACCCTCCTATTGGCATGGCCCCTGGGATTGGTCGCGCCGCTCTTTTTTCTCGTCTATTCGGGGGAGGGACGATTTTACAACACGGCGGCCCTCGCCCTGGTCGCCGCCGCGTTGGGATTGGCGCTGGATGGGGCCTTTTACCGTCGCCTGGGGGAATGTCCCGGACGGGCGGCGTTGGCGGCGCTGCTGGTGGGGCTCGGGGTGTGGGGTGCCCCTCGATTGGAACGGACCCTCCAGGATTGGCCGACCTTTCAATGGTCCGCCCCCTGGCTGGATCCAGCGGACTCCTCCCTTTACCGTCCCGGCGTCGCCCCATCGCCCCCCTTCTCCCTCCGGGATATGGAGGTTCGGCGCATGCCCGCGCCGTCTCCGTTTGGCGGGCGGTGAGCAAGGTGCAAAACTGATTTGGAACGACTCTAACTATTCCGCACCCCGTATTTTTCTGCCTCTTTCGAGGGCGTGAAACTCTACCTTGGAGGAACCCGTCTTATTCACCCGTTTTCCGGGAGGAATGGAAAGAGTCCCCCGCAATAAGTCAAAAATCCACCCTTGAACGGCATGGACGTTCATCGCGGAATCAGTCGGTTGCTAGCGCCGTCGAGATAAGTTTTGCTACTTCTTGCGGGGGACTCATGAAGCTTCGCCGACGGGGCGAGGGGTCTTGCGTAGGGAAGCGGATGGCGCGTAAATTGATTCATTATCCCCTTTTATTCATGAAGTTCGTCGCGAAAGCGTCCAGAGCCCGTCAGGACAAGGCGCGCGAAGGGCGACGACCGGAACCGCGCTTGCTGCGCGGTGAGGAGCGGCGAGCGAGCGCAACGCAGTCCTGGCGTGATCCTGGTGCGCTTGCAGCAGAAATTCATGAATAAGACGAGATTGTCATGAATGCGCACACCGAAATGGTTTTCACTCGTTTCCGCCCCCTTCCTGGACTCATACGCCATGAGAATCGGCTCCAAGGTAAACCTGGGATTTGGCGTATTGGTCTGTATGACGATACTGATCGCCGGTCTGGGCGGAATCATCATGCAACGAGCCCTCGCCCTCGAACGTCATCAGACGCGTCTGCACCAGATGAATGAGGCACTGTTGGAGGCGCGTCGCCATGAAAAAAACTACCTGCTGCGGGGCGACGCCTCTTATCAGCAGTTTGTCGCTCTGTGGTTATCCACTTTGGAGGAACTGGCCCATCAGGGCATGGCGCAATTCAAGGATGATCCGGTCATGGCAGCCCGGTTGGAAGACATCATCGGATTAAAAAAGTCGTATAGCGAACAATTTCAAGACGTCCTCTCGCATCCCCGGGAAAACCAATCCGTCGTGAATGCGGCGCGCAACCTACACCGAGCGTTGGATGAACTGCTTCACGACGAACGAAACCGGGTGGAAACGGCGTATCAAGGTTTTGAAATGATGTTTGTCGCCATGATGCTCGCCGCTACCGTGAGCTATGTCCTTCTGGTTCCTCTGGTGATGTATTCCATCACTCATTCGTTGAAGATCGGCATCCGTTTCGTGCGGGAGGTGGCGGAAGGCCGTCTGAACACGCCCATGGAGTCTTTCAGCGATGATGAGATCGGTTATCTGTTGACCTCCCTGCGGGACATGGCTGCGGCCTTGCGCGACAAGGAGGAGGAGAACCTGCGCGGCCAGATGTCCCGACTGGCGCTGAGCGGACTGCTGGAGACCTCGCTGGAGCCCCTCTCCCAAGCCGAACAACTGCGGGTGGCGTTGCAGATCATTTTCACCATTCCCTGGCTGAGGGTGCGCACCGGCGCCATCTTTCTTACCGAGGAAGAGACTGGCGATCTGCGGCTGGTCGCCTCGGAAGGGCTCTTACCCAGCGTGCGGGAGCTTTGCGACCGGGTGGCGTCGGGCCACTGTTTATGCGGCGCGGCGCTCAAGGAAAAACATTTGATCGTTGCGCCTCCAGGCGACCACCGCCACACCGTTCAGTACGAGGGCATGTCGCCCCACGGCCACTATTGCGCCCCCATCCTTTCCCGTGGTCAGGTGCTGGGGGTGGTCAATCTCTATCTCCACGAAGCGCATGCGCCGGATTCGGAGGAGGTCGCCCTGCTGACCGCCGTGACCAACACCCTGGCGGGCATCATCGAACGCAAACGCATGGAGCAGAAGCTCAACCACCTGGCCCATCACGACGTCCTGACCAATCTTCCCAACCGGATGTTGTTCCACGAACACCTGGATCAAGCCCTGGCCCTGGCCGCCCGTCATCAGAATAAAATGGCGGTCATGCTCATCGACCTGGACCGGTTCAAGCAGGTCAATGACACCCTGGGACACGCCGCCGGCGATGAACTGCTGGTGGAGACGTCTCAACGCATCAAGGGCTGTTTGCGGGCATCGGACACGGTGGCGCGCATGGGCGGCGACGAGTTTGCGGTGATCCTGATGGACATTGAGCATTCCGGGGCCGGGGGGGTGGCGGGCAAAATTATCAAGAGCCTCACGGCTCCCTTCCTGATCCAGGGGCAAACCTGTCACATCGGGGCCAGCATCGGCATTGCCCTCTACCCGGATCATGGCACCAGAGATTCCCTGTTGGCCAGAGCGGACGAAGCCATGTATCAGGTCAAGAAGGGGGGGCGCAACGACTATCGTTATTACGACACACCGGAGGACGCCCCGGTGTCGCTATGAAAAATGACGCCCCCGTGGTCCCATGACGCGGGAGAGAACCTTTCCCAAGGCAATCCGTTTCAGGGGGGATGGCATCGTCGTCGCCACCCCCACCGGGTGCCGCTGGCGGTCCGGTGCCCTTTTGAAGCGGAATGGGAAGGACCCGAGCGGGCGCGCCCTCAGGGGGCGTGGCTTCCCGCCTCCTCCAGCCACGCCTCGGTCAACGTTTCCGCCAGTCCGATGTAGCCCGCCGGGGTCAGGCGTAGCAGGCGATGTTTCACCGCCTCCGGCAGTTCAAGGGTGTGAATGAAGGCCTCCATCCCCTCGGCGTCGATGGACTGGCCCCGGGTCAACTCCTTGAGCCGTTCGTAGGGGTTGGGCAGACCGTGGCGGCGCATCACCGTTTGAATCGGCTCGGCCAGGATCTCCCAGGCGTGGTCCAGATCGTCGGCCATGCGGAGGGGGTCCGCCTCCAGCTTGGCCATGCCCCGCAGGGTGGAGTCCCAGGCCAGCAGACCGTAGCCCAGCGCCACCCCCATGTTGCGCAACACCGTGGAGTCGGACAAATCCCGCTGCATCCGGGAAACCGGAAGCTTGTCCGCCAAATGGCGCAACAGGGCGTTGGCCAACCCCAGATTGCCCTCGGAATTTTCAAAATCGATGGGATTGACCTTGTGGGGCATGGTGGACGACCCCACCTCCCCCGCCTTGGGCCTCTGACGAAAATAGCCCATGGCGACGTAGCTCCAGAGATCCCGGTCGAAATCCAGCAGCACGGTGTTGAACCCCGCCACCGCGTCGAAGGCCTCGGCCAGTCCGTCGTGGGGTTCGATCTGAATGGTCCAGGGGTTGTAGGTCAACCCCAGCCCCTCGACGAACCGTTTGGCCAGAGCGGGCCAATCCACCTCGGGGCAGGCAACGACGTGGGCGTTGAAATTGCCCACCGCGCCGTTGATCTTCCCCGGCAACTCCACCGCGACCAGGCGACGGCGACGCCGTTCCAGCCGCCACGCCACGTTGGCCATCTCCTTGCCCAGAGTGGTGGGAGTGGCGGGCTGACCGTGGGTGCGGGCCAGCATGGGAACCCCCTTCAGCCGCCCCGCCAGATGGGTCACGGCGTGAATCAGCTTTTCCATGGTCGGCAGCAACACCTGCCGCCGTGCCCGCTCCAACATCAACCCATGGGCCAGATTGTTGATGTCCTCCGAGGTGCAGGCGAAATGGATGAACTCCAGGGCCGCCGCGTCGATCTTACCCGCCAGCCGCTCCTTGAGAAAATATTCCACCGCCTTCACGTCGTGATTGGTGACCCGCTCGATCTCCTTCACCCGCCGGGCGTCCGCCTCGGAAAAATCGGCGGCGGTGGAGAGGAGCCGCGCCGCCGTGCCGTTGTCGAAGGGGGGAAGTTCGGGCAGGGCGGGCTCCGCCGCCAACGCCAGCAACCACCGGACCTCCACCTCCACCCGCAACCGGATCAGGCCGTATTCCGAAAAAAGCGGCCGCAACCCCTCCACCTTGGGGGCGTAACGACCATCCAGGGGGGAGAGGGCGGTGAGATCGTTGGGGGTCATGGGCGTTCCATCGGGTCAAGGGGGGGGATGTCGCATGTTGCGACACAGCATCAAACATTCGGTTGCAGTGAAACAAGCCGCGGAATGTCCGCAATCTCCACTCCGGCAGGGGAGATTTGGATAGAATAAGCACGTTTTCAATGGCCTGTCATCGTCGTCTGGATCAGATCCGAACTTGGCGCCAAACTTGATCTTGTCTGGATAACCAGGGCATCCGAGCCCGCATCCCGCTGTTTTTAGATTAGCAGGTGACGCGGACTTGGCAAGTCCAGGCATGAATCCGCGCAAGGATGCGGCGTTCACGGGCGAGGGAACGCCCTTTTCCAAGATGACCCAGCGTCGTGCAGGGATGAAATCCAACGGGCGAGGGAACGCCCTTTCCTCGGATGACCCGGCGTCGGGCAGGGATGAAATCCAACGGGCGAGGGAACGCCCTTTCCTTGGATGACCCGGGGCCAGGGGAAACGATGGCATGACCCACCCTTCGCCGCACGACGCCGTCCTCCTGTCGCGACTCGCCGGGGAGGAAACGCCCCCCGTTCCCCACTGCGCCGCCATTCTCCAACTGGCCGGTCTGGCCCACCGGGACCGGGAGACGGTGATCGCCTTGCGCCTGGAAGAGGCGTTCCATCACTTCATGGAGGGCCGCGCCCTTTACTGGGCGGGAGAGGTCTGCAAGGAGTGCCTCTACCTGACCGGTTGCCTGAAACGACACCCCTCACCCACCTGGCTTGGGAGGAATGGAGCGAAGTGAATCCCCGCTCTCCGGCGTCCCCGCCGTCCCCGGCGTCCTCGGCGAACGGGGGTGAAAGCGCAGGGGCTGGACCGCCGCGCCTCCCGTGGCGTCCGCATCGGGCGCGGAGGAGCGTCCACATCCCCCGCCCTTTTCCCCGCCGCAACCACAGCCCCCGCCGACCCGGGAGGTGAAGAAAGCCCGGGCGTGGTGCCAGAGGAAATAAATCGCCCCCAGGCCGAGGCCCCAGACCACGAGTTCCTCCCACGCCGCGCCGTTCATGTCAGCCAACCTCCCACCGCTTGCGCCACCCAGGCGGCGATCCAGGCGATGATCAAACCATAAGCCACGGAAAAAACAGGCCAACGCCATCCCATGGTTTCCCGCCGAATCACCGCGATGGTGGCCAGGCAGGGAATGTAAAGCAGGCTGAACACCATGAAGGCGTAGGCCGTGACCGGCGACATGCTCGACGCCAAACGCTCCCGCAAACTTTGGGACTCGGCGTCGCTCTCCTTGCCCGCCCGGTGCAACACCCCCAACGTGGAGACCACCACCTCCTTGGCCACGAACCCGGTAAGCAGGGCGATGGAATCCTTCCAGTCGAAGCCCAGGGGCTCGAACACCGGTTGAATGGTCCGCCCCAATCGCCCCAGGAATCGCTGCTCCTGCTCGGCGGCGGCCTTGGCGGCCTCGATCTCCTGAATCGCGGCCTGGCGCTCGTCGCCCTCCGGCAGGTGGGCCGTCGCCTCGGCGATTTTCTCCTCGGGGTTCCAATCCAGCGTCACCTCCCGGGGATAGGCCTGAAGAAACCAGATGGCCACCGATCCGGCCAAAATCACCCCGCCCATCTTTTTCAAAAACTCCACCGCCTTTTCCCACATGTGCAACGCCACCGAGCGGATGGTGGGCCAGCGGTAGGGCGGAAGCTCCATGACAAAGGGCTCCGACAAGCCGCGAAACAGGGTCTTTTTCAGCAGCAAGGCGGTCCCCAGGGCGACGAGAATGCCCAACAGATAGAGGGAGAAGACCACCAATCCCGCCTGTTCGGGAAAAAACGCCCCGCCGAACAGAATGAAGATCGGCAACCGGGCGGAACAGCTCATGAACGGATTGATGAGCATGGTCACCAATCGATCCTTGGGGTGTTCCATGGAACGGGTGGCCATGATCGCCGGGACGTTGCAGCCGAACCCCATGAGCAGCGGAATGAAGGCCCGCCCGTGAAGACCGATGGCATGCATCGCCCGATCGGTGAGAAAGGCGGTCCGGGCCATGTAGCCCGAATCCTCGAACAGCGAGATGAAGAGAAACAGCAACATGATGTTGGGCAGGAAAACCGCCACCCCGCCCACCCCGGGAAGAATTCCCTCCGCCAGCAGCTCCCGCAACGGCGACTCGGGCAGGATCGCCCCGACTTGCTGGCCCAACCATTGAAAGAGTCCGTCGATGGCGTCGGTGGGATAGGCCCCCAGGGTGAAGGTGGCCTGAAACATCAACCCCATCAAAAGAAAGAAGAAAGGCAGGCCCAACACCCGGTGCAGCAACGCCCCGTCCAGCCGGTCGGTCAGCGTCACCAGGGAGGCCTTGGTCGCCCCTTGCCGCACCGTCTCCCGCAGCAGCCCGCGAATAAAGCCGTAGCGCCCGGCGGCGAGCAAAAATTCCGCCCCCTCGCCGTGTTGCTTGGCCAAACGCTCCCGCTCGCGGCGGACGGACTCCCGCCACGCCTCGGAGAGGCCTCCGGAGCTCTCCTCCGTCAATCCTTCCAACCCTTGGATGGCCTGCCAACGATGGACTTTCTCGTCGACGGCGTCCGTTGACGAAGGAGCCAACGCCATCAGCCGCCGCGCCGCCTCCTCCAGGTGTCCGTCGTAGTGGACGGTGACGCCGCGCCGCGGGAATCCCGCCTCCGCGTCCGCCGCCAGGGCGTCCAACAGCGCCTCCACCCCCGCGCCGGTGCGGGCCGTGGTGAACACAGCGGGGCCGTCCAGGCGCTGGGAGAGCCCTTCCAGATCGATCTCGATCCCCTTGTTCCGCGCCTCGTCCGCCATGTTCAGGACGTAAACCCGGGGACGACCGCTTTCAATCAACTGCACCGTCAAAAACAGGTTGCGCTCCAAATTCCCCGCGTCCACCACGTTGAGAATCAGGTCCGGCTCCCGGGAGGCGAGATACTCCCGGGCCACCCGCTCCTCCATGGTCAGGGTGGAAAGGGAGTAAATGCCCGGCAGATCGACAAAACGAAAGGTCCAGCCCTTGTGATGGGTCTCCCCCACCTTGCGCGACACCGTGACGCCGCTGAAATTGCCCACCCGCTGCCGCGCTCCGGTCAATCGATTGAACAACGCCGTCTTGCCGCAATTGGGGTTGCCCGCCAGGGCGATCACCAATTCCCGCTTTTCCCGATCCATTCCCGCCACCTTCCCACCTTGTCCATCTCGCCTTTCGCTCAACCGTCCAGGATGACGCACCGCGCCTCGCTTTGTCGCAGACTCAACTGAAACCCGGCCACGTCGTACAAGCGGGGATCCCCCAGGGGGGCGGTGCGCCGCGCCGCCACCTTGGCTCCCGGCGATAATCCCATCTCCGCCAACCGCCGCTTCAGCTTGCTTTCGCCCTCGATCTTCACCACCACCCCTTCCCCACCTTGGGGAAGGTCAAACAAAGTCGGCATCGCCATGGGTCCATACTCCGCTAAATAGGAATCGTTCTCAAATAGAATTTACTCTCGCCATCTGAGGATGTCAATACCGCTTTCAGATTTCAGAAAACTTCTCGAAAATGAGAGGGCGGGTCGCATGCCGGGGGCAAACGCGGAACGGCAGGGCGGAACGCGGGATCCCCCTCCCCGCCGGGACGGCGGCGGAGGCGAAGGGAGGGCATGCGGGGGAGGAAAAACGGCAGCGGGATGGGAAGGCGGGACGGATCCCCCCTCCCGGGGAAATCATCGGGAACGAAGAGCGGGCGGGAAGGCGATTCGGGGCGGCCTACTTGCGATGGCGACGACGATACTCGTGGAGGACGAACCAAAGGAAGAGCGGCGTGGAGATGGTGAAAAGAATCACCCCGATCCATTCAAAGGAGTTGGTCGGCATGGTCAGAGCTCCTTTCCCTCCAAAAGGTATGCGGCAATCAAAAAATAAACCGCCGTGAAAAAGTACGTCACCAGCGGAAACGGTGCCGCTTTCTCGGCGAGGGATCCCACCGCCGCCGCTAGCAGCAACCCCTTGCCAACATCGGCGAGAGTCTTGGAAAGCATCTCGCGCTGCCTGGCGTTCATCTTGATTACGATCCCTCCGCCATCACGTCTCGACAATCAGAAGCCATTCTAGCCCATCTCGAGGCGTCAAAGCCATCGTTTTTTCCCGCATTCCGCCCCTGGTTTCGCCCTGAGTGCGAGGAAGGGTGGGCAAGGGGTGGGGGAATGAGATAGAATGGATCGTTTAAAATCCGCCGACCCCGAGGGAGCAACCCGGGGGTTGGTCTCCGAGTGCTTTTTTGAGGGATGCGACGCCCCATGACGGATCAGTCCATCGGACAACGGGTTCCGGTCAATATTGAAGACGAGATGGAACGGGCCTACCTGGATTACGCCATGAGCGTGATCGTGGGGCGGGCTCTGCCCGACGCCCGGGACGGGCTCAAGCCGGTGCATCGGCGGGTGCTGTTCGCCATGCAGGAGTTGGGCAACGACTGGAACAAACCCTACAAAAAATCGGCCCGCGTGGTCGGCGACGTCATCGGCAAATACCACCCCCACGGCGACGTGGCGGTCTACGACACCATCGTGCGCATGGCCCAGGATTTTTCCCTGCGCTACCTGCTGGTGGACGGCCAGGGCAACTTCGGCTCGGTGGATGGCGACTCCCCGGCGGCCATGCGCTACACCGAAGTGCGCATGTCCCGCCTGGCCCACGAAATGCTCGCCGACCTGGACAAGGAGACGGTGGACTTCGGTCCCAACTACGACGGCTCCCTCTCCGAACCCCTGGTGCTGCCCTGCAAATTTCCCAACCTGCTGGTCAACGGCTCCTCCGGCATCGCCGTGGGCATGGCCACCAACATTCCACCCCACAACCTGGGCGAAATCATCGACGCCACCTGCGCCCTCATCGAGCAACCGGAGTTGACGGTGCGCGACTTGATGCGCTTCGTCCCCGGCCCCGACTTTCCCACCGGCGGCATCATCCACGGGCGGGGCGGCATCGTCTCGGGTTACGAGGAGGGCCGCGGCTCGGTGCTGGTGCGAGCCCGCACCCTGATCGAGGAGAACAAGGACGGTCGTCAGGCCATCATCGTCTCCGAACTGCCCTACCAGGTGAACAAGGCCCGGCTGGTGGAGCGCATCGCCGAACTGGTGCGGGAAAAGAAGGTGATGGGCATCTCCGACTTGCGGGACGAGTCGAACCGGGAGGGGATGCGGGTGGTCATCGAGCTGAAGCGGGACGCCCAGAGCGAAGTGGTGCTCAATCAGCTCTACAAGCACACCCCCATGCAATCCACCTTCGGCATCAACACCCTGGCCCTGGTGGACGGCCAACCCAAGGTCCTCTCCCTCAAGGACGCCCTGGAATCCTTCCTCCGCCATCGCCGCGAAGTCGTCACCCGGCGCACCCTGTTTGAACTGCGCAAGGCCGAATCCAAGGCCCATCTGTTGGAAGGGCTCTCCGTCGCCCTGGACAACATCGATCGGGTGATCGCCCTGATCCGGGGCTCCGCCAACCCCGCCGAGGCCAAGTCCGTCCTGATGGCGGAGGTGTGGAAACGGGAAGCGGTGGAGGAGATGCGCATTCGCGCCTGGGGCGAGGATCACGTTCCCCCGGCCCAGTTTGTCGAGGGGGGCTATCAGTTCAGCGAGGAGCAGGCCCAGGCCATCCTGGAGATGCGGCTGCACCGCCTGACCAGCCTGGAACAGGACAAAATCCACGACGAATACGGCGAAACCCTGAAGGAGATCGCCCGTCTGAAAGGCATTCTGGCCTCCGACGCGGTGCTGATGGGGGTGATTCGCGGCGAACTGTTGGCCATCAAGGAGCAGTTCGGCGACGCCCGGCGCACCGAAATTCGCGAGTCGGTGGCGGATTTTTGCATCACCGACCTCATCGATGAGGAAGAGATGGTGGTGACGGTGAGCCACGCCGGCTACATCAAGCGGCAGCCTTCCGCCGACTACCGGGCGCAACGCCGGGGGGGCAAGGGCAAGAGCGCCACCGGGGTGCGGGACGAGGATTTCATCGAACAGATCTTCGCCGCCTCCAGTCACGACATGGTGCTTTGTTTCAGCGACAAGGGCCGGGTGTTCAAGCTCTTCGTCTACGAAATCCCCCAGGCCAGCCGCACCGCCAAGGGCAAGGCCCTGGTCAACCTGCTGCCCCTGGAAGCCGGTGAAAAGGTGCGGCAGATCCTCCCCGCCCCCGACCGCTCCAAGGCGGAGTGGGAAAAGTGGGAGTTGCTCTTCGCCACCGGCAAGGGGTTGGTGAAAAAAACCCTGCTGTCGGAGTACGTCAACATCCGCGCCAACGGCATCCGAGCCATCGAACTGCTGGAGGATGACAATCTCATCGGCGTGGCGCTGCTGCCCATTCTGCCGGGGTTGGCCCAGGAAGAGCCGGGTGCCGGGGACGACGAGGAGGGCGAGGGCGAAAGCGGCGAGGAGGTCATCGCCGAGGCGCTGGAAGGGGCCGAGGGCGAGGAAGAAGCCAGCGGGGAGGAGACCGGCGAGGAGTCGTGGAACCGTGCGCCGCGACCGGGGCGGATTCTGCTCTTCACCGCCAGCGGCAAGGCGGTGCGTTTCCGCACCAGCCAGGTGCGGCGCACCGGGCGGGTGGCCCGGGGGGTGCGGGGCGTCCGGCTGCGGGGAGAGGATCGGGTGATCGCCCTGACGGTGCTGCAACCCGGCGCCGAGGTGTTGACCCTCACCGCCAAGGGTTACGGCAAGCGCACCTCCGAACGGCTCTTTCCCACCAAGGGGCGGGGCGGCATGGGGGTGATCGGCATGATCACCAACGCCCGCAACGGTCCCGTGGTGGGGGCGCTCACCGTCTTTGCCGAGGAGGACATCATGGTCATCACCGACCAGGGAACCGCCTTGCGCACCGGCGTGGAGACCATTCGCCAGACCGGCCGGGCGACCCAGGGGGTTTCGGTGTTGAAGGTCTCCACCGGCGAGCGGGTGGCGGCCCTGGCCCGTCTGGCCGAACCGGAGGAACGTCCCGAGGACGGCGAGGGCGAGGATGCCAGCCTGGACGGCGCGGAGCCCCTGGAAGGGGATGCGGGGGAGGAGGGTTGATCCATGCTCGACGTTAAACTCATCCGCGAGCGGACCGAATGGGTGGAAGAGCGGCTTTCCAGCCGGGGCAAGGGTCATGACCTGTCCGCGTTCCGCCAACTGGAGGGGGAGAAGCGCGCCCTGCAGCAGGAGACCGAGGCGCTGCAAGCCCGGCGCAATGCACTATCCAGAAGAATCGGGCTGTTAAAGAAGCAGCCAGTAGAAGCCAACCGTAGCCAAGAATTGATCGCCTTTCTGGAAAACGTTGAGGAAGGTAAAACCGAGGAAGAACTCGACCTAGAAGTGAAAACCATCGGCCCCCGGCTCAAGGCGTTGGAAGAGCGGCTGAAGGGGATGGAGTCGGAGGTGGAGGCGGTGCTGTCGGGGTTGCCCAACCTGCCGCATGAATCGGTCCCCGTCGGCGCCGACGAGACCGCCAACGTGGAGATGCACCGCTGGGGCCAGCCCCGCGACTTCGATTTTCCCGTCCAGGCCCACTGGGATGTGGGAACCTCCCTGGGGATTCTCGATTTCGACGCCGGAGCGAAGCTTTCCGGGGCACGCTTCACCGTGTTGCGGGGGGGCGGGGCGCGGCTGTCGCGGGCGCTCATCTCCCTGATGCTGGACATCCACACCCGGGAACACGGCTACACGGAAATCCTCCCCCCCTTCATGGTCAGCGAAACCACCCTCTACGGCACCGGCCAACTGCCCAAGTTTCGCGAGGAGCTTTACGCCACCCAGGACGATCTGCTGCTCATCCCCACCGCCGAAGTCCCCGTCACCAACCTGGTGCGGGACGAGATCGTCGACGCCTCCACGCTGCCCTTGAAATACACCGCCTGGACCCCCTGCTTCCGTCGCGAGGCCGGAGCGGCGGGTCAGGACACGCGAGGCTTGATCCGGCAGCATCAGTTCGACAAGGTGGAGTTGGTGCAGATCACCGCCCCTGAAAAAAGTTACGAAGCCCTTGAGGAATTGACCGGCCATGCCGAAAATATACTCAAGCGCCTGGAACTGCCCTTCCGCCGCATCGTCCTATGTACAGGGGACATGGGATTCGGCGCCGCCAAGACTTACGATCTGGAAGTGTGGCTGCCTGCCCAGGGGCGCTATCGGGAGATCTCCTCCTGCTCTAACTGCGAGTCCTTCCAGGCGCGGCGCATGAAAGCCCGCCTCCGTCGCGGCGAGGGGGCCAAGCCGGAACTGCTCCACACCCTCAACGGTTCGGGGCTGGCGGTGGGGCGCACCCTGGTGGCGATCCTGGAAAATTACCAGCAGGCCGACGGCTCCGTCGTCATCCCCGACGCCTTGCGGCCCTACATGGGGGGAGAGGCGCGGATCTCTTGAATCGCCGCTAAACCTCGGTCCATCCGCCGCGTCCCATTCATCAGCTTCCAGGGGCGATCAATGAAAAAAAAGTCCAAGTTTTTTGAAGGGTTCGCGCCCAAGGATAAAAACAACAAGGCCTTGAAGGGCGACCTGGAGCTGCTCCTCTCATCGGAAGAGGAGTTGGTGACGAAATGCAGGGAAATTGTTGATCTGATTCAACGGCTCCATCAGTTGGGAGCCGAGCTCTGCCCCAAAATGTCGCGGCGGAGGGCGTGCATGGCCTCTATCCAAAGGATGGTTCGCTGCCTCGTCTACTTTTCCGCGGGCGTCAACGATCCCAAAGCCGCCGAGGATACGCCGGAAATGTGGGCGGATGACTTGATTCGCATGAAATATCTTAACGAGTCGCGACGCGATTCCTTCGTGAAAATCGCAAACACACTCAAAACTTCCTGAGAATGCAGAGGGGCTGACGATGTCTACCCAGTCCAGATACAAACAGGGGATCGGTTCGATGGTTCATGACGTCGGCTACCTCAAGAAGTCGTCAAAAGGAGACATATCGCGAAACAACCAATACAATCGTGTAGAAGTAATATTCGAGGGCATGACAGTAGTAGACAAAAGTCTAGAGGATCTCCTGCTTCCAGCAGGCAGGATCACGATCATGCAACAAAAGCGGTTGGGTGATGACGCCGTTTTGTCTACCCCCACCCTCCAGATGGTCGCGAGAGCCCACCTGCTCAGTCATGGGATTCCCACGATCAGCGATTCGGATCTGGATGCGTTCACTAGTGACTCTGACTACCGCAAGAGCGTTGAACTCGACCTGCTCGTTTGTCTGCAGAGCTTTGTCGAGGAAAAAATTGCATCGCGCACCGACTATCCAATAAGATTGACGGATTCAAGTCTTCCACCATATTTCGATAGGTTGTTTCTTAATAAGATTCAATCCACCCTTCATATCGGGGATTCTGAATTATTGACAGTTTGTTCCCGCCTTTATGAAGATTTGATCTCGAGGTTGAAAAACTCGCATATGGATGTTGGCGGCTTGGGACAAATCTTAATTTCGGGACAGATGATTATTTTTGCGCGCCTTGGGGCGTTGGAGGCGCGGAAATGAGTGAAATTAAAATATTGCATGTCTCCGATGTCCATATTTATGGTCCCGATGTAAAAATAAATAATTTCACATCGGCTGACAATCTGTTAGTTAGCATGGCAAAGTACTTGTCATCCCATTGCAAGGGTGAAACCATAAAACGCGTGAACCAAGCCATCATCAACCATGCGTCGGATGTGGATTATATCGTCATAACAGGAGATCTTATTTCCTGTCCGACCGATTTTTCTCTTGAGGCAGCGGAAAAATTCGTCAAGGGCGGGAGGTTGATTCATGCGAAACTCGACATCACCTTGCAACCCTTGCCTCTCGACAAATTGATCATCGCTCCTGGAAACCATGACACCTATGATCGCTCGGGAGTCTACTCCGCTCCAACCAACGGGAATTTCGAGGAATTTTTCTCTCAACATGAATTTCCCCACTTCAAGATTGACTGTGACAGGAAGGTTGGGTTCTTGATAGCCGACTTCAATTTGGAATACGCAAGCGATGCCTCGGCGGTCACCCCTGGGGCCTCCCTTGGCCAAGGTAAGGTTTACAAATGCAGGATCAAGGAGTTGGAACGGCATATCCGGGAGATTCGCAGGCAATGCGTAGACATTCGACATCTGATTCTGGTATCTCACTATCCTCCCTTATATAATTACGCACTTACAGATTGGGGGCTGAATCTACTCAAGGAAGAGACTTTATTGTCCTTTCTTGAAGAAAATAAGGTCGGGGTTGTACTAGCAGGTCATAGTCATAATAGTCGAAAATACTCTATCCGCGACGGGAATGTTCACGTATTATGCGCGGGTGCCGCCGGAGTGTTTCCCAATGCCTGCATGCATAAAATCACGATCAATCTCCCCAAGACGGGAAACATCACCTCCGGCACCATTGGCATCAAGCATCTTAACTGGAATAAGTATAAATCAGATTTTAGCGATTAAAGCCATTTCTTCAGTTTGCGTTCATCCTGGTTTCCTAGCATGATGGAGCAAGGCTCGTCCGAGCCCCCCACCCTGTCGGGATGAACGCCATGAGTCGCACCGTGTCGGTGTTTCACCGCAAGCCGGCCTTTTCCGCCAGCATGAAGGCGGCGGCGGTGTTGATCGGCTTGAACGCCTTGCTTTTCGTTGCCAAGGTGGTGGTGGGGTGGAGGTACAACTCCCTGGCGGTGTTGTCCGACGCGGGCAACTCGCTGACCGATGTGATCACCTCGGCCATCATCCTGTTCGCGGTGCGGGAGACGGCCAAGCCAGCGGACGCCGAACACCCCTTCGGCCACGCCCGCACCGAACCCCTGGCGGCTTTTACGGTGGCGGTGCTGACCTGCGTGTTGGCGGCCCAGGTGTTTCGCGAGGCCGTCGGGCGGTTGATCGAGGGGGGCGAGCCGATCCAGGGGATGGCCCCGGCGCTGGTTTTGCTGGCGGTGATCGCCATCAAGGGGGGAATTCTGGTGGTGGCGGGGCGGATGGGGCGCAAGCTGCGCAGTCCGGCGTTGATCGCCGCCGCCATCGACGCCAAAATGGATGTGGTGATCAGCCTGATGGCCTTGGTCGGCGTGGCCGGGGCGGATCTGGGATGGCCCTGGCTGGACGGGACGGCGGCCCTCTTCATCGCGGGATGGATCGCTTGGGTCGGCTTCTCCCTGGGGCGGGACAACATCGTCAAGCTCCTGGGGGCCACCCCCGACGCCGCCACCGTGCGGGTCATCCGCGCCCGCCTGGAGGTGATGAAAAAACAGCGGCGCATCCGCAATTTCCATGAGTTGCGCATCCATTACGTGGGCTCGGACATCCACGTCGCCCTGCACGTGGACGTGGACCGCCAGCTGGGTCTGCAAGGCAGCCACGACCTGGACGAGGAGATCCAAGCCAATTTGATGGGCATTCCCGGCGTGCGCCACGTCGCCTTGCACGTGGATCCGGTGTAATCTGGCTTCGTAACGGATGGGTGGCCGAGCGGTTGAAGGCAACGGTCTTGAAAATCGTCGAACCGTCAGGTTCCGTGGGTTCGAATCCCACCCCATCCGCCAATTCAAGATTCAGCACGATCCGAAGAAGTCCGACTAGCCCGCAAAAATCAACGTTTGCGGGCTTTTTTGCGTCCGGAGTCGTCCGGGGAGAGTCGTTGACATCCGGCAATTCTGACGGTACTTTTGGCGGTATCTCAACGTACCTTCACGGGAGATACCGTCAATGCCGCTGACCGATGCAACCATCAAGAATTTCAGACTTTCCGAAGGATGCCCATCCAAGAAGCTGGCCGACGGCGACGGTATGTACCTCCTGGTCAAACCCTCCGGGCGGTACTGGCGGATGGATTACCGATTTGGCGAAAAGCGGAAGACTTTGGCCCTGGGAGTCTACCCCGAAGTGGGGTTGAAGGCGGCGCGGGCCAAGCGGGAGGAGGCGCGTTCCCTTCTGGCCGGGGGCATCGATCCGGGCGAAGCCCGCAAGGCGGAAAAGCTTGCGGAAAAGGTGGCCGCCGCCAACTCTTTTGAAACGGTGGCGCGGGAGTGGGTCGAAACTCAAAGGCCGAAGTGGACCCCCCGTCATGCGGTCTATACGGTGCGGCGGCTGGAGGCGGACATTTTCCCCGCCATCGGCCATCGCCCCATGGACGAGATCACCCCCATGGAGATGTTGGAGGTGCTGCGGACCATGGAGGCCAGGGGAACCACGGACTTACCCAACCGGGTGCGGGCGGTGGTGGGGCAGGTTTTCCAATACGGGATCATCACGGCGAAGTGTGACCGGAACCCGGCGGGGGATTTGCGGGGGGCGCTCAAGGCGCATGTGGTGACGCATCAAAAGATGGTTCCCCCGGAGGAGTTGCCGGACCTGCTGCGGGCGATTGAGGGGTATGATTCCCTGGCTGGGGGCGACCTGCAAACCAAGCTGGCGTTGAAGCTGCTGGCCTTGACCTTCGTGAGAACGTCCGAATTGCGGGGGGCGACCTGGGACGAAATCAACCTGACGACCCACGAATGGAAGATTCCCGCCGAACGGATGAAAATGAAGGCTCCCCACTTGGTCCCCCTCTCCCGCCAAGCGGTGGAGATCATCCTCCAGTTGCAGGCGATGAATGGCGGGTTCCCGTGGGTTTTCGCGGGCCGCGTCCCCCAGCGTCCCATGTCGGAGAACACGGCGCTATTTGCGCTTTATCGGCTGGGCTACCGGGGGCGCATGACAGGACACGGTTTCCGGGTGGTGGCGTCCACCATTCTCAATGAACAGGGGTTCCGCCCCGACGTGATTGAACGCCAACTCGCCCACAAGGAGCGCAACGAAGTCCGCGCCGCCTATCACCGTTCGGAGTATCTGGAAGAACGCCGGGCCATGATGCAATGGTGGGCGGATCATCTGGACCAACTGGCGGGGGCGAACGTGGTTCCTCTCCGGAAGGCCAAGGGCTGATCCGCCGACAAGACAGGTTCTTCAATGGAAGTCTTTTCAGCAAAATATGGGGTAAATCATGGAACATATGGAACATTTCTCAAATTCGCGCATCCGTTCTGCGTGATCTTGAACCATTCGGGGGTACATTTGGGGGTATACGGCGAAACACGTTTAAGGTAAATAGCGTGTTTTCAATTAGTTGAGATAGTAGTGTGGATGACGCCCCGTCAATCGCGGGACTTGCTTACGGTATTCTATATAAGTTTTATTGCCGCTCGGACGTCTCCTCCCGGGGAAGGGATGGATCCTCGGGCTCATTGAATGATCATAATATTGATATTATTGATAATTTATCAGAAGGATCTGGACTAGGTCCGGGAATGGGCGGGCTCGATTCCACTTGACGAATTTAAATTATTTAATTAATATCAGACATCTTCCATGCGGTATCAGGGGCAAAAAATGGCCAGTGGAGAACAGGTCAAGGCGTTACTCAAATCCCATATTGATGGGGATGAGAGCCATTTTTTCTCCGTGGCCATGCAGATTGCCGCTTACGAGGCCAAGGCTGGTCATGGCCGTTTGGCGGAAGAGTTGCGCACCATGATCGACGCGGCAAAAGCCAACCGTTCCATGCCCCTGGCGGTCGGAACTCCCATCCCCATTCGCCAACCTCGTGGGGAACTGGCCAATCTGCTGGAGGTTTCCTATCCCAAAACCCGCCTTTCCGATATGATTCTCGACCAATCCGTGCGGGATCGCTTGCTCCGCATCATCCGGGAACAGCGGCATATCGCCAAGATTCAAGGTCACGGTCTCTCGCCACGGCGCAAAATTTTATTGGTCGGACCTCCCGGCGCGGGCAAAACCATGACCGCGTCGGCCATGGCTGGAGAACTGGGATTCCCCCTGTTTCTGGTCCGGCTGGATGCCCTGATCACCAAGTTCATGGGAGAGACCGCCGCCAAACTGCGTCAGATCTTCGATGCCATTCAAAACTCCCGAGCCCTCTATTTTTTCGATGAGTTTGACGCCATTGGCGCGCATCGCGGATCGACCAACGATATCGGTGAAATTCGCCGGGTGTTGAACAGCTTTCTGCAAATGATCGAGCAGGACTCCTCTAACAGCCTGATCCTGGCGGCCACCAATCATCCCGAAATTCTCGACCACGCCCTGTTCCGCCGTTTTGATGATCGAGTGGAGTATGGGTTGCCTAATCCGTCCCAAATCGTCGAACTTCTCAATCAACGATTGGCGCAATTTTCCCCTCCCCACCCCAACTGGGAAGAGGCCGCCCACCATGGCGAGGGGTTGAGCTACGCCGAGATCACCCGCGCCGCCATTGACGCCATCAAGGATGCCATCATTCATGACCGCTCCCTCGTGACCAACGACGAACTCTTGGTCTACCTGGATGAGCGCAGGGCGTTCATGAATCGGGGGGGCAACTATTCCTAAAAATGGCTTATTATCCGCCTTGACATGATGAATATATGCGTATCAATATAATTTGTAGACTCAATCCGATGAGATGATCCTCCAGGTGATTCATGCCTCAAAATCCCTCCGATCACCGCCCCCACCTCTTATTGACCGGAACGGCTCAAGCCGTCGGATTTACCTCAAGGAACTCCGGCGGTTCCAAGCCAAGGTTTCCTGACCTCAACCGTCAAGAGCACGGCAAAGCTCTCCTCGAACAATTCTCCCGTCTGGAAGAGGAGGCGAATCAGCGCCATGAAGAATCGGAGGGACTGATACTTGAATTCCGGAGTTGGTCAGGATTTGAGTTGGCCTTTGAAAGTCTCTCCCGACAAAAACAAGGAATAGAACTGCTCAACCTGCGTCAGGAGGGTGAAATTACCCTGGCCACCGTGTTTGTTCCCAGCGGTAAACTTGTCACCTTCGAGAACCTGATTCACGATTATCTGGAAAAAGAATCCGAATCAGGAAAACCAAAAAATCAGCCTCTGATAAACTCCATCCACGAGGTGCGGGTTGCAACTTTCAACGCCCTTTGGTCCGATGATCCATCCCATTTGCCCGCTGATGCAAATCTCCCGATTTGGTGGGAAGTCTGGCTTCCCGTGCGCACGAATCGAGAAGATGTTTCACAACGGTTTCGCGATTTTGCCGAGGGGGTTGGGTTTAAACTATCGAAAATGACCATCAAATTCCGGGAGCGCACCGTCTTGCAGGTGTTTGGTTCCAGGGGACAGTTCACGAGATCCATTCGACTGCTTAATCTTGTGGCGGAAATTCGCCGCGCCAAGGAGACCGCTGAATTTTTCGACAGCCTCCCCCACTCGGAACAGCACGAATGGGCGAAAGAGCTGCTCCAACGCACCACCTTTGCCTCCGATGAAGCGCCACGCATCTGCCACATCGACACGGGAATCAACCATCTTCATCCCCTGCTTGAACACGCCATGACGTTCGATGACCTGCACACCGTTGACCCCAAGTGGGGAACCATGGATGGTCATGGACACGGTACGCAACAGGCGGGTATCAGTCTTTACGGCGACCTGACCGATGCCCTGGAATCTCGCCATCCTCTGACTATCGGTCATCGACTGGAGTCGGTCAAAATACTCAAGCATGACAACGCCAACCAGGGCGAACCCTTGGGCGCCTTGACCGAAGAGGCGGTGTCACGACCGGAAATCTCGGCGCCCGAGCGCCAACGCATCTTCAGCATGGCCGTGACCACTCAAGATGGAAGGGATAGAGGCCTCCATCCTCCTGGTCAGCGGCAATCGATCAATTGGCCTGCGATGTCCTGGGAGAGGGCCAAACGCCCCGTCTGATTGTTATATCCGCCGGCAACGCCGACCACGCCCGATTACAGTACCCCGACAGCAACCTTACGGATGGCATTCAGGATCCGGGGCAATCGTGGAACGCCCTGACCGTGGGTGCCTACACCGAAAAAATCACCCTGGACGGAATCGGCGCCGAAAGTTTACAACCCGTGGCCCATGCGGGTTCCCTGAGCCCATTCAGCACCACTTCCTTAACATGGCAAGGAAAGCGCGGCTATAAACCGCCGCTTAAACCGGATGTCGTCTTCGAGGGCGGCAATGCGGGTAAGGACCTCCACGGGGCGTACACCCTCCCCAGCCTCAGCCTGTTGACAACTCATCATGATCCCACGCAACGATTGCTCACCACCACCGAGGCCACCAGTCCGGCAACCGCGCTTTGCGCCCGGATGGCGGCGCAAATCATGGTGAACTATCCCAACCTGTGGCCGGAGACCGTCCGCGCCTTGATCGTCCATTCCGCCGAATGGACGGATCAAATGAAGAGAGATTTCCTGGAGGGGAATAATAAGGGGGATTACGCCAAGCTCATTCGCACCGTGGGATTTGGCGTTCCCGACCAGGATCGGGCCTTGTGGAGCCTTTCCAACTCCCTGACGCTGATCGTTCAAGAGACTCTCCAGCCGTTTGAGAAAAGACCAAGCAAGGAGCCATCGACCAAGGATATGCATTTGCATTCCCTGCCATGGCCCAAGGAGGCGCTGGAAGCCTTGAGGGAAACGCCCGTCGAAATGCGCGTCACCCTCTCCTATTTTATTGAACCCAACCCCACCGGCGTGGTGGCCAGAGGGGTAAAGGGACGATATGTTTACGAGTCCCACGGGCTGCGATTCGAGGTCAAACGCCCTGATGAATCAGAAAGCGACTTTAGGAGGCGCATCAACCAACGCGCCCGGGAAGAAGAGGAGGGTTCTCTTCCAGAGAATGGAAACGACTCCAAGTGGCAACTCGGGCCAGTCAATCGTCATATTGGTTCGCTGCACTCCGACACTTGGTCAGGGATCGCCGCCGATTTGGCTTCTCGGGGGACGTTGGCCGTCTATCCCACCCGCGGCTGGTGGAAGACGGCGCTCAAATTGGGCCGGTTTCATCAGAAAGCCCGTTATGCCCTGGTGGTCTCCATCCGGGCGCCGAAGGTTTCGGTGGACCTTTACAACTTGGTTCAGCAGCGAATCGCCGTTCCTGCGTCCATATACGTCTGAGTTGTGCAGGATGCCAGACTCCCTCGGCGGCGTCTCACAGACGCTTTTCCTGCGGGGCGGCGTCTTTCACGCTGGGATGTTCGTCACGGGACGACGGTTCCATTTCCCCGACGCCCGCCCTTGCACCGGGGAAAAGTTTGGCGGAAGATCCGGGAATCGAACCGATGAAGGATTTTTGACGATGAGGGGTATCCAAGAAAATTGACGGTACTTTTTACGGTATCTATGAAAAATCTATAAACGCAATCCATGCGAAAACAATATGTTAAACTGACAGTGTGGATGACACCCCCCCGATGGAGTCCAGAAAGCCCGCGAAAATCAAGCCTCGCGGGCTTTTTTGCGTCCGGAGTCGTCCGGGGAAATCCATCGGGCGACCCCGACACACCGTCAGCGTGCCACCGGCCCATGGGGGTTCCGGTTCCTGTTTGCCCCGCCTTGTGCTATTTATTCTTTAAAGGTGATCCAAACCACTAAAGGACAGAGCCCGCCGGGCGACGCGCTTTGGAGCAGACATACCCCCGTTTATACCCCCAAATTGTTCCGGCTTCCAGCGGATTTCCCCGGACGACTCCGGACGAAAAAAAGCCCGCAAACGTTGATTTTTGCGGGCTTATCGGACTTCTTCGGATCGTGCTGAATCTTGAGTTGGCGGAAGGGTGTCCGGCATAATAACTCTTCAACTTATTGATAATGGATACTTATTTATCAGGAGTGCGATTCTTATACACAAATTTATCCACAAATAACTTTTTGCTTTCCTGTGAATCCCGCCTCAACATCCACATCCGCAGTGCCAGTCAACAGCACTTTCTGTTCCTCTCCGTCCACAAATGGCCCCCTAGACCACCCCCAACAGCTGTACTGTTTCACATTGTTATATTGTAGTTTACTTGACACTAAAATTGAATTCCCTGGCAATTTGACGCGAAAGAGTGGAAGTGAGCATTCAGCAGGCAAACAGCTTTAAGCCTGCCAATCTTCAATGCGCAATCCTGAGACCCTGGAGAATTCCCGGACGTTGTGTGTGACCAAAGTGACTCCATGAGCCAACGCCACAGCAGCTATAAGCATATCATTGGGACCAATCGGAAATCCTCGTATAGCCAAATCAGCACGAAGTTGGCCATAAATTTTAGCGGCGTGATCATCAAAGGGCAGGGAAGGCAATGGGGCAAAGAACTCCATCAAGAGATTGACGTTTCGTTCCCTTTGGGAGCTTTTGAAGGCCCCATACCACAATTCAGCTTTGACAGGGCTACAGAGCGCGGGAGGTTCTAAACGACACCCTCTCAGCCTTTCAACGACAGCAGAATGACGTTTCAGGAGAGCAATGCAAACGTTTGTATCCAACAAATACGTCATTTCAGCCACTCCCTCTCTTGAGAAGGGCCTTCATCCTCAATTTCAGGAAAATCGGGAATAGCCCCAGCGAAGCGGGCTACGAAAGATTCCACATCCCATTTTTTTGAGGGAGAATTATCCATTATTGATGGAGCAATGGTCTCTCTCCTCCCCTGTCGATCAAACTTCATGCGAAGATATCCAATAAAATCTAAAACCTCAGATGCGGCCTCATCTGGTAGTCCAATGATCTGCTCTTGAATCTGATCCCTTAAGGCCATGGTCTGTCTCCTTCCTTTAGATTTCAGAGAAATATAAGACCGAGACAGCTTGCTTTCATGAAGCAGGATGATGGCAACACCTTCCAGGTATAGAATCAATTCTGGCCTAGACCAATAAATTACACTTATAAAGATCAACCTCCCCTAATCTACAACAAAATGTCGTTCAGGGGGGAATTTAGCCGAAAGTGGCAGAATTCACACAAACAGTAAATTATCTTAATTAACAATACGTTATTAAACATAAGAGACATTGCAGGAGAAGATCAAAAAACTCCCGCTATTACAAAGAAGATAGACTTTGGTCAGTTTCAAGGAATTTTTATGTACCTCTCAACGATGGCAACCAATTTCTGTTCAGGAATTCTTCCTTTTTCATTTCTGGCATTCAGGATTTCCTCCCTAAGCCAGTTGGGAGTTACCCATCTTTTCACGCCCTCCCCTCCCCAATTCTTAGGATCTGAGGAAATTGCATTGGGATTGCTCAGGCCGTTTGGAGCAAGCTGCCTCAGTCGAAAGAGAAATCCGTGGATATTTTCCTTCTCTTCTGAATCTACATCCTGCTTAACAGCAGCAGACTCCTTGATGCCAAACAAAGAGGCAAGCTGCTGGGGTTTAATGTTCTTCTCAGCGAGGATCTTCCTAATGGATTCCTTGGCATCAAGGAGTTCCTCCTTTTCAATCTCATCTAGCCGTTTCCTAACCGCAGCAGCTAAGACTTCTAACTGAGCCCTTTCCTTGATCTGTGCAACCCATTTATGAAACTCTTCGATTGCCTTTTCAGGTGAGAGTTTAGAAATTTCAGCCATTTGAGTCCCTTTCGGATGCTATGTTCTCGCTTAGAGCTTATAAAGTACAGAAGTGAAATGGTCATGTCAATCACTCGTTTCACCTTGAGGAAAGATTAACTTGATTTTCATTGATTAAAGAATTAGCAAAAAAAATGCCAAAAAATACAGATGCAATAATATTTTTTTGATATGGCTTATTCATTTCAAGATACGCACAAAGAAAGAAAGGAAATCACAATAAAATCAATAATCAAGCTAAGTAAAGTTTCGCGGCTTTGCAGAACTTCAGAAAATCGCCAAACATAAAATTTATCTTGACTTGTGAAATTAATTGGTGTATAGTTCCTATCAAGAATCAAGGAGGGTCACACCATACCATTTCAAAAAGGAGAACTTGATTATGAAATTCCTCAATCAAAAGAAGAGGGAAGAAGAAATCACTATCAGCACTGTGTCAAGAATTCTCAGACTGAATGAGGTAATCAGCATGACTGGCCTCTCAAGGTCTACGATTTACCGCTTGGTAAGCAAGGGAGAAATGCCTCAAAGGTTTAAGCTTGGTCCTAAATCAGTTGGCTGGAAATTTGAGCAGATTATTGCCTGGATCAATTCCAGGCCAATTGCTGCATGATGGCATAATGATGGCAACTGCCTAACAAGAAGTTGGCTATTCCCAATCCTGGCGAAAAATGATGCAACCTGTTTATAGCTATGACAACTTAAGGATATTAATACAAAATGAACACCGCGAACAGAAATGATTTCGTAAAGGAATGTACTGCAACAGGACAGAAAGCAGCTAATGGAAATGTGTATTTTAAGGTTCTATTGGACAACAAACCTTACACAATCTTTCTCAATAAAACCGAGCACAATGGATCAATGGAGATTTGTGTCACAAGACGGAAAATATAGGCTTAGGCTTGCCTGCAACTGACAAAGAATCAATGCCTCTGATTTATGTGGAGAAAATATTAGCAAATCTGTTTTCCACACTGCTTCAACGTCAGGCTGCCATCAGGGCATTGATGGGAGAAGAAGATTTACTTTGTTTTATAAAATACAATTGCCATTATGTAGTCTTCATTTGAGGGCATTGAGATGTTGTGGTTAAGGACAGGCAAATCAAATCTTTTCAACATGCTCTTGATTGATGAATTGGTTACTGAGATGCCAACTCTTACCTGTTGATTTTCCAATTCAAGATTAATTTCCCCCAATAATTCTAGTAACCGTTCAGCTCAGTAAACCGATTCAGGCAGCCTGAAGCATCGAAACAGCCT
>JADGAP010000031.1 GCA_015231965.1 Magnetococcales bacterium | reverse complement strand
CGTCGCCTCCCCCTTCGCCTCGGAGGAGGACGCCCCGGAGGAGTGGCACGGCGAGGCGGCCCACGGGGCCTATCCCGCGTGGGTCTCCTTCGCCGCCCTGGCGGCGATTCTGGCCTTCATTCCCCTGACCATCGCGGCGGGGGAGATGATCTCCCACTGGGTGGTGCCGGTGCTGGCGGTGTTGCTGCTGGGATTCGGCGCGGCCCGCCGGGTGCGGGTTTACGAGGTCTTCGTGGAAGGGGCCAAGGATGGGTTTCAGGTGGCGGTGAAGATCATCCCCTATCTGGTGGCGATTCTCGTGGCGGTGGGGATGTTTCGCGCCAGCGGGGCCATGGACTGGCTGGTGGGATGGATCGCCCCGCTCACCGAACCCCTGGGACTGCCCGCCCAGGCGGTCCCCATGGCCCTCATTCGCCCCCTCTCCGGCTCGGGGGCCTTCGCCTATCTCGCCACCATCCTCCAGGATCCGCAAATCGGCCCGGACAGCTACGTCGGCATCCTGGTCAGCACCCTTCAGGGTTGCACGGAAACCACGTTCTACGTGCTGGCGGTCTATTTCGGCGCGGTGGGGGTGCGGCGCTTCCGTCACGCCCTGGCGTGCGGTCTGGTGGCCGATGTGGCGGGGGTGGTCGCCTCGGTGGGGATCTGCTCGTATTTGTACCGCTGAGGAACGACTGGGAACAATGGGGAACGATGGGGGAAAAAACGGGGCGACGCTGAAGAACCCATCGACCGGGATCGCTCAGGCCAACATTTCCCGCACGGCGGCCAGCACCTCCAGCGAGGTGAAGGGTTTGGCGATGGCGTCCCGCACCCCGAAGTCGGCGGCCACCGCCAGGGTGAACTGGGCGTCCAACCCCTTGCCGCCGCTGGACATGACGATGATCTTGGCGTGGGGGGAGCGATTTTTCACCTCGGCGATCACCTCGATGCCATCCATGCGGGGCATGTTGATGTCGGTGATGATCAGGTCGGGGGGAACGTTGCAATAAAGATCCACGCCCATCTGCCCATCCGACGCCTCCACCACCCGATGGCCCTCCGCCTCCAGGACCATTCGCAGCAGCTCCCGCACCGTCGGGTCGTCATCGATGACCAGAATCCGCGCCACGCCCACCCCCAACTTTGCCAACGAGGCCTCCGCCCCATGAACCTTCCGAACGGTCCCGCCGCCGCCCCCCGTTGCGCGCCGCCCTTCCGGGGGATTCCCGAGTCGCGGAGCGACCCAGGGTCGCAGGGTGACTATAAAAGAAACCGCCGCCGGGAGAAAGCGTCCTTGTTTCAATCCCGTTGAACGCCCCTTCGGGGCTTGGTCGAAATCAACTCCCTCCCCCCTTGCCAAACATATCTTTAAGCTTGGCGAAAGGTTGATGGGTGGCTGCGGGCTCCCGGCTTTTAGGTTCGGAACGAATCCCGCTGGCCACGGCGGCGTCGTGGTCCACGTAGCGGGCGTGCTCGTTATCGTGGCAGTAGACGCATAAATTTTCCCAATTGGAGCCGTCGGGAGGATTATTTTCGTGATTGTGATCTTTATGGTGAACCGTCAGCTCCTGCAAATTGTCCATGCTGAAGACCCGACCGCAACGAGCGCACACGTGCGGATGGAGGCGCAGGGACTGCTCCCGATAGCCCGACATCCGCTCGTCCACCCGCTTGCGGGCCTCGCCGACAATGGATTCGATGCGATCCAGGCGATTTTTCCCCACCAGGGGCGCCGCAGGACGAGGACGTCGGATGACCATGGCTCACCTCGATTTTTACGCCGGAGATGCAAAGCTACCTTGGAAAGACGATGAACCGAGCCATTATGGTGAATTCTTGGCCTGCAAGCCAAGGGAGGGTGCGCGTCGGGCCTGGAAATCTTCGCGTGCGAGGCCATCGTCCCCGCGCTTCCGGAAGTCGGTGGGCGCAAGGCGCGACTCCCGGCATAACCCGGGCCATGAAAAAGATACTTAACCCGTCTTTGATTCCTCCAAAAACAGACCGCGCCCCACGGCGAGAAGAGATGGCGACGCCCATGGTCGACCTGTGTTGCATCCCCCTTGCGCGGGAGTACGACGATCCATCGTTCCCACATGAATCATCCTCCTTTATTTTCCCTCAACAATCCCGCCCTCTGATCCCCCCGAAGACGGTGTCAGGGGCCCTCGCCGCCTCCCCCATCGCGAAACGAAGCGCGTCATCCGTCGATGACAGGAGACGCCCCGAGACGCCAGAATCCATGAGCCCATCGCGGAGCGCCCCCCCCCCGCGCCGATCATCCGTAATGGAGAAAAAAATCGGTTCACATCGCGAAGCAAATAGGGTACATTGCCCCCGTATTCCGTCCGGTGTTACGATGAGGTCATGTGGCATGGAGGAACGACGCATCGTCGCGACGCAACGCCTCGACTCACCCTCTTTCCCTATTTGGATGACGAAAACGCCAAAATCTGTTGAAAACTCCCTGCTCGAAAAAAAAATCGGGCGCGGTATGACCGGTTGCAAAAAAAAAGGTAGACGGCAGACACGAATTGTCATAATCTGGAGTCATGGTTGGGTTTCACCTGCGGTTCTTTCCCTAAGAGCCTCCGATGACCCCGGTTAGCACCGACCAGACCCCAAAGGCGCCCCGCGGCGCCCCGTCGCCGTTCTAGACCCCTTTTCTTGCGAGAATGCCATGACCGCGCCCTTTGGAGCCACACCCAGCCCGACACCGAATACGAACATGAGCTTTAGTGATCGTGTCAAATCCGCCCGAAAATATGCCAACCTGACGCAGAAAGAGCTGGCTGACAAAGTGGGCATCAGCCAGACCGCCATTCATAAACTGGAATGCGGTCGCTCCCGCTCCTCTCGGCGTTCCGTAGCCATCGCCTTGGCCTGCGGCGTGGAACCCATTTGGCTGGAGACCGGTCGGGGCCGCATGCGCGCCCTCTCTCGGGCCGCCGAGCAGGAGGAAGGCGATAGCTACTCCTCGGGCTCCTCCCGCGGGGCTCGCGCTCCCCTCATCTCCTGGGAAGACGCCGCCCTGTGGAACGAGCAAGAGCGGGGACCGGATCGCAAGGTCGAGGTGTGGGTGCCCGTCACCCGCAAAATCGGCAAGACCGCCTTCGCCCTCAGCGTCTCCGACGACTCCATGGAGCCGGAATTCCTGGAAGGCGATATCATCATCGTCGACCCGGACGCCGTTCCCGAGCATCGCAAGTACGTGGTGGTCCGCCTCCCCGGCGAACTCAAAACCACGTTCAAGCAGATTATCATGGATGGCGGTCGCCGCTACCTCAAGCCCCTCAACACCCGCTACCCCATCACGGAAATCAATGAGAGCGCGGTGATCAAGGGCGTGGTGGTCAGCAAGTACAAAGAGTACTGATCCCGGGCTCTTCAGGGATCGACCTTGTGACATGGCAAAAGAGCCAGTCCCCCATTCGGGAGACTGGCTCTTGCCTTTTTGGGGGAGTCATTGGCGTCGCCCCTGGGGTGGTCTTGTCAATCTTGAGGAAAGAGGCGAGGGGGGGGATTGGTCCCCCCCAGAGATTGAGTGAACAAGAAACTCTCGCAAAAAAAATAGACCGTCATTCCCGCGAAAGCGGGAATCCAGCCGTTGGTTCCATGCGCCTTACCTCATCACCTCGACAAAACCAGCACCACGGCGTCGGATCATATTCAATGTCACATTAAATATATTAGTTTCAATTGAAATTTGCACATGCTGAGATTGCAGATGCCAGGAACCCATGCCCATAAATGAATCGTCATTCCCGCGAAAGCGGGAATCCAGTGACTTTGAGAACCAGGCGGCGCGTAATATGTTTGTATCGTCATGATTTCGTAGTCGATTGATGCGGCATTACACGTGTCCCCGACACCTTTAAAGCCGCTGGATTCCCGCCTTCGCGGGAATGACGTTTTCTTCGTTAGAACGTTGGTTGCACCCCCAGACGCCGTTTGATCTGATGTGCAATTTTGAACTGGAACCACTATATAATCAACCAGTTTATGGCGAAAATTACATGGACTATCTTTTAGTGTATAAATGAAATTCAGTCCATTTCATCTGGAACGCAAGATCGGCGATTCAAGGACACAAAGGCTGGATTCCCGCTTTCGCGGGAATGACGTTTTCGTGAGGGTAAAGTTGGTTGCATACCCTGGATCTGATTGATGTTATGTGCAAATCAGAAATGGAACGACTCTATCTCTAATGAGCAATCCGGGTCTAAACGGATCCGCGTTCCGTTCAGATTGATCAATTTTGAATTGGAATGGCCCCATCACTCCGACGGAAGACAGGGCTAGGCGGTCTGCTGATCGTCACCAAGTCGCCAGCGTTCCATGACGCCACAGCGCCGAGACGGCGGACTCCACGAACCGCTTGGAAAAGCGGTCCATCCAATCTTCCTCGTAGGTGTAGTTGATCATTTTGGTGGCCTTGATTTTCTCCCGAGCCACCCAATGATCCCCTCCCAAACCGTCCACCAATCCCAGCCGCACCGCCTCCTCGCCGGTCCAGATGAGCCCGCTGAACAGTTTGACCCCCTCCTCCTTCAACCGCTTGCCCCGGCCTTCCCGCACCTTTTGAATAAATTGGCCGTGGATGCCGCTCAACAGTTGCAGGGCGTGCTTGCGCTCGTCCTCCTTGAGGACGTCGAAGGGATCCAGGAAGGATTTGTGTTCTCCTGCGGTCAAGACCCGATTTTCAATCCCCAGCTTTTCCATCGCCTCCTTGAGCCCGAACCCACGCATGATCACCCCGATGGAACCCACCAGGGTGGCCTTGTCGGCGTAAATTTCCTGGGCTCCGGCGGCGACATAGTAGCCCCCGGAGGCGCACAAGTCCTCCAACACGGCGTAAAGCGGCTTGTTGGGATATTTTTCCCGCAGCCGCACCATCTCGTCGTAGATCATGCCCGCCTGGACGGCGCTGCCCCCCGGGCTGTTGATGCGCAAAATCACGCCGGTGCTTTTTTTGTTCTCAAACGCATCCCGCAGCCCGGCGTTGACATGCTCGGCGCTGAACTCCGACTCGGGCATGATCACCCCCCGCAGATCCACCACGGCGGTATGGGTCTTTTCCGACAGCTCCTCCATGGAACCGGACGAAAAATGGTCCGAGTAGCCCAGCCCGAGCAGCACCAGCAAATATCCGGCGATGAAAACCCGGAACCACGCCCGACCCCGGCGGGTTTTGCGCTGCTCCCGCAGGTGTTCGTCCAGGATTTGTTCCAGGGCCAGCCGCTCTTGCCGTCGGCTCTCTTCCATGGCGGCCAGCCAGGATTCGACCCCGACGCCGCCCGCGCCCATTCCCTTGGCCCCGGAAGAGAGAGGGTCGTCCAGGGTCTCCTCTGGAGAGGCGTGGTGAAACGAGGGCTCGGTTTTGTGGTCCATCTCAAGTCAGCCGGGGGAAGAAAAAGAGTTCAGAGAAGGATCTCCCCAACGCCGCGCCGCCAGTTGCGAAAACCGGCGGAGCGGGCAGGAGAACCTGGGAAAAAATCGCGGCCCGCAAGGGAACGATTCACAAGGCGGGACGCTCGGCATGCTGGACGGGGGAAGGGGAAAACTCAATGGCCCCCATGCGATTGTTGGCCCCCACCGTCAGAAGGCCATCCTTGAAGCGAATGTCCAAAAAGTGCTTCATGGTGGCCACGCAAAAACGCATGCCATAAACCTCGCAATGGCGGCACTCCTGGGCGGTTCCCTGACAATGGTTCTCCTTGTTGGCCCAACAGGGGGATTCATGGTCGGTGATCACCGGGCAATTGACCTTGCCCTCGTGGCTGCACTTTTTGCTCTCCCAACAGGGCAAGAGCGACATCAACCGGCGAATGCCGGCAATGCTGATGCCGGATTTGATCATGCGCCGCACCTCGGTCAGCCACGCCACGTCGTTTTCCGTGAAGTAGCGAGTGCCCGCAGTATTTTTGTAGGCAATGAACAGCTTTTCCCGTTCATACATGTGGATGGTGCGAATGGAAATGCCCAACCGCTTGGCCACCACGCCGATTTTGACCAGATCCCCCCCACTCCCGGAATTCATGGCTCTGCTCTCCATGGCCCTTCTCCGTTCCTCCGGTTATCCACGCGCATCCCTTCGATGCAACAGGGGACATGATAACCAACACGAATGGAAGAGGGAAGTAAAATTGATATTTATACCTCAAAGCGCGACATCATCATGGTAATCTATTGATATACATCGAACTTTGTATTAGAAACGGCGCTTTAGATTGTAGAAAACCCCCTTGCCGCCATAGTGGGCCGCCTCGTCCAGCTCCTCCTCGATGCGGATAAGCTGGTTGTATTTGGCCATCCGGTCGGAGCGGCAGAGGGACCCGGTCTTGATCTGCCCGGCGTTCACCGCCACCGAAAGATCGGCGATGAAGGTATCCTCCGTCTCCCCGGATCGGTGGGAGATGACCGCGGCGTACCCGGCGCGCTGGGCCATGGCCACCGCTTCCAGGGTTTCGGTGAGGGTGCCGATCTGGTTCAACTTGACCAGCAGGGCGTTGGCCGCGCCGACCTGGATTCCCTGACGCAAGATGGCGGGATTGGTGACGAAGAGATCATCGCCCACGATCTGCACCCGGTCGCCCAGGGCCTGGGTCAATTTTTTCCACCCTTCCCAATCGCTCTCGGCCAGGCCGTCCTCGATGGAGACGATGGGATAGCGGTCGCACAGCCCGCGATAATAGTCCACCATCTCGTCACTGGTGAGAAAACGACCCTCGCCCTTGAGGTCGTAGCCCCCCCCCTCGGCGTCGTGAAACTCCGAGGCGGCGCAATCCAGGGCCAACAGGATGTCCGATCCCGGGGCGTAGCCCGCCTTTTCGCAGGCTTCCAGCACCACTTGAATCGCCTCCTCGTTGGAGGACAGATTGGGGGCGAAACCGCCTTCGTCCCCCACCGAGGTGGAGAGTTTGCGCCCTTTCAGCACCTTTTTGAGGTGATGAAACACCTCCGCCCCCATGCGCACCGCCTCGCGCAGGGAGGAGGCGGCCACCGGCATGATCATGAACTCCTGGATATCGACGTTATTGTCGGCATGAGCCCCGCCATTGAGGATGTTCATCATGGGGACCGGCATCAGCCGGGCGTTGACCCCTCCCAGGTAGCGATAGAGGGGGAGGTCCGATTCGTCGGCGGCGGCCTGGGCGGCGGCCAGCGAGACCCCCAGCACCGCGTTGGCCCCCAGACGGCGCTTGTTTTCGGTGCCGTCCAGCTCCAACAGGCGGGTGTCGATGGCCGCCTGATCGGAGACCTCCATGCCCATCACCAATCGGGCGATTTCGCCATTCACCGCCCCTACCGCCTTTTGCACCCCCTTGCCCAAAAAGCGCCAGGATTCATGATCCCGCAGTTCCACCGCCTCGCGGCTTCCGGTGGACGCCCCCGAGGGGACCGCCGCCCGACCGAAGCCCCCCCGATCGGTGTAAATTTCCACTTCCAGGGTGGGATTGCCCCGGGAATCCAAAATTTCACGCGCGTGAACATCGTTGATGCTGCTCATCTTAAACCTCGATCAAAGCCTGTCCTTGGATCAACCATCACCCTCCCCGAAAAACCGCGCGAGAGGCGCGAAGGGGAGAACGCGCCGTCATCAACCGGCGGAGCCGCCGCCGGGTTTCCAGATCAATTCGGGTTTGCGGGCCGCCAGGGTCTCGTCCAGCCGTCGCACCGGCAGACGATGGGGGGCGGTGCGCAGCACCTCGGGATGTTCCGCCGCCTCCCGGCGAATTGCCGCCATGGCCTCGACGAAACGGTCCAACTCCTCCTTGGACTCGGTTTCGGTGGGCTCGATGAGCAGGCATTCGGGGACCATCTGGGGAAAATAGATGGTGGGGGCGTAAAAGCCGTAATCCAGCAGCCGCTTGGCGAAATCCAGGGCGGAGACGCCGTACTCCTTGGACTCCCGCTGCAAGGTGACGATGAATTCGTGGGTCGCCCGCCGTTGGGGAAAGGCCAACTGGAACCCCTCCCCCGCCAGCCGCGCCGCCAGATAGTTGGCGTTGAGGACGGCGAAGCGGGAGACCCGGCGCAGCCCCTCCTCGCCGATCATCCGCAGATAGAGATAGGCCCGCAGCAGCACCCCGACGTTGCCCATGAAGGCCGACAGGGGACCGATGGAGTCGGGCCGCAGGTCGCCGCCTTGCAGGCGATAGCTCCCCGTCTCGTAGACCACCACGGGGGTCGGCAGGTAGGGAATCAACCGCTCCGACACCCCCACCGGACCCGCCCCCGGACCGCCGCCGCCGTGGGGCGTGGCCAGGGTTTTGTGGACGTTGACGTGGATGGCGTCAAACCCCATGTCGCCGGGGCGGGTGCGTCCGGCGATGGCGTTGAGGTTGGCCCCGTCGTAGTAGAGCAGCCCCCCCGCCTCGTGGACGATGCGGGCCATCTTTTCCACCTTGCGCTCGAAGACCCCCAGGGTGGAGGGGTTGGTGAGCATGAGGGCGGCGGTTTTGGGTCCGACCAGGGCCTTGAGGGCGTCCAGGTCCACATCGCCGTCGGGCTGGGTGAGGATCTCCCGCACCGAAAAGCCGCACATTCCGGCGGTGGCCGGATTGGTGCCATGGGCCGAGCCGGGCGTCAAAATCTCCACCCGGTTGTGATCCCCCCGCGCCTGATGGTAGGCGTGGATCATCGCCAGGCCGGCGAACTCCCCCTGCGCCCCGGCCATGGGGGTCAGGGAGACCCCCTTCATCCCCGTCACTTCCTTCAACATCTCCTGCAATTCGTACAGACAGGAGAGCACCCCCTGACCGCTGGCCGCCGGGGCCAGGGGATGGCGCTGGAGAAATCCCTCCAACTGGGCCGTCTGGTGGCACACCCGGGGATTGTACTTCATGGTGCAGGAACCCAGGGGATAGAACTGGGTATCCACCGAATAGTTCAATTGGGAAAGCCGGGTGTAGTGGCGCACCGCCTCCAACTCGGAAACCTCGGGCAGCGGCGGGTCGCCGTGGCGGAGAAAGCGGGCGGGCAGATCGATGCGCCCCTCCAGGTGGAGGCGCTGGGCGGCGGCGCGGCGACCGGGACGGCTGCGTTCGAAGATCAGCATGGCGCGCACCCTCCCCGGGCGGTGAGAATCTCATCCAGGTGGGCGGCGTAGGCCTCCATCTCCCCCTCGGTGCGGCGTTCGGTGGCGCAGACCAGCAGGCAGGAGTCCAGGCCGGGATAGTCCGCCCCGAGGGCGAATCCCCCGGCGACGCCCCGCTCGGTCAGGGCGGTCAACACCGTCTCCACCGGCAGGGGAAGCTCCAGCGCCGCCTCGTGAAAGAAGGGGGAGGCGAACCGCTGCCGGACCCCGGGGATGCGCTTCAACCGTTGCACCAGGGAGAGGGTGTTGGCGTGACAGGCCAGGGCCGCCTCCCGCAACCCCTTGGGGCCCATCAGGGTCATGTGGAGGGCGGCGGCGATGGTCATCAACCCCTGGTTGGAGCAGATGTTGGAGGTGGCCTTGGCCCGCCGGATGTGCTGCTCCCGGGCCTGCAGGGTGAGGGTGAAACCCGCCTTGGGATGCTCCCCGCCCAGTTCCGCCCGCTCCAGGGTCCGCCCGACGATGCGCCCGGGCATCTGCCGGATCAGGGGCTGACGGCAGGCGAGAAAGCCGAAATAGGGGCCGCCGGAGGACAACGGAATCCCCAGGGGCTGTCCCTCGCCGCAGGCGATGTCCGCCCCCCGGCTCCCCCACTCCCCCGGGGGCCGCAGCAGCGCCAGCGACACCGGATTGACCACGCCGATGACCAACCCCCGATGTTTGTGGGTCCAGTCGGTGAGTTGATCCACCTCCTCCAGCACCCCGAAAAAGTTGGGCTGGGGGATCACCAGGGCGGAAAAATGCTCCTGGCTCCAACGTTCCAGCGCCTCCAGAGGAATCTGGCCGGTGTCGGAGCAGAAGGGCAGTTCCACCAGTTCGATCCCCTGCTGCCGGGTGACGGTGCGCACCACCCGGCGATAGGTCGGATGGACCGTCGAGGGGAGCAACACCCGCCGCACCCCGGCGGGCTCGTTGGCCCGCACCGCCATCAACACCGCCTCGCCCAGGGCGCTGGCCCCGTCGTAGAGCGAGGCGTTGGAGGCGTCCAGGCCGGTCAGCCCGGCGATCATGGTCTGAAATTCAAACAGAACTTGCAGCGTTCCCTGGCTGGCTTCCGCCTGATAGGGGGTGTAGGAGGTCAAAAACTCCCCCCGCCCCGCAATCTCCCACACCGGCGCGGGGATGTGGTGATCGTAGGCCCCCGCCCCGATGAAACAGACCAGGGGCTTGTCCAACGCCGCCCGCTCCCGCATCAACCGCGCCCCTTCCATCTCGTTCAGCGGCGCGGGCAGTTGCAGCGCCCCCTTGGGCAGCAGCAGCGAATCGGGAATTTCGTCGAAAAGCGCCTTGGCCTCCGGGATGCCGATCACCTTCAGCATCGCCTTCAGATCCTCGGGGGTGTGGGGAATGTAGGGCATGAATTCCTGGCCTTGGGAGTTGAAAAGCTTCTGAGGCATCCCGTCCGTGGTGGCGACGAACCTCCCTCACGCCTCTCCCGAGGGGAGGGGGGTGAGAATCTCGCCCTTTTTGACGAAGGGCGGCTTGACCGCCAGCACCGCCGCCCGACGTCCCCGCACCTCCACCCACAACCGCTGACCGGGGGCCGCGCTCCCCGCCACCCGGGCCAGGGCGATTCCCCGCTCCAGGGTCGGGGAGTAGCCGCCGCTGGTGATCTCGCCGATGGGGGCGCCGTTCTCTTCCGCGAAGACCGGCATGTGGTTGCGCAACACCCCGGCCTCCAACAACATCAGCCCGATGCGCTGGCGATTGTCCTTCCGCCCGCGCAAGGTTTCCAGGGCGTCCCGCCCGACGAACCCCCGCTCCGGGGGATTCCAGGCCACCACCCAGCCCACCCCCGATTCCAGGGGATGGGAGGATTCATCCATCTCCTGGCCGTAAAGGTTCAGGCCCGCTTCCAGCCGCAAGGTATCCCGCGCCCCCAGACCGCAGGGTTGCACCCCGCCGGCGATCAGGCGATCCCACAGATCCCGCGCCCGATCGACGGGGAGCAAAATTTCCAACCCCTCCTCGCCGGTGTAGCCGGTGCGACAGACCGAAACCCCGGCGCAGGGGTCGTCAAAAACGCCGAAGGGGGGCATGGCCTGGATGTCGGGCATGGAACAGAGGCGATCCAGCACCAGGGCCAGGGGTTCCGACAGGCTCTGCGGCCCTTGCAGGGCGATCATCGCCAGGTCGTCCCGATCCCGCAGCACCACGGGAAAGGGCTCGGAACGCCAGCGCAGCCAGGAGCGATCCTGCTCCCGACGCCCGGCGTTGATCACCAGGCGAAAGTGGTCGTCCCGCAGCCGATAGACGATGAGATCGTCGATCACCCCGCCCTGCTCGTTGAGCATCAGGGTGTACTGCCCCAGGCCATCCTTCAGGCGGGCCACGTCGTTGGCCAGCAGATGGCGGAGAAACCGTTCCGCCCCCTCCCCCATCACCTCCACCCGCCCCATGTGGGAGACGTCGAAGATCCCGCAGGCCCGGCGCACCGCGTGATGCTCCTTCACCTGGGAGCCGTAGTGCAGGGGCATCTCCCAGCCGCCGAAGGGGACCATGCGGCCTCCCAGGGCGACGTGCTTGTCGTATAAAGGGGTGCGGCGCAACGTCTGGCTCATCTCAACTCCCGGATTTGATCGATTCGTCCACCCGCTTCAGAGAGAGGAGAAGGGGTTCCAGCGCCGCGAAGGGAACCATATTGGGACCATCGCAAGGGGCGAGGTCCGGGTCGGGGTGGGTTTCGAGAAAGATCCCCGCCACCCCCACCGCCGCCGCCGCCCGGGCCAAGGGGGCGACAAAACGCCGCTCGCCGCCGGAGGCCTCGCCGCCGCCGGGGAGTTGCACCGAGTGGGTGGCGTCGAAAATCACCGGATAGCCGGTCTCGGCCATCACCGCCAAGCCCCGCATGTCCACCACCAGATTGTTGTAGCCGAAGGCGTAGCCTCGCTCGCAAAGCATCAAATCTCGATTGCCCGTGGACTCGGCCTTTTGCGCCACCCGGATCATGTCCGCCGGGGCGAGGAACTGCCCCTTCTTCAAATTCACCGGCTTGCCCGCCGCCGCCACGGCGCGGATGAAATCGGTCTGGCGGCAGAGAAACGCCGGCGTTTGCAGCAGATCCACCACCGCCGCCACCGGCGCGGCCTGGGCGGGTTCGTGAACGTCGGTGACGACGGGCAGACCGGTGGCCCGCCGAACCTCTTCCAGAATGCGCAACCCCTCCTCCAGCCCGGGACCGCGAAAACTCCCCGGCGAGGTGCGATTGGCCTTGTCGAAGGAGGATTTGTAGACCAGACCGACGCCCAACCGGCGGGCCATCTCCGCCAGGAATTCCGCCGAGCGGAGGGCGAACTCCCGCCCTTCGAGGACGCAGGGACCGGCGAGAAAAGCCAGGGGCAAGTTCCGTCCGAACCGCACCCCCCCCACCGTCACCACCCGCGCGGGGCTGTTGGCCTCTTCCCCGGTCATGACGCCCTAGGCCCCCCGCTCCAGCGCCGCCTTGATGAAAGCGGTGAACAAGGGGTGGGGCTGCCGCGGCTGGGATTTGAACTCGGGATGAAACTGGCAGGCGACAAAATAGGGGTGGTCCGGCAGTTCGATCATCTCCACCAGCCGCCCGTCGGGGCTCTCGCCGGAAAAACGCATCCCCGCCGCTTCCAACCGCTGGCGGTAGGCGTTGTTGAATTCGTAACGGTGGCGATGGCGCTCGGAAATTTTCAACGTCCCGTAAGCCTCCGCCGCCTTGGTTCCCGGCTGCAAGACGCAGGGATAGGCCCCCAGGCGCATGGTGCCCCCCAGGTCGGAACCCTTCTCCCGACGTTGGGTCTGGTTGCCCTCCACCCATTCGGTCATCAAGGAAATCACCGGATCGGGGCCGTTTTCGTCAAATTCGGAGGAGTTGGCCCGCTCAAGGCCCGCCACGTTGCGGGCGAACTCGACCACCGCCATTTGCATCCCCAGACAGATGCCGAAATAGGGCATCCCCTGCTCCCGGGCGTAGCGGATGGCGGCGATTTTTCCCTTCACCCCCCGCTCGCCGAAGCCGCCGGGAACCAGAATGCCGTCCACCCCCTTGAGATGGGAGGCGGGGTCGCTCTCCTGCACATCCTCCGAATCGACCCAGCGCAACGACACCCGGCAATCGTTGGCAATGCCGCCGTGGGTCAGGGCCTCGCTCAAGGATTTATAGGCCTCGGTGAGATCGACGTACTTACCCACGATGCCGATGGTGACGCGACGTTTGGCGGGATGCTCCACCCGGCGCAGCACCTCCTCCCAATCGCCGAGGTGGGGCTCGTTGCCCGGCAGATGGAGCAGGTTGATCACCTTGCGGGCCAACCCCTCGCGATAGAGGGCGAAGGGCACCTTGTAGATGGAGTCCTGATCGACGCACGACACCACGGCGTCCCGGTCGACGTTGCAGAAGAGGGAGATCTTCTTCTTCTCCCCGTCGGGAATCTCCCGGTCGCTGCGGCAGATCAGGATGTCGGGCTGGATGCCGATGGCCCGCAACTCCTTGACCGAGTGCTGGGTGGGCTTGGTCTTCAGCTCTCCCGCCGTGGGGATGTAGGGCAGCAGGGTGAGGTGGATGAAGAGGGTGTTCTCCCGCCCCAGGTCGATGCGCAGTTGGCGAATCGCCTCCAGGAAGGGCAGCGACTCGATGTCGCCCACCGTGCCGCCGATCTCGATGATGGCGATGTGCGCCCCGCCGGCCGCCGAAAGGATCGCCTCCTTGATGGCGTCGGTGATGTGGGGGATCACCTGCACCGTGGAGCCCAGATAGTCCCCCCGCCGCTCCCGGCGGATGACGTTCTGATAGATCCGCCCGGTGGTGTAGTTGTTGTTCCGGGACATGGGATGGCCCAGGAACCGTTCGTAGTGCCCCAGGTCCAGGTCGGTTTCGGCCCCGTCGTCGGTGACGAAGACCTCGCCGTGCTGGAAGGGGCTCATGGTCCCGGGATCGACGTTGATGTAGGGATCCAGCTTTTGGATGGTGACCTTGTAGTCCAGGGCCTGCAACAAACAGCCCAAGGAGGCGGCGGCCAGTCCCTTACCCAGGGAGGAGACCACGCCACCGGTGACGAAAACGTATTTGGCCATGGCGTCGTCGGAATCGGAAAAGAAAGGGGAGACGTCTCCGGAGAAAAAATCCGGGGCGGTGGGCTGGACGAACTATACCGGAAAGGGGAGATTGAAGTCGAGGGACGAGGGGGGGATGGCGCATGGGACGCGACCAACCAGAGCCCGGCGTTCCCCCGACACGGGCGCGGAACACGCCGTGAAATCAATCATGGTTCCAGGGGAGGGAGCGTTCCCTCCACCCCCCCGGCCTCGGCCTCCCCCCCCATAAGCCGCAGAATGCCCTCCTGCCCGCGCTCCCGGGCCAGTTGCAGGGCGTTCAAACCGCTCCGGTCGGTATGAAGGGGATCGGATCCGGCCCGCATCAACACCCGCACCGCCTCTTCGTAACCGCCGCGCACCGCCAACAGCAGCGGCGTGTCCCCTTCTTGATTGACCGCCTTGGCGTCGGCCCCCCGGGCCAGCAGCAACCCCGCCAGCCGGATCTGTCCGTGACGCACCGCCACGTGCAACGGCGTGTCGCCGTCTTGGTTGCGGACGTCGATGGTCGCCCCCTGGGCCAGCAACGAGCGGGCCACGCTCTCCCGTCCCAAGGGGATGGAACGATGCAACGGCGTGTTGCCGTATTGATTGGCCAAGTTGACGGGGGCGCCCTTGGCGACCAGCAGGTCCACCACCTCCCCATGGCCGTGGTAGGAGGCGGTATGCAGCACCGTGTCGCCGAAGGTGGACTCCTGGGCCAGCAGACTGGTTCCCGCCTCCAGATGACGCCGCACCTGCTCCACATCCCCAGCGGCGGCGGCCTTGTGAAAATTCAGGGTGGGAGCGCGCTCGTCCTTGGCCAGGGTGTTGACGGCCTCCTGGCGCTGCTGACGCCCTTGGAGCCAATCCATCACGGATCCGCCCAACAAGCAGAAGCTCGCCACCGCCGCCACGACGGTTTTCCACCCCACGCCCTGGCCGTGCCGCACCAGCCGGGGGGACAACCGGCACACGGTCGCCATTTTTCCCGCATCCCGCAAGGGCGTGGAATCCACCCCCATGAGAATGTGGCAGGGATTGGTCGTGACCAATCCCTGGCGCATCAAAACGGTGTAAAGATCATGATACGTGGTGAGCAGGCTATCCCGCTTTTCCGGTTTTCCCGGATCGCCCGACTCGGTCATGGAGCCCAACTCCGTCGATCCGAAGGCCCCCTGACTCTCCAGATAGCCTCGGATATGTTCCGTCGAGGCGTGACACAGGGTGTGTCCAGAGTTGGCCAGCCATCGCTCCAGATCCTCGATGCGACGCACGTCGAACTCCAGACTGGCGAGCAGCCGGTTGCGCTTGCGGTAGAGGATGTATTCCGCCAACTCCGGGGCGAATTGGTCGCGGTAGTAGTCGTCGGGTTTCAGCACCGGCGCGGCCCCGCCGCACTGGGGACAGGTGACGCAACGCCCGAACTCCGGCACCGTGGAGGCGGAGACGGTGACCCCCGTTCCGCAGCCCTGACACGAAACCGCCACCGTCTCCCCCTCCTCATGGGGAGGAGGAGGGAGGACTTCCGGGGTCGGGGCCAGCGGACTGCGGGGGATCACCCCCTCTTCCGCCACGATGCGGAAAAACTCCTTCAACGTCGCCTGCAACCCCTGCATCTGAGTGGGTTCCAGTTTTTTCCCGACACGGGCGAAAAAGGCGTCGAGCAGGGCGTCGTCCACCTCGCCCCATTTTTTACCCTTTTTGGTCAAGTATTTTCCAAACAGGGCCACCCGTTTGAGGTCGTAGGCCAAGCCGCTCATGCCATCGTGACGTTTGCGAAAGAGGACGTAGGCGGCGATTTCCGGCCCATGGCCCTGACGAATCGCCGCATCCGTCGGCGGGGCGATAAATCCGGCGTGACAATGGCGGCAAGTCACGGGAAGCCCCGTCAGCGGGATGGCTCCGGCCTCCACCTTGTATCGCGCGCCGCATTGACGGCAGGTGACGATCTCTTTCATGCCCTCTCCATGACGGGACGGGACGCCGGGTGCCCGACAGGCGACCCCCCCTTCTCTTATACATTAAATTCGGAAACCTCTTTCCCCTGATTTCGGAAGTTTCCCATTTCTCTTTCAATTCTCGTGGGTTGCCACGAAGGTTCAACGTCTAAAGCAATGATCATGCCATTCATGATCCGACACCCCTCTTCGCCCCGCCCAGACGCTTCGCCCCTTCTCCCGCCGCCGTTTCTTTTGACAGGTCGCGTTATCTGGTAGATTAGATGGTTTACTCCTGGAAAAGCTCCCCATGCGCCGTAATCCATCCCCCGCTTCCTCTCCCGCCGCGTCCCCCGCCGCCTCGTCGCCCGCCCCTGTCGGCGACCGCCCGCCGGACGCCCGACGTGTGTTTCAACGGCTTTTTCACGAACTCTCCCGGGTGATGATCCGGGATCAAGGGGCCTTGAAGCAACGTTTGCAGCGGCTGCAACGGCAGTCCGGCCCGACGCTCCCGCCCCCGGAGGCGTTGGCGGAACTGAGCGAGGCGATTCGACGCTCCCGGGAGAGGGCGGAGGAGCGCCAGCTCCATCTCCCCAAGCCCCGCTATCCCGACCCCCTGCCGGTGGTGGAGCGCAAGGAGGAGATCGCCCGCCTCATCGCCCGTCACCAGGTGGTGGTGCTGTGCGGCGAGACCGGTTCGGGCAAGACCACCCAACTGCCGAAAATTTGCCTCGAACTGGGCCGGGGAGTGCGGGGCGTGATCGGGGCGACCCAACCCCGGCGCATCGCCGCCCGCAGCCTGGCGACCCGCATCGCCCGGGAGTTGGAGAGCGAGTTGGGGCGGCTGGTGGGGTTCAAAACCCGTTTCAGCGACCGCACCACCCCCGGCGGCTACGTCAAATTGATGACCGACGGCATCCTGCTGGCGGAAATTCAAGGGGATCGGCTGCTCACCGAATACGACACGCTGATCATCGACGAGGCCCACGAACGCAGCGTCAACATTGATTTCCTGCTGGGCTATGTGAAGCAACTGCTGCCCCGCCGCCCCGATTTGAAGGTGATCATCAGCTCCGCCACCCTGGACGTGGATAAATTTTCCCGTCATTTCAACGACGCCCCCATCATCGAGGTGACGGGGCGGACCTGGCCGGTGGAGGTGCGCTATCGTCCGCCGGAAGCGGAGGACGAGGAGGCGGATCTGGAGCTGCCCGCCCTGGTGACCACGGCGGTGGAGGAGCTTTCCGGGCCGGGGATGGTGGGGGATATTCTGGTCTTCCTTCCCGGCGAGCGAGAGATCCGCGACACCGCCGAGGCGTTGCGCAAACATCACCCCCGAGGGATGGAGATCCTGCCCCTCTACGCCCGGCTTTCAGAGGCGGAGCAGAACCGGGTCTTCGAGTCCGGCGGGGGGCGTCGCGTGGTGCTGGCCACCAACGTCGCCGAAACCGCCCTCACCGTGCCGGGGATCCGCTTCGTCGTCGATTCGGGGCTGGCCCGCATCAGCCGGATGAGCAGCCGCTCCCAGGTGCAGCGGTTGCCGGTGGAGGCCATCTCCCAGGCCAGCGCCGACCAGCGCAAGGGGCGATGCGGACGGCTCGGGCCGGGGATCTGCATCCGCCTGTTCAGCGAGTCGGATTTTCTCTCCCGCCCCCGCTTCACCGATCCGGAGATCCACCGCAGCTCCCTGGCGGCGGTGATTTTGCGCCTCAAATCCCTTCGGCTGGGGGAGATCGAGGAGTATCCCTTCATCGACCCCCCCCTGCCCAAGGCGGTGCGGGAGGGGGTGCGGCTGCTGCGGGATCTGGGGGCGTTGGACGACGCCTACCGCCTCACCCCGGTGGGGGAGCAACTGGCCCGACTGCCCATCGATCCCCGGTTGGCGCGGATGATCCTGGCGGGCAAGGAGCGGGGATGTCTCTCCGAGGTGCTGGTCCTCGCCGCCTTTCTCTCCGCCCCCGACCCCCGGGAGCGCCCCAACGAGCAGCAGCAGGCCGCCGACGCCGCCCATCGCCGCTTCGTGGATGAAAAATCCGACTTCCAGGGGGTGCTGAATCTCTGGAAATTTCTCCAGGAGGCCGAACATTCGGCCCACTCCAAGAACAAGCTCAAGCAATATCTCAAGCAAAACTACCTCTCGCCGTTCCGCGTCCGGGAGTGGTCCGAGGTGCATGGTCAGTTGCTACGGCAGGTGACGGAGATGGGCTTTCACCCCAACCAAAGCCCCGCCGGGTCGCCGGAACTCCATCAGGCGTTGTTGGCCGGGTTGCTGGACCGGTTGGGAACCCGAGGGGAGCAGCCGGGGGAGTACAACGGAACCCATCAGACCAAATTTCACCTCCACCCCGGATCCGCCCTCTACAAAAAAAATCCCGACTGGGTGACCGCCGCCGAGTTGGTGGAGACCAGCAAGCTTTTCGCCCGGCTCTGCGCCGTGGTCACGCCGGAGTGGATCGAGTCCGCCGCCGGCCCGTTGATGCGCCGTCACCTTTTCGATCCTCACTGGGAGCGCAAGGCGGGGCAGGCGATGGCCTGGGAGCGACTCACCCTTCATGGACTGATGGTCATTCCCCGGCGCAAGGCGGCCCTGGCCCCCGACGATCCGACGGAGGCGCGACGCATCCTGATCCAGTCGGCGCTGGTGGAGGGGGATTACCCCTGGAACGCCCCTTTCTTTCAGCACAACAGTCGGCTGCTGGCCGAACTTTCGGAGATGGAGCACAAGACCCGGCGGCGGGGGCTGCTGGTGGACGACGCCGCCCTGTTCGCCTTCTACGACGAGCGGGTTCCCGCCGAGGCGGTGAACGTCATCCGCTTCGAGGCGTGGCGCAAGCAGGCGGAACGGTCCACTCCCCGGCTGCTGCTCATGGACCGCCAGACGCTCTTGCGGGAGTCGGAATCCCAGGTGGACGAGGAGGCCTTTCCCGGCCATCGTCGCCTCGACGGGGAGGAGTTCCCCCTGACCTACCATTTCAATCCGGGCCATGGCAACGACGGGGTGAGCGTGCGCATCCCCCTGCCCCGTCTCAATCGCATGGAGTCCCTTCCCTTCGACTGGCTGGTTCCGGGGTTGCTGGAAGAAAAAATCCACGCCCTGATGAAGGCCCTGCCCTTGACCGAGCGGCGCAAGGTGATCCCCCTGCCCGAGTCGTCGGCCCGTTGTCGCGCCGGGTTGCGCTTTGGCGAGGGGGCGTTGCTCGTCGCCCTGAGCGCGGCGGCGCAGCGGGAGTTGGGAGTCGTCATTCCCGCCGAGGCGTGGCGTTCGGAGGCGATTCCCGACCATTTGCGCATGAACTATCAGGTGATGGACGAGCGCACCGGGCAGGTCATCGCCGAAAGTCGAGATCTGACGGACCTCCAGCGCCGTTTTTCCGGCGAGGCCAAGGCGCGGTTTCAGGCGTTGGCCCAATCGCTTCAGGAGAAGCCCGGCCTCACCCGTTGGGATTTCGGTTCGTTGCCCGAGCGGGTGACGTTGCAATCCCCCAACGGTCCCATTCCCGGCTATCCCGCCCTCAAGGATGAAGCGCAAACCGTGCGGCTCACCTCGGCCCAGTCGCCGGAGGAGGCGGCTCATCTCACCCGGGCGGGGTTGCGGCGGCTTTTTTTGCTGCAAATGAGTCAGCAGACCCGGATGTTGCGCAAAACCCTCCTGTTCCCTCAGACGTTGTGGGCTGGAACCGCTTTTCAGGGGGAGGCGTTGATTCAGGATGTCCTGGCCCTGGGGGCGGAGCGGAGTTTCATGGCGGGCGAGTGGGGCGGGGTGAGGGAGGAGGAGGCGTTTCGTCAACGGTTGGAGGCGGGGCGGGGGCGGTTTGTCGGGGAGGTCGAGGCGGCGGCCAAGTTGGCCCGCGCCATATTGGAGGCTTATCAGGCGGTGCGGGCGTTGTGGCGGATCAAGCCGCCTCCGCCTCCGGAAGCGGCGGAGATGCAGCAGCAGTTGCAGGGTTTGTTACCTGCCGGATTTTTGTTGCTTCATCCGGGGGAGCGATTGGGGCGTTTGCCGGTTTATCTCAAGGGGGTTCGTTCCCGGTTGGAGCGGCTGGTGTTGGATCCGACCAAGGATCGGCGCAAGGGGGAGCCCTTGAAGGGATTATGGATCGAGTGGGTCAAATTGGAGGAGAAGCATCGGGCGGCGGGGTGGCGTGATCCGGAGTTGGAGCGGTTGCGTTGGATGTTGGAGGAGTTGCGCCTGTCGTTGTTCGCTCCAGAGTTGGGGACGGCGGAGACGGTTTCACCTCAGCGGGTGGTCAAGCAAATGGAAAAGGTAAGAAGGGGATAGCCCCTGCTTTTTCATGCAGAAAAAGGTGAAGAGGGGGCTTTGGGGGAGACAGTTCTCTGTCTCCCCCAAGGTTTTGCTTTTGACGTTGCTTTTCGGCGCGCTTTTATAACAAGCCGGATCGTTTTTTGATCCGGCGCAGCGCGCCCAATCGTTTCCGAAGGAAACCCGATTTTCACCCAAGGAGGGAGAAAACATTCCCAAAAAAGAACGTAAAATCATGGTCCCGTGGTTGAATTTTCTGAGCGATGCGGGCGGTGTTGACGGCGTCCTCTCCTCAAAATCACGGTTAACGCCAAGCGAAGATTATTTTTTCTTTAATGTCCCCCTGAGTTGCTGGTAGTTCTTTGTCTCAAAAAGAAAGTCCGCCAGAGTGATGGCTGAGTATACCGCAAGCTTTGCATGATGACGGCTAGGGGGATATGTTGTAACATGAGCATCGCTCATTTTATTTCTCAGGGACGCCAATCCATGGACGACGGACTCAAGGCCGGAGAGTACTTGCTTCAAAGGCTCGGCAATATCCTTACGGTTCGGCTCAATATTTAATAATCTCTGAACACGTTTATACAATTTCCCAAGATCACCATCATAGCTTTGCGCCGACGAATCCAATTCTTTCTCAATCCCAGAACAAACTGATTCCACAAGAGATCTCGCGTTTGTAATGGCACCAGAATAATCCCCGTCTCCAAGTTTAGACTCGCACTTTCTAATATTTTCATCAATCAACGATTTCGTCAGATCATCTGCGATCTGCGCCTCAACGCCCATTCGCACTATGCTTGACGTTAATTCCCTAACTTTATAGAATCGCCCCTCTCGAACAACCTCATACCCATCATATTCAAGGTTCTTATTGAGTAATGAAATAGCATCTTCTATTGTCTTCTCTGATTTCCCGAACTCACGAGGATCGAGAGCCTTGCTAATACAATCGTTTAGACGAGGCTTTCCATTGAGTTCACGAACTTTGTCTTGTGCGTAAATCCTGCGAGTGGGAAAACCACCGCCAGATGGGTAGACATCCTTACTACCTAACCCATTAAAAAACTCCACCAATTTAAAACCGCTCCGATAAGGGAATCCTTCAATGTCTCCTGCAATAAAATTCCCGAGAAATTGGATTGTATAGTCGGATATTTTCACATCACTCACTCCCAAAAGCAGGGTCGCCTCCGGCGACGATTGGGCGCGCTGCGCCGAAGCTGAAAAGCGCTTCGGCTTATTTTAAAAGCGCGCCAACTGCAAAAGCAAAAGTCAGAAGCAAGACCTTGGGGGACAGGGAACTGTCCCCCAAACCCCCTTCACCTTTTTTTACAAGTCAAAGCGAAAGGGCCAAAACGCTGGCCTCACCCCGCCGCCCTGGCATCCTGCATCATCCAACGCAACCGCTCGACACCGCGAAATTTCTCCTTCTCCACCACCCCCGCCACATCCACCGTCCGCCCCTCCGCCGCCATCAACCCCTCGCCCAACGGACCAGGATAGACCCCAAAAGCCAACGCCTCCATCCCATGCCCCCGCTCGTCCCGCAACTGACAACGAATGTGCCGCTCCTTCATCACCACCGTCTGCTCCACCATCACCCGCCGCACCACAAAAACCGGCACCGGATTGCCCCGCCCGAACGGTTGCAGGTGCCGCACCGCCTCCACCGCGTGATGACTCTGATCCAGGGAGAGGGGGCCATCCACCGCCAACCAGGGGGAGAAAACCTCCGGCGGATTGTCCCGCCGAATCGCCGCGTCAAAGGTGTCGGAAAAGGCCGCGAGATTCTCCCGGGACAAATGAAACCCCGCCGCCGCCGCATGACCGCCGTAGTGATTGAGCAACGGAGCCGCCGCCGCCACCGCCGCCAACAGGTTGACACCGCTGATGGAGCGAGCCGAACCCCGACACACCCCGCTCCCCTCCTCCACCGCCACCACCGCCGTGGGACGATGAAACCGCTCCACCAGCCGCGAGGCGACAATCCCCACGACCCCCGCATGCCACCCCTCCCCCGACACCACCAACCCCAACCGCCCCTCCAGCAAACCCTCCGTCGCGATGCGCTCCAACGCCTCGTTGAGAACCACTTCCTCCAACTGCTGACGCTCCCGGTTGGCCAACTCCAGCCGACCGGCGATTTCGTCGGCCAAGCCGGGATCGTCGGTGGCGAGCAGCTCATAGCCCAGGGAACACTCCCCCAGCCGCCCGGCGGCGTTGATCCGAGGTCCGACGTGAAATCCCACCTTGCCCGCCCCCAAGGGCTGGGAGGGATCGAAATCCTTCCAGCCGATGCGCCGGAACATCGCCCGCAACCCGGCGTTGGTGGTCCGCGACGCCAGATTCAAACCATGGGAGACCAGCAGACGATTGAGTCCGGAAAGCTTGGCCATGTCGGCGATGGTCCCCACCGCCACCAGATCCAGCAACAACTTGAGATCGGGCTTGACGCGACCCGCCGAGAACCATCCCCGCTGATCCAACGCCCGGTTGAGGGCCATGGCCAGATAAAAGGCCACCCCCACCCCCGCCAACTCCTTGTGCGGAAACTCATCCCCCGGCTGGTTGGGATCGAGGATCGCCAACGCCGACGGCAACGCCCCATGGTCCCGGGGTTGATGGTGGTCGGTGACGATGACCTCCAACCCCACCTCGACCGCCCGCTCCAGCGCCTCGAAGGCGGTGATGCCGCAATCCACCGTCACCACGACCTTCACCCCCTCGGCGGCCAGGGTCTCCATGGCCTGGGGATTGGGTCCGTACCCCTCGGTGAAGCGGTTGGGAATGTAAACCCGGGCCGGGCTGCCCAACCCGCGAAAATAACGGGCCAGCAACGCCGACGAGGTGGCCCCATCCACGTCATAATCGCCAAAGATGGCGATCTTCTCTCCCCGCTCCAAAGCCTGAACCAACCGATGCACCGCCTGGTCCATCCCCAGCATGCCGGAGGGATCGGCCAGGTCGGTCAAACGGGGCTGAAAATAGGCCCGCGCCCCCTCCACGCTCTCCAGGCGACGCCCCGCCAACAGCGGCGCGAACCACTCCCCCACCCCCAGGGATTGGGCCACCTCCACGTGACAAGGCTGGACCTCCGCCCGGGGACGCCACTCCTTGCCGCTGAACGAAAGGGGACCGGACCTGGGCGTCATCCCGTCAATCCCGGAAGTTGGTGAACTGCAACGGCAGGTCGAACCCACCCCCCTTGACCAGGGCGATCACCGCCTGCAAATCATCCCGGTTCTTGCCCGTCACCCGCACCGCATCCCCTTGAATCGCCGCCTGGACCTTGAGCTTTCCGTCCTTGATCAACTTGATAATTTTTTTCGCCAACTCCTGCTCCACCCCCTGGCGCACCGTCAGCTTTTGCCGCACCAATCCCCCGGCGGCGGGCTCCACCGTTCCGTAAGAGATGGCGCGGTGATCCACCTGACGCCGCACAAACTTCACCCGCAACACCTCCAGCACCTGCTCCAGCTTGTAGTCGTCATCGGCGATCACCGTGATGATGTTCTCCTCCCGCTCCAGACGGCTCTTGGAATTTTTAAAATCGTACCGGGTGTCGATCTCCTTGGAGGCCTGGTTGACCGCATTGTCCACCTCTTGCAACGGCACCTCGGAGACGATGTCGAACGACGGCATGATGGTTCCTCCTCAACCTTCCACCACGTCCACCCCGGGGGGCGGAGTGAAGTGAAATTTTTGTTCATCCAAGGGGTCGTTGATGCGAATGGCGGAAAAATCGATGCGGATGCGCTGGCCCAAATGGTCCACCACTTCCATGCGCACCACGGCGTCCCGTTTGGCGTCGAGAATCACCCCCAGCTGCTGAAAGTTCCCCTCCTTCAAGGGGATCAAGCGGACCATGGGCAGGGTGGACTGGTCGGACATGCGCTCCTGAGTCACCTCCCAGCGGAACATGTCGGGAATTTTGCCGCCCTGGGCGAGAAACATAGCGGGGGCGTCCTTGATCTTCTCCGCCCCGGTGCGGGTGACTTGGCGCAAATCCGGCTCATAGTACCAAACCGTGGTTCCGTTGGAGACGATCTGCTGGGCGAAGGGGGTTCGGTAGTCCCACAAGAACCGCCCCGGCTTGGCGGCGTAAAGACGCCCCTCGCTGCGCGGTCCCTCCCCCCCGGACGCGGTGAGTTGGACCTGATGAAAATCTGCCTCGAACCGCTCCAGCTTGTTCAAAAATCGCTGCAAGCGGTCCACCTCGGGGTGAGGCTTGGAAAGCGCCGCCGGAGGAGCCTCCGGCGGACTCGCCCCACCCGCCGGGGCGGCGAAAGCCCCGCCCGCCGCCAGAAAGACGACCAGGAGCGCCCGCGCCCCCCGTCGCCTGAGGCGAAGACCCGGTCCCATCGTGTCGCCACGTCCATCGCTCGTCACGGAATCCATACTCCCCATCCAACGATCCATCCCGCCCCGGCGGTGCCCGGCCCGGTCGCGCCGCCTCGGAGACCCTGCAGCGGGTGATTATAGCTTTCCCGAGGGGGCAGGTCAAAACGCCCTGGCCCGGCGGCGGCGGAACGCCCACCAGAAAAAGGCGCTGAATCTCGCCGAATCTCGCCGAATCTCGCAAATGCTCTCACGACCCGAGAAATCCCTCTCCATTTGGCACGGTTATCGCTTCATTCCGACGCAAGCCTGTCAATCCTGACGCTCTGGAGCCCTTCCCATGAGCTGGAAATCCCCCAACGCTCCCCCGGAATGGCCCTCTCCCCCCGACGCCCCTGGAGATCCTACCGTGTTGCACACCTCCCTGGCCGCCCACGTGGGGCGCATGGCTCCCCCTCCCCCCCTCCCCGTGGAGCCCGACGCCAAGCCCTTGACGGACCAACTGCCCCCGTTGTTCTCCCGAGTCGCCGAGATGCTGGACGTGGCGCTGATCGCCTGCTGGAACCCCCGCCAGGAGACCCGTCGGATCCTCGCCGCCCACCCCGGACGGACCCCCGGCGCCCTGTTGCGGGACGTGGATTCCCTCATGGACAGCCCCCTGCCCCGGCTGCGTCACTGGCGGCAACGGGACCATCTGTTTCATCTCTGGCTGGGAGCCCCCCTGGATCGCTGGGAGCGGCTCATCGTGGTGGAAAACCTCCCCGGTCGCCCCGTGGAAGAGACCTACGCCTTGCTCAAGCGAGTGATGCGCGAGGTTTATCCCGGTCTGCCCGGCGACGCCTGATGGCCCGAGTCGCCCGAGGAGCCTCACCCCACCATGAAATAATCCGCGCCGCGACGGTAGCCCATGGATTCCAACAGCGGCGCGATGCTCTCCCGCGCCCCCCGGCTGGTGACGTAGACCAACACCAGGGGGCGCTCCGTCCACTCCGCCAAGCGATGGGGGGCCATCACCTCCGCCCCGGCGTGGCGTCCGCCGAGTTTGTTTGGATCGACGTCGATCCACGCCGCGACCTGGAACCCCTGGCGCAGCAACAACTCCGCCCGCCGCCGGGTGCGTCGCCCCGCCCCCCAGATGATCAACGCCCGCCCCTGTTGCAATCTTGGATCCCGCGCCAGATATTCCGCCCGCAGCCGGTCGAAGGCGTCCCGGGCGTAGCGGGGATCGGTGCGGGTGAGCCGGGTGGGACCATCCCGCCACGCCAGAAGGGGCGTCGGCAGCTTGGTCATGCGACACCCCGCCTGATGCATCCGCAACCACAATTCATAATCCTCGGGAAACGCCCCCTCCCGATATCCCCCCAGCGCCGCCACCCGCTCCCGCCGAAACATCACCGACGGATGGGCCAGCGGCGATTCCCAATAGATTTCCGCCGCAATCTCTTCCGGCGTCAAACAGTTGTTCTGCCAACGGATATATTCCTGAAATCCTTCCCCTGGGGCCTCGTCGGCAAATAATACGACTTGGCATGCAACCAAATCGACGTCCCGATGCTCCAAAAAGTATGAATACTGCTGGGAAAGTCGTCCCGGAAACATGCGGTCGTCGGCGTCCATCCGCGCCACCAGGGAACTCCGACAGTGATGCAAACCGTGGTTGAGAGCCTGCACCAATCCCACCTTTCCCGGTTGCATTAATCGCAAGCGCGGGTCATAGTGCCCACGCCGGGCGACGAGTTCCGACGAACGATCCTGGGAGCCGTCATCCACCGCCACCACTTCAAAGGAGGGGCCCAGCTGGCTCAACACCGAATCCAAACACTCCTCAAGGGTCCGTTCCGCATCGCGAAACGGCAGCAAGACGGAGATCTCCGGCCCATCGTTCCCTGGAGCGCGCTGGATCCTCTCCGCTGGGTTAACCTCTGATAAACTGGTCATAGCCACCATGGATTTATACACGGAAGAACTGGGAAACGGAATCACCCTCATCGATACCGGGCTTTATCGCCCTCGATGCGGTGCCGCCTATCTGGTGGTGGAAAATGGCCGCGCCGCCTTCATCGAGCCCGGACCCCCGCCCGCCCTGGACAAGCTGATGGCGGTTCTGGCGCAAAAAGAGATTCCGCCGGAAAACGTGGATTACGTCATCGTCACCCACATCCACCTGGACCACGCCGGGGTCACGGGGGCGCTGCTACAAAAGCTGCCCAACGCCAAGGTGGTGGCCCATCCCCAAGGCATCCCCCACTTGGTGGATCCCGCCCGGCTGGAAGAGAGTTCCCGCGAGGTCTACGGCGAGGCCTATGATCAGCATTTCGGGGCCTTGGTTCCGGTTCCGGCGGATCGCTGCATCGAGGCCCAGGATCGGGTGGCGGTGATGCTGGACAACCGGGTGCTGCGGATGCTCGACGCCCCCGGTCACTCCCGCAGCCACATCGCGGTCATGGACGAAACCAGCCGCGGACTCTTTTCCGGCGACGCCTTCGGCATCTCCTACCGGGAGACCGACACGCCCCACGGAGTGTTCATCTTTCCCGCCACCACGCCCACCCAGTTCGATCCGGCGGCCTGTCATCAGACCATCGACCGGTTGGCGGCCCTGACCCCCAGTTGGCTCTACCTCACCCACTTTGGAGCCGTCCCCTTCAACCGGCTGCTGGCCGACGACCTGCACCGCCAGTTGGACCGCATCCGCGCCCTGAGCATGAGCCTGGCCCGCTACAAAACCGACGAGGAGCGGGCCTTCCAACTGCGCAACGGGTTGATGAAAATCTTCACCTCCCGCTTGAGCCGTCTGGAGTGTCCCCTAACCCGGGACGAGGTGCAACAGGTGTTGGAAGCCGATATGGAACTCAACATTCGGGGGTTGTTGCATTGGCAAAAGCGCCTGGAAACCCGTAGCGGCCCTCATGAGGGCGGCGGCAGGCGTTGGAACTGACGTCCGGATCCCGCGTCGCCATTGTGGGCGGCGGACCCGCTGGGGCCTTCACCGCGTACTTTCTCTTGGATCTGGCCCAAAAGGTGGGGCTGGACCTGTCGGTGGATATTTACGAGCCCAAGCCGTTCTATTTGACCGGCCCCGGCGGCTGCAACCTGTGCGGCGGCGTCATCTCCGAGTCCCTGGTGCAGCTGCTGGCCACCGAGGGGATTCATCTCCCCTCCGAAGTGATCATCGACACCATCGACGCCTACACCCTGCACACCCCCGGCGAATCCGCCCGGATTCACGCCACGGTGGACGAGCATCGCATCGCCTCCATCTATCGTGGCGGCGGGCCGCGGGGCTCGGAGAGTCAAAATCCCCTCCCCTGGGACAGCTTCGACTGGTTTTTGCTGCGGCTGGCCGTCGGCCTGGGGGCGCGGCACATCCCCCTGCGGGTGAAAAATCTCGACTGGGACGGGGGCAAACCCCGGGTCCACACCGAAAGCTCCCTGCCCCAAACCTACGATCTGCTGGTCGGTGCCCTGGGGCTCAACGCCCCGGCGCTGAAATTATTCACCCAACTGGGATTCGGCTATCAGCCCCCCCGTTCCGCCAGGGCCTGGATCGGCGAGTTGTACTACGGCCAGGAGCAGGTGGAAAAAATGTTGGGCAACGCCATGCACATTTTTTTATTGGATACCCCCGGCCTGCAATTCGCCGCCCTCACCCCCAAGGGGCACTACGCCACCCTCATCGTGTTGGGCAAGCAGGTCAATCAAGCCCTGGTGCAACAGGTGCTTCAGGATCCGGAACTCCGCGCCCTGTTTCCCCCGGGGTGGGAAATTCCCGTCCTCCCCTGCGACTGCCAGCCCCGCATCCAGATCGGCGACCCCCGCAACCCCTTTGGCGACCGAGTGGTGATGGTGGGGGATTGCAGCGTCTCCCGGCTCTACAAGGATGGCATCGGGGCCGCCTATCGCACCGCCAAGGCCTGCGCCCTCACCGCCATCACTCACGGCGTGTCGAAGGAGGCCTTCCGCCGCTACTACGCCCCCACCTGCGCCACCCTGTCGTGGGACAACCGCATCGGCCATCTCCTCTTCGGTTTGGATGGCGCCTTCAAACGCTTCCCCTTCTTCCGCCGGGCCTTGATCTCGGTGGTGCGCTGGGAGCAGCAACAGCCCCCCCCCCCTTTCCCCGCTCCCCCGCCCCCGCCCTTC
>JADGAP010000314.1 GCA_015231965.1 Magnetococcales bacterium | reverse complement strand
GCCCTGCTCACCAGTTGCATGGGGCGCATCTTCTTCCCCGCCCTGGGAAATTCCGCCGCCAACCTGTTGCGCGCTGCCGGCTTTCGCGTCGTCGAATTGCGGGGCTTCGGCTGCTGCGGTGCCCCCTACCGGGAGTCGGGCGAGCGGGACAAGCTGCGCCGTCAGGCCCAGCGGCTGCTGGACGCCGTCGCCGAGGCGGAACGGGACGGCCCCCTGACGGCCCTCGTCACCGACAGCGCCCTCTGCGCCGTCACCCTGGAAGGGTACGAACGACTCTTTTCCAAGGAGAGCCCCCAAGCCGCCCAGGCCCGGTCGCTGGGGGAGCGGATTCGCGAACTCTCCCTCTTTCTCGATGAGCAGGGGGTCGCCTCCCGTCTGTCGTGGGGCGATCCGGGGGTAGGGCGGGTGGCCTTCCACGACCATTGCCAGTCCCGCCACGGCTTCAACGTCCACCTCCAGCCCCGGCGGCTGCTGGCGGCCCTGCCGGTGGAACGGGCCGCATGGCCCGAACCCCAACTGTGTTGCGGCGCGGGAGGAACCTACATGCTGCGGCTCCCCCAACGCAGCGAGGCGATCCGGGAGTTCAAGCTCCAGGCCCTCGAACCCGACGACGCCACCTGGATCACGGGGACCAATCCCGGCTGCCTGATGCATCTTGCCGCGGGGAAGAGCGGCCCGAACCCGTCGGCCCCCTCCCCCCGCGTCCTCCCCCTGGCGGAGCTGCTTTGGCAGTCGCATCAAGCCGCCGACTCGCCCCAAACGCCGCCCCTTTCCCCGACCTCCGGGGACGAATGAACCTTTGTGGCACGAAACCTCTTCATTTTCTCCCTGTCAGACCTTATATTCCACTCAGGATACAGAACCATGACCGGTCGCATGACCCAAGGAGAGGAACCATGACCCCCCGAAAGCGTCTCTATTCCGCCTGGATCGCCACGCTGGCGTTGATCCTCGCCGTCTCCCTGACCGTTTGGCCGGAGGATGCCGAAGCCAAGCGCATGGGCGGCGGCGGCTCCATCGGTTCCCGAGGCTCCAAAAGCTTTTCCACGCCCCAGTCGGCCCCGGCGCAACGCAGCCCCGTCACCGCCCCCGCCTCGCCGAGCCAGGCGGCCAAGCCCGGCTCGACCACGCAAACTCCGGCTGCCGCTCCCCAAGGGGGACGCTTTGGCGGCATGATGGGCGGCCTCATGGGCGGACTGGCCGGTTTCGCCCTGGGCGGTCTGTTGGGCTCCATGCTCTTCGGCGGCGGCATGGGCGGCATGGGCCTGCTGGACATCCTGCTCATCGGCGGCCTGATCTGGTTCGTCTGGCGCATGGTGCGCCGCTCCCGCGCCCCAGCCCCGGAGCAACCCCTGCCCGCCTCCGCCCCCTACTCCCGGGACGCCGTGCTGGACATTCCCCCCGCCTCCTCCCCCATGGACCTCTCCAAAGGCTCCGGCGGCGGCTCCTCCCCCGTCAATCTGTCCAAGGGGAGTGACGGCGGCACCATCCTCTCCTCGTCCTCGACCCGCGTCGAGCCGACGGACCCCGTGACCGCGGGCTTGAATCAAATCGCCGCTCAGGATCCCCGCTTCGACGAACTCCAGTTTCTCGCCGGGGCCCGGCGGGCCTTCGAGATGGTCCAGGGAAGCTGGGTCAACTGGGACGTGCAAAGCCTCAAGCCCCTGCTCACCGACCGGATGTTGTCCATCGCCGAGCAACAGGCCCGGGAGATGAAAGCCGCTGGTCAAAAATCGGTGATCGAAAAGATCGTCTTCCAGAACGCCGAGGTGAGCGAGGCGTGGCAGGAGAGCGGCGAGGATTGGATCACGGTCCACTTCGTGGTGAGCATGTTGGACTACACCCTGGACGCCGCCGACAAGGTGGTGGACGGAGACGCCCAAACTCCGGTGGGGGTGGAAGAGTACTGGACCTTTACCCGTTCCGTGGGTGCCACCGATCCCAACTGGAAGCTTTCCGCCATTCAACAGTCCGGCGAGGTCGCCAGGAGCGCGGTGTAATGTCTTTT
>JADGAP010000313.1 GCA_015231965.1 Magnetococcales bacterium | reverse complement strand
TCCTCCCCCCCCGGCAAGGGGGGACGTTGCGCCGCGTGATCCCGCCGCCGCTGCACCGCCGCCCCGTCGGCCCGCATCAGGGTGCGAATCGCCTCGGCGAAGTCCACCGTCTCCTGGGGAAAATAGAGGGTGCGCACCACCTCGCCCTGCAACCGGCGGACGTGGAACTCGAAGGATTCCGCCGCCGCCCGTCCGTACTCCGAATCCGGAGCCAGCACCGCCAAATAGCGCAGCCCCCGTTCGCTCACCGCGAAATGGGCCATGCGTTCCGCCTGATGGTCCGGGTGGATGCCGTTGAGCAGCACCCGGGGCCCCTCGGGCGAGGCCCCCGCCGCACCATGGTTGAAACGGGCCGCCAACTCGGGATTGGGATTGAGGGCGATGAGGGGAACCCCCCGCTCCGCCGCCAGCGCCCCCGCCGCCTCCACCTGCTCCTTGAACACCGGCCCGATCACCGCCTTGACCGAGGAGTTTTCCAGCAATCCGCTCAGGGCCTGGCGGGCGTCCTCGGGACCGTTGCCCGCGTCCGCGGGCCACAGGGTCAGCCGCACGTCGCGATGGCCCACCAGGGCCAGTTGGGCCGCCTGGAGCAAATTCCGCCCCAGCTCCTCCTGGGGACCGCTCAAGGGGACGAGCAGCCCCACCGCCAGCTCCTCGCCGGAAGGGGGCGGAAGCGGTTCCGCCGCCCCGGGAGCCCCCCCCGCTGCCTCTCCAAACCCGGAGCGCGCCCCGGTCATCGCCGTCGGAGCCGAGGACGATGGGACGGCGGACCCCGGCGCGGCGGCGGGGTCGGTGCGAAGACCCGCCGAGGCGGGCGCGGGAGAAACGGTGGGAGAGGAGGCCGAGGACGCCGGGGTGGGCCCCGACCCGGCGGCGGCGGTCGGCGGGGGGGGACGCCCCCCTTCCAAACGTCGCGCCGCCTCCAGCGAGGCCGGTCCTCCCCCCTCCCGAACCGAGCGCCACAACCCCTTGGCCGCCTCCTTCTGGCCCGCCTGAGCCATGCGATCGCCCCAGGCCAGACTGATGTACGGAACCAAGGGGGAGTCCGGCGGCAAATTTTCCAGGGAACCCGACAGACGATCCGACGACTGGGCGGTCAGGGCCGCCACCATGCGCCGTGATTGCGAGGCCCCAGGCGTGGTCGGCCAGAGGGCGGCCAGCTCCTCCAGGCCGTCACCGTTGGACGAGGCGAGGGAAAGTTCCACCACGCCCCGCCACGCCGCGTCGGCCAGTTCGTCCTCGCCCTGGAGCAGCGGCTTCCAATAGTGCCTGGCCCGTTTGAAATCCCCCCGCCCCTGGGCCATTTCCGCCAATCGCGCCGACGCCCGACGCCCCTCCACTCCGGAAGCGGCCCCCAGCAGCCGTTCGTACTGCTCCTCCGCCGGCCCCACCCGCCCCATGGAAACCAACAGGTCGGCCAGTTCAAACCGCGCCCGCGCGGCCTCCGGCGGCGGGGGAACGGCGTCGGCAAGCTGGCGGTATTTCACCAGGGACTCCTCCCTGCGCCCCTCCCGAGCCAGGCGGGCCGCTTCGTCCAACAGGCCGCGCGGGGTGGTCGGGGCGGCGGGTCCGGCGACGGGGGCCGCGCCCCCCGGCGGAACCGCGTCCTGGCGCTTCATCGGAACCGCCACGGCGGCGGGGCCGACGGGCGGAAGGGCCGCTCCCGGCGGGGATCCCGCCAAACCCGGAGTCCGGCCCGGCGGTTCGGCGGCGGAGAGGAGGGCGACGGCGGCGGCGCACCAGGCGGCCAGGCCCAGTGCGGCCCCCCAACGGGCCTTTCTGCGATGGATCGGGTTCATCCCCCCTCCTCCTTCTCTCATTCCCTTGGCCAATCGACGAAAAATTTCCCCAGCACCCCTTGCCCCCCTTGGGCTACAATGTCCGCCTGGACCGGGGAGGGAGCGGCAACGCCCCGGGGAGGTATTGTGGAAGGAAACGGGCGGCGGGAAAACCCTTTTCTCCATTCTCCCCTTTTTTCAATCCCATGGTCCCCCTTGCGCTCCCCCTTCCCCCAACCTCGCGGCGGTCCA
>JADGAP010000312.1 GCA_015231965.1 Magnetococcales bacterium | reverse complement strand
ATTGCAACATAAGCCTGCTCACGCCTCCCCCCTGCCCGCCTTTCCCGCTTCCCGCCGAATTCCCCTTGAGCCGCCGACGGTGGCAACCGAAACAGCAAGATAAGGGATGGAATGCGCCCCGCTTCGGGGTATGATGATCTCTCCCGTCCCATCACGTCATCGCCCCGGCGGCCCGAATCAAGGAACCTCCCCATGAGCGACGCCCCAGCCCCCCTTTCCGCCATGACCGACGCCATTCTCGCCATTCTGGCGCGCATTCTCCGGGATAAGGGGGCGAACCCCCCGCCGCTCGACGAGACGACGGTCTTTCTCGGAGGGGCCATCCCCTTCGACTCCCTCGACCTGGCCACCCTGCTGGTGGAGATGGAACGGGCCACCGGACGGGATCCCTTCAAGGAGGGGTTCCGCATGTTTCAAACGGTGGGCGAACTGGCCCAACTCTACGCCGCATGATCCCCCCTTCCCCCTCACGCGCCCCGCGCCGGGAGTCCCGCGCCCCATGAGCCCCCCCTGGCGTTTGGCGGGGGCGCTGCTCGCCCGCCTGGAACAACCGGTGGTGATGCAGGACGGACAACCCTTCACCGGCGGCGCGTTGTTCGAGGCGGCGGGGGAACTGGCCTCGGAGCTGCGGCGGCGGGAGGCGCAACGGGCGGGGTGCGTGGTGCAACGGGCGGCGACGGTGGGCGTCTTCCTCGCCGCCTGCGAAAGCGCCGGATGCGAGGCGGTGTTGCTCCGGGAGCTTCCCACCGAATCCCAGCCCGCCCCCCTGACCCTGGATTGTCTGCTGGACGACCGTCTGATTCCCCAGGAACCCTCTCCCGGTGCCGCGCCGCCCCCCTCCTCGGGCTGGGAGGGGGGATTTCACGTGGTGATTCCCACCTCCGGCTCCACCGGACGGCCCAAAATGGCCCGCCATGGCCTGGAACGCCTCCTCTCCCGCATCCGACCCCCTCGCGGGGCCGACCGCGCCGCCGGAGAGCCTCCCCGCTGGTTGATGACCTACCATCCCGCCAGTTTCGCCGGATTGCAGGTGCTGCTCACCGGCTGGATGACCGGCGGCGTGGTTCTCGCCAGTCGGGAGTTGACCGCCGCCGCGCTGCTGCGGCAGTGGCGGGAGCAGGGGGCGACCCACGTCAGCGCCACCCCCACCTTTTGGCGGGCCTGGCTGTTGGCCCGGGCGGCGGTCCTCGCCGGGGGCGCCCCCGATTTTCCCCCGTTGCGCGGCCTCACCCTGGGCGGGGAGCGGTGCGATCAATTTTTGCTCGACCGTTTGGCCGAGGCGGCACCGCAAGCCCGAATGGTGCAGATCTACGCCTCCACCGAGGCGGGGGCGTTGCTGGCGGTGGATGATGGCCGGGCGGGTTTTCCCGCCGCCTGGTTGGAGCGGGAAGGGGAGGGGGGCGTTTGGTTGCGGGTGCGCGACGGCCTGTTGGAGACCGCCTCGCCCCGGCAAATGACCGGCTACGTCAGCGGCGAGGCCCCTCCGGTGAGCGAGGACGGCTGGCTGCGCACCGGGGATCGGGTGGAAATTTCCGGGGACAGGGTCTTGTTTCTCGGGCGGGAGGACGGGGTGTTGAATGTGGGCGGGGCCAAGGTGGATCCGGAGCGGGTGGAGGCGGTGTTGCTCTCCCTTGCCGGGGTGGCCGAGGCTCGGGTTTACGGCTTGCCCAGCGCCATGACCGGGCAGTTGACGGCGGTGGAGGTCGTTCCGCTTCCCGGGGTGGACGAGGAGGGGTTACGGCGGGAGATTTTGGGCGTCGCCCGCTCCCGGCTGGCCCCCCACGAGGTTCCCCGCGTCATTGATTTCGTGGAGCGGGTGGCGGTGACGGGGACGGGGAAGAAGCAAAGGGGGCGGTAGACCGGGAGACCGGGGGCAAGGCGGACGTTCCGTTCCTCGCCCTCCCACCACCTCGCCCCTTGCCCCTTATAGTCATTCCAAACAAGTTTTACACATTGCCAGCTAAAGATTTTACGCTCGTCATTCCCGCGAAAGCGGGAATCCAGGAAAGCCGATGGATGAATGGCTCCCT
>JADGAP010000311.1 GCA_015231965.1 Magnetococcales bacterium | reverse complement strand
GAGGCGATCAACCGTATGACGACAAAGGCCAGTTTGCTGGCGGCGAAGGCTGCGGAAGCGGCGGAGGCGGAGGCGGAAGCCCCGGCTCGACTTCCAAGGGTCCGTGGTGGCTGAAGCATTTGAAATTCGCGGCCAACGGCTATCCCACGTTCAATCAGTGGGATGCGGGGCAGCAGGGGATGACCATGAAGGAGTCCATGGAGGCGGAAAAGCTGCGGGAATACCTGATGCAAATCTGGTTCAAGGCCGCCTGGCTTCGAGATGAAATTTCGCTGTTGCGTGAGCATGACCTGCTGCCGGAAGGGGTGGACGAAACGGAACTCATCATGCCCCACTTGGCGGTGGTTCAGGCCCTGGAAGCGTATCTTCGTGGGGAGTCCTACATGGTTCCCGATGGACCGCTCCAGGCGATCATGGCCAATTCTCAATCGGCAGCGGTGAGCGATAACACTTCAGGTCAATCTTCCCGGCCAGTCACCAATGATCCCGACACCACCTTGACCCCGGAACAGGAAAAGGAGCGGGAAAAGAAGAAACTGAACGATCCGCAGTACGCCCATCGTCCTGTTTTCCCCTTTTCTCCCAGCCCTGGATACCTTACCTTCGATGGGGAAGCGTTGGTGTACGTGGAAAATGGCAAGCGCATCAAATCGTGGCGGGGAGCCTCTGGACGGGATGGGTATCAGAGCAAGGAGCATCAGGCGCTCAAGGATTATGGCCCAATCCCGGAAGGGGTTTGGAGTGTGAACCAGGAGCGGTTTCAGAACAAGAAGGACATCACGAACACAGACGAAGTGGTGTCAACGATGGGGGCTCCCTTTGCATCCATCGGTGTAAAATTTGGTTCCTGGTCTGGTGGCGAGGTCGCGTGGGGGCGTCATCGGGTATGGCTTGAGCCTGATGTTGGGACAGATGTCCATCAGCGCAGAAACTTTTCCATCCATGGCGGCGCAGTCCCTGGGTCTGCGGGTTGTGTTGATCTCACCGATCAAATGCCCGACTTTGCCCGGTGGTACAAGCAGCACGGTAAAGACATCAAGCTGGTTGTTAAGTACAAGAAGTAATGCCAAGCCCTGCCGACATTGTCATGTGTCGGCAGGGCGTTCCACTAACCTTAAGATGATTTGGATATGTGAATGTAAATGAGGAACTATACCAAAATTAATGCTAATAAACTGCATATAATTAGGCGTGATGATGCTGATCGCGCCTGGTTATGCAGGACGCTCTATATTTTCTACTTGATATTCTTCTGGTACGCAGTTGTATTTGTATTGGTATTGATGGCTGAATGGTCGATGTTTCAAACGGAATGGATAGCTTATCCTTATGGGGATTGCCTGGAAGGTCCATTCGAGTGCGCATGGAATTACAGATCACCGAAGCATTATAATTTTTCGTTGTTTTATTATGCTGATGTCTCATCGATATTTATTGCGCTGGCATTGCGCGCTGTCAAGCCATTGGCTAAGATATCCATCTTGATCGCATGGGTTGCTTGTATGTACTTATCAGGACGATATCTTGGCGTCTTGGTTTATGATCTACTATTTGACCCCTGCCCAGTCGAGGCGATTCGGGACGCCTGGGATTTTTATAGCTTCTCGTGCGTCAAGCATTAGTTGCGGTTGACGATGCGGAAGGCGTAGCAATCTCACCGATCAAATGCCCGACTTCGCCCGATGGTACAAGCAGCACGGTAAGGATATCAAACTGGAAGTGAAATACAGGAAGTAATGGCGCGCCCTGTCGGCGTAAGTTGACAGGGCTTTTCACTCATCAAGAAAATCAGATGCGAGTGTGCTATGAGGCGTCTCAAAAGTATCGTCTTTCTTAAAATTCGTGATTTTCCAAGTGGTCATGCAACAGGTTGGCGCGAAAAAGTACAATACATCGTATATTTAACTTTTTTATTGTATATGCTGCTTGCTATAGTCCTTCTTGGAAATGAGTGGGTCAATTTTCTTGCAAGTTGGAAAATTGGGTGTTAACCAAAGAGTGATATGATATACTCCTGCCGTGTGGTGCTTTCACCCCGA
>JADGAP010000310.1 GCA_015231965.1 Magnetococcales bacterium | reverse complement strand
TTCCAAATAAGGCGCAAACTCCCGCACGTAAAGATAGTTGAATTCCCGCCCCGCTCCTCGCCAAGTCACCGGGTCGCGTCCCAGCAGCTCGTCCATGGGATCCTGCCACCACACCGCGTTGAACACCGAAGGGTGCTGCCAAATTGCGCCCACATGGTTGATCTTGAAACAAACATGGGGGCGGAACGCGAGATAGTCCTCCATGTGATGAACGTTTTCATACAGCGACAGATCCTCGCCTTCCATGGAGAGGAAGACCTCACATCCCTGACGACGGAAGGCGGCGGTCATGTTTTCCAGGGCGGGGCGAATCACCGTGGTGTAGCGGGAGCCGAGGAGAAATATTCGCAACGGCTCCCCGGGGCGGAACTCCGGAACCAGGGCGCGGCAGGGCTCCAGCAGGGCGTTCTGGCGGGCGATGAAGGCGGCGTAGACCCCATCCAGGCGTTGTGCCCAGTCCAACGCCCGGGTCGCTTCGTCGGGGCGGGAGGGATCGAAAATCACCCGGGCGGGGCGACGGCGGCGGGTTTGCAGAAAAAAATCGGCCAACTCCCCCGCCTCGGGCAGGGCGAGGAGGGTTTCGGGGGCGTCGGGCCAGGACGGCCCCGGATGATAACACCCCTGCCGCACCCGGATGCCGTGGTTGAGGGGAAACTCCCGCCCCAACCGCGCCTGCTCCCACGCCTCCTCCCCATGGAGAAACAAGGCGTCGGAGTCCGGCTCCACCAGCGGCACCGCGCCTTGGGCGCAATCCGCCAGCCGCCGCCGGACCGAAACCTCCAGCCGATTCCAACGGGCGGCCTCCGGCGGAACGGGGTCGGAGTCGAGAGGGTCCGGGAAGCGTTCCGACTGAAGGCGGGTGGCCTCCCGCAGATGGGCCTCGCCTTCGGCGGCGCAACCACACTCCAGCAAAAGCCGCCCCAGATGGAGATGGGTCTCGACCCGATCCGGTTGCAAGGCCGCCGCCTGGGTCAGGTGATCCCGGGCTTCGTCCCGTCGTCCCAGGGCGCGCAAGGTCGCGCCCAGGGCGGTGCGCATCGCCGGATGGTCCGGGGCCAGGCGAACCGCCAGGGCGAGGAGCCTTTCCGCTTGCTCCCCCTGGCCCGCGTCGGCAGCGATGACCCCCAGCCGATAGATCACCTCGGCGTCGGCGGGATTCTCCCGCAACAGGTCGCGATAGAGGCGGACCGCCGCCGCCGCATCCCCCGCCAGACGCCGCCGGGTCGCCGCGCTCAATCGTTGTTCTCGGGAGAGGGGAACCTCCGCCCGGGGGGAGTCATCCATGCCCGATACCGTGGAAAAAGGGGAAAATGGGAAGTTTCCGGCCATTTTACCCCTTGCCGAGGGGGGCCGCCACCCCGGCGCGGCGATGAAACGCGCCGCATGATTGATCTTCGGCAGGGGGAAGGGTATTCTTGCACAGGTTTTCCGGAAGAGGATTCCGGGTTCGAGGCCAATCTTTCGAGGAGGGTCGCGGATGGGTCCGCGGCGCACGGTTTGGCGATGGGGGGAAAGGACGGCGTCCAGATGAAACGGTTGATGCTGGCAATCTGGTTGGGGGCGGGAATGGGCGGCGTCGTGGCGTCGCCGGACGCCCTCGCCGCGGCGATTCCGGCCTCGGAGGGCGCGTCCGATCCGGCGGAGACGAAGGCCGGGGCCATCGTGCGGGAGGTGGAGGAAAAATTCAGGAGTGGCGCGGCCTCGGATCGCAAGGCCATCCAAGGGGTGATCCGCTGGGATCATGGCGACCGCTACGAAGGCGATATCGTGGACAAGCGCATGGAAGGGCGCGGAACCATGGTTTGGGCCAACGGCGAACGTTACGAGGGCGAGTGGCGGGAGGGTCGGATGAACGGCCAGGGAACCTATACCTTCCCCAAGGGCGACAGGTATATGGGCCGCTTCGAGGATGGGGTGTTCACGGGCAAGGGGGTGCGCTACCGAACCGATGGCTCGCTGGATCGGGGGGAGTGGCGCAACTGGGTGCTGATCAAGCGGTTCTCCGACGAGGACGAGCAACCCGCGCCGCTTTTTGCCCTGAC
>JADGAP010000030.1 GCA_015231965.1 Magnetococcales bacterium | reverse complement strand
TCCATGTGAACGGAGACATTGAGGATGTGGTATCGCTCTTTGGTTAACACTCCCAGCCTTCGATCAGTTTGGATGCCTGGGTAATGTCCGAAACCTGTCCACCAGTGAGGATGTACCGCAAAGGGTTTCCCAACGCATCCACCACCGCATGGATCTTGGTCGTCAAACCGCCTCTGGATCGTCCAATAGCTTGCTCTCCCTCTTTTTTTGGGCACCAGAGGCATGTTGATGCGCCTTAATGATCGAACTGTCGATCAAAAGCTGCTCCAGGTCTGGATCATTCCTGACCGCATCCCTCAAACGCTGCCAAACACCTGTTTTGACCCATCGTGAAAAACGCATGTACACACTGTGCCACTTGCCGTATTCCTTGGGCAAATCACGCCAGGGCGAACCCGTGCGCACAATCCAGAAAACCGCTTCCAGAAACAATCGGTTGTCCTTGGCCGTTACTCCTGGGTCATCAATACGCCCTGGGAGCAGATCCTTGATCCGTTCCCATTGGTCGTCCCGTAATATGTTCCGTTCGATGGCTGGTTCCTCCCTGGAGACCAGCTTTTAACATAATCCTGTGATTGTGAACAGGCCCTAACCTTGGCATTGCGTATGGTGCCAAGATTGAAAACGCAACAGGGAGTTCAGGGAATGACTTTCTGTATGGAAATCTTTCGGGAAACACTTTGTCCGGTGGAGCCGGGGCGGATTACATTGCTGGGGGCGGGGGCGGTATAGACGTCCTGTATGGGCAGGCAGGAAATGACTTCCTTTACATGGGAAAGGGATCCGGCCACATGATTTGCGGCTCGGGCTACGATACGTTTATCATCGACTCCGATCCAACGCAGATTAACCGGAGTATTGCTATTTATGATACAATCGGTCGAATTGTCTTGAGGAATTCCCTGACCTCGGCAATAACCCTAACGGGAGGGGCCTACAATTTCACCGACAATCAGAATCGCGAGCACTATTTGGACAGCGTAAATAATATTGAGTACATCCTCTATGGTTACTCCATGCTGTCCATCAATGCGCCTGGGTGTTCAATTTTCATGGATGGTTATTTCCGCGGAGAACTTGGTATTACCCTTGGCTCTCTATCCCCTGCGCCAATCAATGCGGCCCCTGTCAGTGTGGATAGCGTAAACTCGGGAACAGAAGATGTCGGCATTTTTATCTCCGCCTTTGACCTGCTGGCCAATGCGACGGACGGGGATAGCGACATTCTCACCATCGCGTCGGTGCAGGATGCTGTTCATGGCTCCGTGTCGATGACCGGCCCCTCCCAAATTGTTTTCAGGCCGGACGCGGATTATAACGGTCCCGCATCCTTTACCTATACCGTAACCGACAGCGTGGGTGGTGTTTCAACTTCCGTGGTAAATCTCACCATCGCTCCGGTCAACGATGCGCCGAGGGTGCAGAGCGCAAGCGTGAACGGGCAAGAAGACACGCCCATCGTCTTAACCACCGCGGATCTTTTGGCAAATGCTACGGATGTTGAAGGCGATCCTCTCACCCTATCTTCGGTGCAGGATGCCACGCATGGTACTGTGACGATGAGTAGTCAAGGTCAGGTGGTGTTCACCCCGGATGCCGATTATAATGGTTTAGCCTCCTTCACTTACACTGTGAGTGATGGCGCGGGAGAAGAGACCATTGCCACGATGGATATTGACCTCGCACCGGTCAACGACGCTCCAGTAGTTCAAAACGTCTCCCGTAATGGACGTATTGATACGGCGGTTGTTCTTTCCGCTGCGGATCTTCTGGTCAACGCAACGGATATTGATGGCGACACGCTGACCCTTTCGTCGGTGCAGGATGCGGTCCATGGTTCCGTGGCGATGGATCAGCAGGGGCAAGTGATCTTCACTCCCGACGCCAGTTACCATGGGGCGGCCTCCTTCACTTACACCGTGAGCGATGGAGCGGGCGGTATCTCTACCGCCACCGTAAATCTTAACATCAAAATAGCCAACAACGCCCCTGGGATTCAAAACTTCTCCGCCTCCGGTCAGGAAGACGCGCCAATCGTTCTTGCCGCTGTTGATTTGATGGGCAACGCGACGGATCCGGATGGTGACACGCTGGCGTTGGCATCCGTGCAGGATGCAACCCATGGTTCCGTGGCTTTGGATGAGCAGGGCCAAGTGGTGTTTACTCCAGACGCCAATTACAATGGAGCGGCTTCATTTACTTTTACGGTGAGCGACGGAGATGGAGGCGAGTCAATCGCCACGGTGGTTCTCGATATCACCGCGACGAATGACGCCCCAGTGAACCAAAATTTGGCCGCTTCCGGTCAGGAGGATGCGTCCATCATCTTTACCACCGCCGATCTGCTGACCAACGCGACGGATGTGGATGGCAATCTTTTTACGCTCGCATCGGTGCAGGATGCCATCCATGGTTCCGTGCTATTGAACGACCAGGGGCAAGTCCTCTTCACTCCCGACGCCGATTACCACGGTGCCGCCTCCTTCACCTATACCGTGTCCGACGCCTCGGGTGCAACGTCTACCGCCACGGTCCATCTCGACCTCGCCCCGGTCAACGACGCCCCGACGGCGCAAGTTGTTGCCGCGAACGGCCAGGAAGACGCCGCCATCGTCTTGAGCGCCGCCGATCTTCTGGCCAATGCGACGGACATTGATGGCGACATGCTGAGTCTGCTTTCGGTGCAGAACGCCGTACACGGTTCTGTGGCGTTGAACGACCAGGGCCAAGTCCTCTTCACTCCCGACGCCGATCACCACGGCACCGCCTCCTTCAGCTACACCGTGTCCGACGCCTCGGGGGCTGCGTCCACCGCCACGGTCTATCTCGACCTCGCCCCGGTCAACGACGCCCCGACGGCGCAAGTTGTTGCCGCGAACGGCCAGGAAGACGCCGCCATCGTCTTGAGCGCCGCCGATCTTCTGGCCAATGCGACGGACATTGATGGCGACATGCTGAGTCTGCTTTCGGTGCAGAACGCCGTACACGGTTCCGTGGCGTTGAACGACCAGGGCCAAGTCCTCTTCACCCCCGACGCCGATCACCACGGCACCGCCTCCTTCAGCTACACCGTGTCCGACGCCTCGGGGGCTGCGTCCACCGCCACGGTTCATCTCGACCTTTCTCCGGTCAACGACGCCCCAACGGCGCAAGTGGTTGCCGCGATCGGTCAGGAAGACGCCGCCATCGTCTTGAGCGCCGCCGATCTTTTGGCCAATGCGACGGACGTTGATGGCGACATGCTGAGTCTGCTTTCGGCGCAGAACGCCGTACACGGTTCCGTCGTGTTGAACGATCTGGGGCAGGTCATTTTCACGCCGGATGCCGATTACCACGGGGGTGCCTCTTTTACTTACACGGCGTCCGATACTTCGGGGGCGATCTCCACGGCGAGCGTCCAGCTCGACCTCGCCCCGGTCAACGATGCGCCGACGACGTCCGGCGATGCGGTTGAGACCCTGAATACGTTGCCCGTTACTCTGACCGCCCAATCGTTGTTGTCCAACGATACGGACAAGGATGGCGACGCCTTGTCCATTCAATCGGTGGATTCCGCCGTGGGGGGATCGGTCGTATTGGACGGAACGGGGAATGTGGTCCGCACCCCCACCAGCGGCTTTCAGGGGGCCGGATCGTTCACCTACACCACCAGCGATGGCGCTGGGGGAACGGCTTCAGCAACGGTCGCTGTAACGGTTTATCCCTCGGTGGTGAACGGAACCACCGGCTACGATTCCCTCACCGGCACGGCCTTTGGCGAGACCCTGGACGGCGGAGCGAGTGCGGACGTTCTGCGGGGCATGGGGGGAGACGACTCCCTGCTGGGCGGCGACGGCGCAGACACCCTGGAAGGCGGAGCGGGAGCCGATACCCTGGATGGGGGCAATTCCCGTGATTTGCTGATCGGCGACGGCGGTGCCGATACCCTGGGCGGCGTCAGCGGCAGCGCGGATTCTCTGAATTTCGGCAACCACTACCTGGGAGGAACAGGCAACGATCTGCTGAGAGGAACCATCGACGCCGATCTTTATCGTTTTCGCCAGGGAGATGGCTCCGATACCCTCCAAGAACCGACTGGGGCCAGCACAACCTGCATGGATCGCGTACTTTTCGGCTCCGGTATTCCCTCCGCGCAGGTCAGCGTAAGCGCATCGGGAACGGACATCATCCTGACCTATGGCGCGGGAGATTCGATTCGCGGCGTCAACTGGTACGATTCGTTCCAGCGTTATGGCGTGGAGCAGATCGTGTTCGATGACGGCGTGGTGTGGACTTTGGATCAAGTATTGCGAATGGGCGTGACCTGGACAGGGGGCGACGGGGCCGATACCCGCGTCGGGATGGCCGCTTTGGGCGACCTGCTGCAAGGCGGCGGCGGGGCGGACGCCCTATCCGGCGGCGGCGGAGCGGATCGCCTGGAGGGCGGAAGCGAAGATGACGTGCTGAAGGGCGAGGCCGACGGCGACTGGATGATGGGTGGCGACGGCAACGACCTCCTGGATGGCGGGGACGCCTCCGACTGGATGGACGGCGGCTCCGGCAACGATGAACTGGGAGTCATGCTGAACGGTTCCACCAGCGAATATTGGGGGAACGGCAATGTGTTGTACATCGGGGGATCGGGCAACGATCTGTTGCACGGCTCCAGACGCGGGGATGTGTATTATTTCGCGACGGGAGATGGCGCCGATACCATCGATGAGATCAACAGTTACAGCGGCGGCATGGACCGTATTCTTTTTGCTTCCGGCGTGGCGGCGGCAAGCGTCGGCTGCGTCCGCGTCGGGAACGATCTGAAGCTGAATTACGGTAGTGGGGATTCCATTCTCATCACCGGATGGTATTCGGCGGAAGGTCGTCGGGTTGAAGAGGTGCGCTTCGCCGAAGGAACCCTCTGGGATGAGTTGCAGTTGCACGTGGCGGGTCTGGCGGGGGCGGGTCAATCCACGACCGGGGCGACCGTTGTCTGGGCGGGCGTGACCCTGACGGGAACCAGCGGCGCGGATACGTTGACTGGCGGCAGCGGCGGCGACGTGTTGCTGGGGGGCGATGGCAACGACGCGCTTTTCGGGGGGCAGGAAGAGGAAACGTTGATCGGCGGCCAGGGCAACGACACGCTGGACGGCGGTGAACTCACCGACTGGCTGGACGGTGGTGCCGGGGATGATGTTCTGGGCGGAGGATGCGGCTCGGCAGACTGCAACGGGACATCGGGCAACATCTACGTTGGAGGCGTCGGCAACGATACTCTGCGGGGGACGTATTATGGCGATCTTTACCGTTTCTCCCTGGGCGACGGATCCGATGTGATCGAGGAATACAACAGCTACGCGGTCAAGGACTGGATCGAATTTGACGTCGGGGTCGAGTCTGGGGCGTTGTCGGCGATGCGCAACAACCAAGACTTGGTGCTGAACTACGGAACCGGAAGCGATTCGATCCAGATCAGCAACTGGTTCAACGGCGGTGCGCCATATCGCATCGAGGGAATTCGGTTCGCGGACGGAACGTACTGGAATGATGAACAGTTGAACCGGCTGGCCATGACGACCACGGGGAGCGGTGGAGCGGACACCTTGACGGTCAAGGGGAATTTCGGGGGGGAATCCTTGGATGGGGGCGCGGGCGACGACACCCTGACCGGCGGTGCGTGGTGCGATGTGCTGCAAGGCGGGGATGGCACCGATGCTCTGTCAGGAGGCACCAAGGAGGATCTGCTGGTCGGTGGAGCAGGCGATGATGTATTGGACGGCGGCGCCGACGGGGACATCTATTTGGGCGGATCCGGGAATGATATCCTTGGAGGGAACGGCAGCTCGACCGACGCCTATGGAGGGGATGGCAACGTTTATCGAGGCGGAACGGGCGCCGACCGGCTCAACGGATCGTATTATGGGGATCAGTATCTCTTCGCCCGAGGAGACGGAGCGGACGATATCTACGATCCCGGAACCTACACCAACCGGGTCGACCGGATAGAATTTGATCCCGACATTGGGATGACGGATATTTCCCTTGGTAAAATCGATGGCAACCTGGTGATCCACTATGGCGCCGGGGATCAGGTCACGGTACATGGTTGGGATGCCTATCCCACGACGCAAATGGAGGAAATCCAATCTGGTGACGGAGCGGTATTGTTGAACACACAGGTGGATCAACTGATTCAGGCCATGGCGACGTTTGGTGCCGAACACAACGGCATCAGTTGGGAAGAGGCGACCTCGCAGTATCAGACGGAGACGCGGGCGATATTGGCGGCCCATTGGCAGAACGCCGCTTGAACATGAACCGCCGCAGCGTTCCCGCCCTGGTTTCCCCGACGCCCTCGGACGCCCCCGATACGGGGCTGATTTGCCTCGTCACGCTGATGCGCCTGATGGGGCTGCCGGTGGATCCGGACGCCCTGCGCCACCGCTTCGCCCCAACCGGCGGGGTGATGGGCGAGGTGGAACTGCTCCGTTGCGCCAAGCAGATGGAGATCAAGGCCCGTAAGATTTCAACCACTTGGGATCGCCTGGCGAAGACGCCGCTGTCCGTCACCGCCGAAATCGCCAGTGGCAAGCGCAAAGTGATCGAATATCTGTTGTCGCCCATCCTCAAGGTCCGCCAGGAGAGCCTGGGCGAACGGTGAGTCAACGCCTGGGTCTGTTGGGTGAATCGCCATGGGGATGGCGGTTCATGGCTTTCCTCGCCATGTGCGCGACTAGACAACTTAAAACGTTTTTTCCGTCTCTCTGGTCTCAATCCCTTCGTATTCAGGGCGGGGTCCAGACCATTTCAGGCTATTGCCTTCGCCTTGTCAATGCTTTTTGCTTTACGCCGTCATTCCTGCGTAGGCAGGAATCCAGGCTTGTACGCTTTTACAACGCCCCATGATCCTGCATCACTTTATATTGGGTCGAAATGAATGGCAGTTGTTTTCGGTGTGGAGGTTGGCGTTAGTTTGAAATTATAACGCCTATATGAATGATTTAGGCATGTATTCGTCGGAGTGTGGACGTTTTAAAGGCGTAAGTCAAAAGCGAAAAAAGGCGTACAAGCCTGGATTCCTGCCTTCGCAGGAATGACTGCGTAAAGCGAAAGGCATTGACAAGCCGCGAACAAAAGCCTGAAATGGTCCAGACCCCGCCCTGAATCCGAAGGGATTGAGACCGCCGTGTCGAGAAAGGCACCGAAATCCGCGTCGTTTGGACCCCGCCCTGAATACGAAGGGATTGAGACCAATAGTGCCAGGAGCGCTTGCTACAACAATAGTGTCTGAACCCCGCCCTGAATACGAAGGGATTGAGACACCTTGTCGGCTACCCCCATCAGCGCCGTGTACGGTCTACCCCGCCCTGAATACGAAGGGATTGAGACAGCGCGAAGCCGTGCCAGCTGGGCCTTTTGTCTTGTCCGGACCCCGCCCTGAATCCGAAGGGATTGAGACGCCGCCAGCAGCGCTGATATTTCCCAGTCGTGAAGGTCCAGACCCCGCCCTGAATACGAAGGGATTGAGACATGGGGAGGAATTCCGCCCTGGTTTTTGCCGTCATTCCTGCGAAGGCAGGAATCCAGGCTTGGACGATTTTTCTTTTGCATTGGATTAGCTCTCCTCTCCTTCAGAAAGGCGTCATGGAAGGTCGGGGCGTAAGGGAGCGGGCAAGCACAAGGGAAGGTCAAAAGCGAAAAAAGGCGTACAAGCCTGGATTCCTGCCTGCGCAGGAATGACGGCGTAAAGCGAAAGGCATTGACAAGCCGCGAACAAAAGCCTGAAATGGTCCGGACCCCGCCCTGAATACGAAGGGATTGAGACGGGGATCCTAGAGTGGTACCGTACTACGTTCCATGTCCGGACCCCGCCCTGAATACGAAGGGATTGAGACGGCTGGAGATAGGTCATCGTGGGCGCGTAGACTGTCCAGACCCCGCCCTGAATACGAAGGGATTGAGACCGAATACCGTTTTTAGTCAGTACTCGGAGTGTGTCTGAACCCCGCCCTGAATACGAAGGGATTGAGACCTCTTGCTCTGCCGGGTAAAACTCCCTGCAACGTCCGGACCCCGCCCTGAATACGAAGGGATTGAGACAACAGCAACTGGGGGGCTTGGGCAGACCGGCGATTGTCCGGACCCCGCCCTGAATACGAAGGGATTGAGACATGGGGAGGAATTCCGCCCTGGTTTTTGCCGTCATTCCTGCGAAGGCAGGAATCCAGGCTTGTACGCTTTTACTTTTGCATTGGATTAGCTCTCCTCTCCTTCAGAAAGGCGTCATGGAAGGTCGGGGCGTAAGGGAGCGGGCAAGCACAAGGGAAGGTCAAAAGCGAAAAAAGGCGTACAAGCCTGGATTCCTGCCTGCGCAGGAATGACGGCGTAAAGCGAAAGGCATTGACAAGCCGCGAACAAAAGCCTGAAATGGTCCGGACCCCGCCCTGAATACGAAGGGATTGAGACGGGGATCCTAGAGTGGTACCGTACTACGTTCCATGTCCGGACCCCGCCCTGAATACGAAGGGATTGAGACATAACATCCTCTGCTTCAATCCAACGACCTTGGTCCAGACCCCGCCCTGAATCCGAAGGGATTGAGACCTCTCTTCCAAGCGGGTTTTACGTGAGTGGCAACGTCTTGACCCCGCCCTGAATACGAAGGGATTGAGACTCCATATTGGCGGTGAAATCGTAGGTTTGAATGGTGTCCGGACCACGCCCTGAATACGAAGGGATTGAGAGCATCCGAGGGTTCCAAAAACAGGGGATCGCGTGGCCCGGACCACGCCCCCGACGGCGGTTGCGATGATTAATATAATATTGCGGCGCGCCCAAAAAAATGGCTTGTCAAAGCGTCCTTCCGGTTGTACTGTCGACCATGACTGGGGAGCGAACCCCGATCATTTTTTACGACGATGATTATGGGGTGGGGTCACAGCGCCGCATCCCAAGTCGATTCACAGGAATTGGGGGGAGAAATCCGCCCCGCGCTCCCATGCGCATGGTTGACGAGGCATGACTTCATGAACGACGCATCATTATTGAACGCCTCCTGCCGGGTCGCCCTGGCGGCGCTGCTCCATGACCTGGGTAAATTCGCCGAACGGACGGGGAAATCCTTCCCGGGGATCGACGCGAGCAAAGCAAGCTGCTGCCCGCGTCGTCGCGGCGGCGGATTCTCCCACATCCACGCCGCCTACACCCGCGACGCCATCCAGGCCATCGCCCCCCATCTCCCCGACCTCCAATCCGGCGACATGACCCCCTTCAGCGCCTGGAACGAGGAAAATCCCCCAAAGGATTCCCTGCTCAACGGCGCGGCCCGGCACCACACCCCCCAAACCCCGCTGCAATGGATCATCGCCATCGCCGACCGACTGGCCTCCGGCTTCGAGCGCGCCAGCTTCGAGGAATACAACCAAGCCCTGGAAGAGGGCGAGGAGAACGGCAGGAAGGTCAACCACCTCAGCGCCCGGATGTGGCCGCTGCTGGGCAACGTCCGATTGCAAGGCGACTTCGCCCAATCCCCGCGACGCCTGCCGCTGCGAGCCCTGGCGGCGGAAACCCTCTTTCCCGGCGCGGAGCCCCCCGCAAAACCCCAAGAAGAATACCGCGTCCTCTGGGAACAGTTCACCGCCGCGCTCGAAAAAATCCCCTCCTCCCACCGGGCCTCCCTCCCCCTGTGGCTGGACCATTTCGACGCCCTCTTTCTCGGCTTCACCCACGCCATCCCCTCGGCCACGGCGGGATTCTTTCCGGGCCGGGGATTCCGCGCCATCCCGGCGGACGTCTCCCTCTACGACCACTCCAAGGCCGCCGCCACCCTGGCCGTCGCCCTGTGGCGATTTCACCAGGAGTCCGGCGACTTCTCCCAAACCGACGTGCAAAAGTGGGACAGCGCCGCCCATCCCGAATTTCTCCTCATCCAGGGCAACTTCTTCGGAATCCAGGAGTTCATCTTCGGCAGCGGCGAAAGCGCCCTCAAGGCGAGCAAACGGCTGCGGGGCCGCTCCTTCACGGTGGCCCTGATCACCGAACTGGCGGCCATCAAAACCCTGGAAGCCTTCCAACTCCCCGTCACCAGCCAGATCATCAACGCGGCGGGAAAATTTCTCATCGTCGCCCCCAACCTGCCCGACGCCAAACAGCGCCTCCAAACCCTGCGCCGGGAACTGGACGCCTGGTTCCTGAACAACGGCTACGGCCAATGGGGCGTCGGACTGGTCGAAACCCCCGCGCGACGCCAGGATTTCCACAAAAAAACCTTCCCCAAACTCCTGGAACGGTTGAAACGGGACATGGAGATCCACAAGCGCCAACGCTTCGCCCTCTGCGGCGCCGGCGATGACGCCCCCCGTCCCCCGATCTTCCAGGCCGACTATCCCCAAGGGGCCTGCGCGGTCTGCAACAAATCCCCCGCCACCCGAACCCTCCCCGATGACGGCGCCACCGTGCGGCTGTGCGGTTTTTGCCATGACCAGATTCAACTCGGCGAAACCCTGGTCAAGCGCCAACGCCTCATCATCTCCCGAAACCGGGTGGACAACGCCACCCTGGAGATGGACTACTTCGGTTATCGCGTCACCCTGACCGACGCCGCCGCCTCGCCGCCCCCCGCCGCCGACCTGCTGCGCCTCTGGGACTTCTCCCTGGCCCACCCGGACGGCCAAACCCCGCTGTGGAACGGCTGCGCCCGCCGCGCCATCAACGGCCACGTCCCCAAGGATGACCAGGGGCGCCTCCAAACCTTCGAGACCATCGCCGAAACCGCCATTCAAGTCGTGACTCGGGAGGATGGATCCGAGGAGCGGCGCGGCGTGGCCGCCCTGAACATCCTCAAGGGCGACGTGGACGACCTGGGCCAACTTTTCCGCCGCATGGACACCTTCTCCCGCATGGCGGGGATGAGCCGCCAGTTGAACACCTTCTTCGCCCTTTGGCTGCCCTGGAAGTGCGCCCGGGATTTTCCCGACGCCTACACCGTCTTCGCAGGCGGCGACGACTTTTTCCTCATCGGTCCCTGGCTGCAACAGATCCGACTGGCGGAAACCATCCACACCGAGTTCGCCCGCTACGTGGCGAATAATCCGGATCTCCACTTTTCCGCCGGATTGACCATGACCAAGCCCACCCTTCCCATCCCCGCCCTGGCGGTCATGGCGGATGAGGCCCTGGACGACGCCAAGGAATATGCGGGGAAAAACGCCGTCACCTGCTGGAATCGCACCCTCTCCTGGCAGGAATTTCAAACCATGCTGGCGGCGGAACGGGAGCTGAACGGCGTGGTCGAGTTGTTCGATCGGCAATACCGACTCAAGATGAGCACGGGGTATCTCCACACCCTGCTGCACCTGTGCGACAAAGCCGAGAGCGCCGCCCAACGTCCGCAAGACGCCATCTGGCGCTCCTGGTTCGCCTACCGGAGTTGGCGCTTCGTGGTGGACAAGCTGCGGGACATCAAGCCGGAAGAGCGCCAAGCGGTTTACCAGGACCAACTGGCGCAAAAAATCGGCGCAAAGATCGAGCAATTCCGGGGAAACTACAAAATCGCCCTATTCACCCATCTTTATCAGCGCAGAAAGGCGGTGTCGGAATGAGCCCGCAGGGATATCCCCATCACTCCAGAACGACGCCCCAAAACAACACCCCCGAGGCGCCGCCCCTGAATGTCGCCAGAATCAAATTCGTCCCCCTCGAAGCGGATCTCTTCGACGGCGTCGCCAAGCAGACGGCCAAAACCCTGTCGGACAATAGCAAATCCAACAAACCCACCCAGCTTCGCCGCTTCTACGATGAAATTTGCTTGTGGGCGGAAAAGACCGACGACGACGAAACCTTCCGACAATCCCTGCCCTTCATTCGCATGCTCAACGCCAAGGCCGCCTACGCCCTGGGCAGAAACAAGCTCGTCGATCAAAATTTCGTCACGCTCATGGGCCATTGCCTGGGCCAGGTCAACGACGCCGCAAGCCTGAAACTCTTCAAGCTCTTCATGGAAGCGGTGATGGGATTTTACAAGGAACTGCGACCCCGGGATTCTTAAGGCAGGGATGAACTCCATGAAACTCACCAGGATTCAGGAAATCACCGGAACCATCGAAGTCGTGACCGGCCTGCACATCGGCGGCGGCGGCGTCGAAATGCACATCGGCGGATCGGACAACCCGGTGATCCGCCATCCCCACACCAACGAGCCCTACATCCCCGGCAGCAGCCTCAAGGGCAAAATTCGCAGCATGTTGGAGTGGCGCGCCGGATTGGCGACCCTCAACAATGGCGGTCCCATGTGCTACGGAAAACTCAACAGCGCCCCGGACAAAAATGCCGCCCTGCGCATTCTCAAGCTGTTCGGCGTGAGCGGCGGCGACTCCCTGACGCCCGCGCAAGCCGAGGAGGTCGGCCCCAGTCGTCTGGCGTTCCGCGATTGCCCGCTGCAAAGGACGTGGGTCGAGAAGATCCGGCAAAAAAATCTCCCCCTCACCGAAACCAAGATGGAAAACACCATCGACCGGGTGCGCGGCGTGGCGGAACACCCCCGCAACACCGAACGGGTTCCGGCGGGGGCGACCTTCGATTTCCGCCTCGCAGTCAAAGTGATCGATGACGAGGCGTTGTTGGACGAGCTGTTCATCGGTCTGAAACTGCTGGAGATGGACAGCCTGGGCGGCTCCGGTTCCCGAGGCTATGGCCGGGTGATCTTCCGCCTAGCGGAAGAAGACCAACAGCGGCTCGACCATGCCAAACCCTGGTGAGGCCCGCGGGGCGATGATGAAGACGTTGCTGCTCACCCTCCAACCGCTGACCGCCTTCGCCACCCCCCCCCACGGCGACACGCTGTTCGGGCAACTGTGCTGGGCCCTGCGCCATCGGATGGGCGAAACGTGGCTGAGCGAACGGTTGCGGGGCTACGCCGACGGCGATCCCTTTCTGGTGGTTTCGGATCTCCTTCCCGCCGGATATTGGCCCCGTCCCGCCCTTCCCCCCGCCGAGGGGGCGGACGACAAGGAGGAGAAAAAACGGAACTGGCTCCCCCGCCAGGAGTGGCACCGCCCCCTGGCCGAATGGCTCACCCACTGCGACGCCGAAAAAAATTTCCACCCCCCAGGACGGACCAACCGCCCCCACCCCCACAACGCCATCAACCGCCTGACGGGAACCACCGGCAAGGCGGGTTTCGCCCCCTACGCCGTGGAACAAAGCTGGTTTCCGCCGGAGAGTCGGCTGGAACTCTGGCTGCTCCACGACCCCCAACGGGTGGACCAGGAAACCATCCTGGCCGCCGTCGGAGCGGTGGGACTCACCGGATTCGGCAAGGACGCCAGCATCGGGCTGGGGAAATTTTCCGTGGAATCCGTCGCGGAGAGCGCCCTGCCCCGCCAGGAGGGGAGCAACGCCTGGCTCACCCTGGGATTTTGCGCCCCCCAAGGGCTGGGATTCGACGCCCGGCGCAGTTTTTATCACCTGTTCACCCGCTTCGGCAGACACGGCGACGTGGCGGCGTTGACCGGCTCGGTGTTCAAGAGTCCCATCCTGCTGGCTCGGGCCGGCGCCGTTCTGACGCCTCCCGCGCCGCTGCCGCCACCCCCCTTCGCCGGTCAAGGCTTGGGCGGGAACGGGACGATTTCCAAGGCGATTCCGGCCGCCGTGCATCAAGGCTACGCCCCAGTGGCGGGAATCCGGGTGGATTGGGAGGCGATGAACCATGGCTGACCCCTTCCTGCAAAACCATCGGTTGCTCCTCTCCACCCTCTCCCCGGTCCACATCGGCTGCGGCGTGGATTACCAACCCACCCACTACCTCATGGACGAAGGCCTCCTCTACGCCTTCGATCCCGTCGCCGCCCTCGCCCCGGACGCCGAAGCCCGCGCCGAACTGCTGGAGATCGTCAGTCAGCCGCAAGGGGACGTGGTTCGCGCCATTCAGCGATATTTCCGGAAGCGCAAGGAGACGCTGATCCCCCGCCACACCCGGCGCGTTCCCGTGGGCATCGGCGTGCAAGCGTTTTACGATGAGCGGATCGGGAATCAAGCCAAACCCAATCAACTTCACATCGAGCGCATGGCCCACTCCCCGATCAACGAGCAGATCGTCCTGCCGGGGAGCAGCCTCAAGGGAGCCCTCCGCACCGCGCTGCTGGACGGGGTGCATGGCGGCGCGGCGTTGGTCAATCCAAAGGACGCCGAAAATACTCGGACCTCCTGGAAAGAACTCGCCCCGATTCCCCACACCCTGGGCGCTGTTCTCCCGCCCCAATTCGAGCGTGACCCCATGCGCCTGATTCGCGTGGGGGACACCCGCCTGCAACGCGAAGAGAGCCACAACGAAATTCTTTTCGCCGTCAACCGCAAGCCGTCGGGCGAGGCCGGGAAGGGTCCGTATCAAACCCTGGAGTGCCTGTCGCCCCTGACCTTGGAATCCTTCGTCGCCGACATCGCCTTCCTCAACCTGGAACAGGCGCGGGAATACGACAAGCACGCCGACAAAAAAGGGCTCCCGCCTGAAAATCACCGGTGGAACGCCGCCGCCGTGGTTCAAGCGTGCAACACCTACTACCGCGCCCATCTGCAACGAGAATTGACGGAGTTGGAGGGGATGCTGGATCCCCAGTGGGCCAGAACCATCCGGGACTCCCTGGAGAGCGGCTCCTTGGGGCGGTTGTTGGACAGGGGACGCGCCTTTCTGCTGCGGATCGGGCGACACAGCGGGGCGGAATCGGTCACGCTCAATGGGGCGCGCCATATCAAGATCATGCAGGGGCCACGCAATCCCCCCAGCTGGGGAAACAGGGCCACCACGGTCTGGATGGCGGCTCGCGAAACCAACCAACTCCGCGACCTGCTGCCCTTCGGCTGGCTGCTGGCGGAATGGGACGAGGAGGGGCGCTCCCCCCTGGCGCAACGCGCCCCGGAATTGGCGGTGTTGGCCCAAGGATTCGCCCTCGACCGAACGAAAGCCCTGGACGCCTCCGATGCCCGATTGGTGCGCTTGCGGGAGCAAGACGCGGCCAAACGACGAGAAGAGGCGCAGCGTCAAGCCGAACTGGCGCGCCAAGCCGCCGAGAATCGCCAACGCGAGGAGCAACGGGCGCGCATGACCCCCAACCAGCACGCCCTGGACAGGCTCAAGGGACTGCTTGCCCAGGAAGAGGGTCGGCAAACCGTGGGCGGCCTCCTGTGGATGGAGACCAACAGGCTGGTCAGCGATGCGGAAAAAGGGGGCTGGAGCCGAGAGGAGATCCAGGAATTGTCCCTCGTCTGTCGCACGGAACTGCCCGGAAAGCTCAAGAACGCCGACAAGAAAGTGAAGGAGATGCACCTCCGCTTGGACAACCTGCGGTCGACGGACTCATGATCGATTCTTTTCCCGCAGCCCGTTACTGTTTCGAATGGGAAGTGGAGACTCCCCTGCGCTTGCCCAGTTTTGCCGGATCGGCCTTGCGCGGGGTGTTTGGTGCCGCACTGCGCTCGGTGGCCTGCCTCACCCGCCAACGGGAGTGCGGGGGGTGCGGTTTTCAGCGCTCCTGTCCCTACATCCTGATTTTCGAGACGCCTCTTCCCGAAACCCCTGAAGGGGAAAAAAACGCGCCCATCGCCCCCCACCCCTACGTCATCGAGCCGCCGCCGTGGGGGGAGCGGATCTACCATCCCGGCGAGGCGTTGCGCTTTCATCTGGTGTTGATGGGACGGGGGCTGAGGCAGTTGCCATTGTTGATCCTGGCTTGGCAACGGGCCATGGCCCATGGGGTGGGACCGGGAAATGGCGCGGCGCGGCTGCGTCGGGTGGAGCTGGTGGAAGCGTCGGGGGAGCGGGAAATTTTCACTCCCGAGGAAGGGATCGTCCGGGAACATCCCCAGGAGGTGACGATTCCTCCCTGGGAAGAACGGCGATCCCTCCCGCTCCACCTGTTGACCCCCACCCGCATTCAGCGCGACGGTTCGCCCCTGGGGCCGGATCGCTTCACGGCGCGGGATCTGCTGGTCGCCTTGTTGCGTCGTGTCCACTCGGTGGCCCGTCTTCACGCCCCATCGCCGATGGTTTTTGACCATCGGCCGCTGGTCCAACACGCGGAGAGGATTGATCTGCTCCAGGATCGGTTGACGTGGCGCGACTGGACCCGCCGCTCCGCCCGGCAACACCAGGAGATGACCCTGGGCGGCGTGGTGGGTTCCGCGCGCCTCTCCGGCCCCCTGGAGCCGTTCTGGCCCTATCTGCACCTTGGACAGTGGCTCCACCTGGGCAAAAACGCCACCTTCGGCATGGGTCAATACACCCTGGCCGAGGGCGTCCCATAAAATCGGCTCGTCGCCACCGGAGGGATGCCTACGCTGGAAGATCGTCCTCATACCTCCTGAAGACTGAAGTGGACCCCATCGTCAAGACAATTCAGCAGGCAAGATAAGCTCCAACTTGGTTGAATTTCAGTTTTTCAGCCCTCCCACAGCTTGCGTCCCGGTTATCCACAAATCCACAGGCCACAGGGAGCCCCACAACTTCCAACAGGGCCTGTGGAGTTGTGGGTAACCGGGAGGCATGCCCGCATCACCTCCCATCCCGTCTCCCTCGTCTCGCCTTTCCTCCGTTCCGCCGCGGCCGTGGTGCTGAAGGAGGCCGGGTTCTGAGCCGCGCCACCCGCAACGCCGGGACGCTTCAACCAGAAGTGGGGGGTGGGGAGATTTCCGGTTCGTGCATCACCCAGCGATTGCGTCCCCCCTTTTTGGCGCGATACATGGCGAAGTCGGCCAACCCCACCAGCGCCTCCCCCTCGACGCCGTGGTCGGGATAAAGGCTGATGCCGATGCTGGTCCCGATGCGACACTCCCGCCCCGCCAGTTGAAAGGGTTCGGTCAACGCCCCGACCACCTTTGTCGCCACCTTTTCCGCGTCTTCCGCTCCGTGGATCGTTTTGAGAATCAAGGCGAATTCATCCCCCCCCAAGCGGGCCGCCGTATCCTGCTCCCGTAGCACCCCCTTGAGCCGCGTCGCCACCTCTTGCAACAACAAATCCCCCACTTCGTGGCCGTGGGTGTCGTTGACCTGCTTGAAGAGGTCCAAATCGAGGAAGAAGATCGCCAAATTTTGCTGGTTGCGACGGGCGTCGGCCAACCCCTGCTTCAACCGCTCCATGAAATACATGCGGTTGGGAATGCCGGTGAGGGCGTCGTAAAAGGCTAACCGCTCCAAATTTTGTTCCGCCACCTTGCGCTGGGTGATATCGATGAAAATCCCCACGAAGTGGGAAATTTTCTGGTATTCGTCGCGAATGGCGCTGATGGAGAGCCACTCAGGATAGATGGAGCCATCCTTGCGCCGGTTCCACACCTCGCCACGCCACGCCCCTTCTTGCCGCAACTGTTTCCACATGTCGGCGTAAAATTGATCGTTGTGCCGACCGGAACGCAGCACATTGGGCTTTCGCCCCACCACCTCCTCGATGGTGAAGCCGGTGACTTGGGTAAAGGCAGGGTTGATCATGCGAATCACCCCTTGGGCGTCGGTGACCATGATGCCGTCCAGGGCGTGTTCCATGACGCTGGAACCCAAGCGCAGCCGCTCCTCCATGGACTTGCGCGCGGTGACATCCCGCAGCAGCGCCACCGCCCACCACTCTCCCTCCACCCGCATGGCGGAGGTAGAGGCGGAAAAGGGGAACTCCTCGCCATTTTTGCGCCGCGCCACCAGTTCCACGGTGCGGTTGATGATGTTGCCCTGTCCCGATTCGCGAAACTGGCGCATCCCCTCGGCAATGGCGTCATGGAACCGTTCCGGGGCCAACAGATCGTGCATCCCCCGGCCCATCACCTCGGCTTCGCCAAAGCCGAAAATCCGCTCCGCCGCCCGGTTCCAAAAGGTGATCCGGCCCTCCCCGTCGATCACGATCATGGCGTCCTGGGCCACATCGGCCATGCTGCGGAACCGCGCCTCGCTGGTCTGAAGCCGGCGCTGCATATGCTCCCGCTCCCGCACCTGACCGGCGGCGTTGTACACCACCCCCAGCATCACCAGCGACATCCCCGACGCCAACCCCAGCAGGATCCAGCCGTAGCGTTCCAACAGGCTCCGCATGCGCTCCATGCGCTCGGTCACGTCGTAATAGAGTTCAAAGGCCCCGGTGAAACGCCCCTCCGTCATCACCGGCACATAAATTTCCACCACGTCGGCGGCGCTGGTCGCCCCTTCCATGGTCGTCGCCTGTTTTTGCACCAACTTGCTAAAAAGTTTGCCCTTGGCCACGATGGCGTAAAAATAATCATTCTTATTAACCGAGCCGATCTCCGGCGCTTCGCTGGAATGAATCACCTCGCCCCGAGAGGTGAAAACCTTGACCTTGGCCACCGCGAAATCCTGCATCACCCTCGGCAGCTCCCGGACAAATTCCTCCGGGAGGTTCACGGCCTGCAACTCCCGCCCGCCCTTCAGCAATTGGGGTTCCAGATGGCGAGCCACCCGGCGGGCGTCCTCTTCCGCCTGGGCCACCACCTCGTTTTGGAACGCCGGGTAGACCACAAACCGCTCATGGCCAGCGATGGCCGCCGTCAACCCTAGCGACGCCAGCAAAACCGTGCGCAAAAAAGGGGACTTGAGCAAATAGCCCAGGGTTTCTCGCATGGTGGATGATGATCCTGTCGCTGGCGGTGAGCGGGAGTTCCTCTCCCTGCTGGCGGCTTCCTTATCCAAGGGATAATGGTACCTTTTAGCGGCAACGCGGCAAGCAAAAATAGTATATTGAATTGTAACACAACACACCCTAAAAGTAATTTCGGTGAATCGAAGGAAGACGTTTTACTATCCCGCAACCGAACCGACCGGATCGGAGCATCGATTTATTTTATCATTTTATCAATCGGTTCCATTGAATTCCGGAAAACGGTTCAGGCCTTGCTGAAAGGTGCCCCGCCCCGAAAAGCCCTGTTTCCGTCCTTGGAATGAATGGTTACACGGATAACGCCCAATCCCTGGAATATCCTCCTCGCCATACTGGTGATAACGCCCGCATTCATCCCGCGATAAAGCCGCGAAGCTCGGCCCGGCGCAAGGCCAACCATTGCACCGCCAGGATGGCGGTGGCGGCGTCCAGAACGCCCTGTTCCAACATGGCCCACGCCTCGTCAAAGGGGACGACGAAGAGTTGAATGTTCTCCCCCTCGTGTTCCAACCCCACCCCGTCGGGGGGTTGGGAGGCGTCGAACAGGCCGAGAAACAGGTGAATCCGCTCGGTGCTGGCGCTGGGGCTGAGATAAAACGAACAGGCCAAGGTCAGCCGCTCCACCGTCCATCCGGTCTCCTCCCTCATCCATGGCTCTCACCCTGCGGGCTGGCTTCGCAAGTCCGATTTGGCTGTCGTGCCAAATCGTGACCGACTCGTTGAAATCCGCCGGGGCGAAGTAGGTGGCGAAGGTCTGCGCTGCGCCGTGCTGGTGGGAAAGGCGTGGCCCTCGCCCTGGGCGATGAAACGGCGCACGGTTCCCTCCGGATCGGTGGCTTGGCCGCGATATTCGGCTCCTCGCTGTTTCACGTGGGTAGGCTGAAGTTTAACCGGCTGCCGATGAGGTAGGCCATGGAGATAAAATTGGCGGTGGAGCGGTAGCCTCTGGCCCGGGCCTTGGCCGCCTGGAGAAGGCTGTTGAATCCCTCGACCAAGCCGGTGGTCAGTTGGCTGTCGAACCAGTTCAGAACGCCGTTCCAGTGATTCCTGATGGTCTTGGCGGCGGCGACCATGGGTGGCATTCGGCTAGCTATTCCATTTAAAAATTGCACATGACGTCAAGCGGCACCTGGGTTATGCAATCCATTCCTCAACCACGAAATCGTCCATCCCGCGAAAGCGGGAATCCAGGGGCGGGGGAGGGAAATGCAGAGATCGCTCCGAGGAACCAATCCCCCTTTCCGTTTGTTTGAAGGGAGCCATTCCCCTATCGGCTTTCCTGGATTCCCGCTTTCGCGGGAATGACGAGCGTAAGTTCTTTAGCTGGCAATGTGCAAAACTTATTTGGAATCGCTCTATCGTCGTTCCAATCAAGTTTGGCACCTTAGCAGTTTTTCCAAAGGAGTGGTTGAACGGGTTGGAGTTCGGCGGGGTTCGCTTGGCCGTGTTCGAGTTGGGTGCGGGGCGGGGGATCCATAACCGCCGGACTCAGGAGGGGGGTTAGGCCGCCTCCGTCAACCGCCCCACCACCGCCTCCAGCAGGCGTTGGCCGTGGTCGCGGGATTGGCTGAGCTGGGCCTCCAGCTGGTCGCACAGGGCCATCAACTGGTCCACACGGGCGACGATGCGGTGTTGCTCGGCGAGGGGGGGGAGGGGAATTAAGAAATTACGCAGTATTTCTAGATTCAACCCTTTATAAGCAATACCTCGAAGATTTAATAGTGTATTAATCTGAATATATGGAGATGATATAACATCCAATACATATCTAGTAACTGCGTGCGCACTGATAGGGATTAGTGCAACTTCTCTGGCAATATTATATCCCTTCATGTTCTGGTCAACAATTCCGCATCCGCCTAATGTTCCGCGAATATTCATAAGAATTTCTCCACCACGAAGGATTGTTTTTGAGTATTTGTCAGAAATATCCTTTGAAACGGTTCGTGCCTTCTCAAGGGAAATCCTTCTATACTGAACATCACTGCATCTTATCGTCTTAATGCCATCAGTAGGTGGTTCATTTCCTAAAAGGATAATACCATAATTGATATCTCTGTGTAGTTCAATTAAAGCATTTAACCTAACCCACTCCCACCCCCCCGGCAGTTCAAACGGCGCGTCTTCGGGGTCAACCGGGGGCAGGGTTTCGCCGCGTTTGATCTTACCCTCGCGGACCAAGCGCGCCTTTTCCGCCGCGATCTTTTTCAGCAGCACCGAGGCCGGTTCGTCGTGGGGATCCTGGGGGACGAGCTTGCCCATCACCGCCAGTTGCAGGATGGCCTGCCGGAGTTGGGCCACGGTCTGGGGGTGGTCGTAGAGCCGGTGGAAGTGGTCACGGATGCGGCCCCAGGCGTGGTGGAAGGCGGTGGCGTCCGGGGCGGTGGTCAGTTCGTTCAGGGCACTGGCGTTGAGCCGAAGCCGGGTTTCCCGCCGGGCCTCCCGCTGCTGCTCCAGTTGGTCGAGCAAGGCCATCAACTGGTCAACACGGGCGACGATGCGGTGTTGCTCGGCCAGGGGGGGAAGGGGTGTGACTTGGTTCTTTACACTTTGTGTGGCGAGTTCAACTTGGTTTGTTGAACCATTTGCATCTGATTCAATGGTCGATTGGATAAAAGGACTTGCAATCCAAATCCACACATATTCCGGATAGGCATTAATCAGACGGACAACTGTTACATGAGAGTCTGCGACGATTCTTCTGAATTGCGAAAACACATCATCTTTTAGCACGTTGATGCGCCCAATCGTCCCTGTGCCTGTCGAATTCCACAACAGGTCGCCCGGTCTCAGAAAACGTTCTTCGGCATAACCATCGAGGGATGATTCATCAATGAATCGTGCTCTCGTCAAATCGAATCCACGCCACTGAATGCACTTTTGGGATACAACAGGGATATTGCTTTCTTCAACGTATTTTGGGCCTTTTCCACGTTGGATGTACTGCGAGATTTGATCGAGCCTCACCCACTCCCACCCCCTCGGCAGTTCAAACGGCGCGTCTTCTGGGTCAACCGGGGGCAGGGTTTCGCCGCGTTTGATCTTGCCTTCGCGGACCAAGCGCGCCTTTTCCGCCGCAATCTTCTTCAGCAGCGCGGAGGCCGGTTCGTCGCGGGGGTCCTGGGGCACGAGCTTGCCCATCACCGCCAGTTGCAGGACCAACCCCCGCAATTTGGCCACGGCGTCGGGGGTGTCGGCCAGGGTGTCGAAATGGCGCAGCAGGAAGTCGGCGTTCATGCCTCGTCCTCCCCGGAGGGAGGCCAACCGGACTGCAACTCGGTTTCAATCTGCTCGATGCTGGGCAGGCAGGAGGCCAGCCCGGAGGGCAAGGCGCGGGTCAACTCGTAGTCGGCCACGCCAATGGGCTTGTGGATGTTGCGCAAGGCGTACTCGGCCAGGATGCGGTCCTTGGTCTGGCAGAGGATCAGGCCGATGGTGGGTTGATCCTCGGCGTGTCTCAGGAGGTCATCGACCACGGCGCAATAAAAATTCACCTTGCCGACGTATTCGGGCTTGAACCTACCACGCTTGAGTTCCACCACCACGAAACAGCGCAGTTTCAGATGGTAGAACAGCAAGTCCAGGTAGTAATCCTCCTCCCCCACGCTGATGGGGTATTGCCGCCCGACAAAGGCGAACCCCTGCCCCAGTTCCAGCAGGAACTTTTCCAGGTGACGCACCAAGCCGGTTTCCAGCTCCCGTTCGTGAAAGGGCTCCTCCAGGGTGAGAAAGTCGAACAGGTAGGGATCTTTGAGGAGTTCACCCGCCAGTTCGGATTGGGGCGCGGGCAACCGGGCGGCGAAATTGGTGACGGCTGCTCCCTGTCGGAGATGGGTCTGACTGCGGATCATGGCGGCCAGGGTCTCCCGCCCCCAACCCTGCTCGATGACCTGACGGGCGTACCACAGGCGCGACTCCCGATCCGGCAACTTCTCCATCAACAGGATGTTATGTCCCCAGGGAAGGCCCAACATCCATGGATCGGGTTTCCCGCCGTTGGTCAGAGTGGAGGACGGGGCCAATTTTGCAACAGCCTGTTGCAAAATTGGCATGGGGGCCTCCGGGTCGCCATATTCCCGGGCAAAACGCACCATGTAGCCCATGTTGCGTTGGGAGAAACCCTTGATCTCCGGCATCTCGTTGCGCAGATCCCGGGAAAGCCGGGGGATGACTCCGACCCCCCAGCCCTGTTGATCCTGGCGCAAGACGACCAGGCGGCCAATGTCCCAATAGAGCCGCACCAGCTCGGCGTTCATCGCCAGCGTCGCCCGGTGCTGCGCCTGCCGGATGCGGGATTTGACCTCCCCCAGCAAGGCACCGTAATCGACCAGTTTGGCGTTCATCGCTGCAACGCCTCGGTCAGAATGGCCTTGAGCTGCTCCCGCAAGGCCGTGGCTTGATGCTCCGCCGCCAGCAACTGGGCCAGCAGGGTGTCCGGATCGCCGTGACCATTGCCGGGGTCGTGGGGATTCTTGACATCCAGATTGAAGCCATTGGCCTGAAAGGTGGCCAGGGGAACCTTCCAGGCGTGTTCGTTTTCTTCACGCCCGGCGAAGCCGTTGGATGCAAGCCCCCACCACGCCTTTTCCGGCGCGAACTCCTCGATGCGCATGGGCTTGGTTTTGGAGTAACTCTTGTAGCCCGCCGGATAGGGGTGCTGGTAGTACCACACCTCACGGGTGGGCGTCCCCTTGGTGAAAAAGAGCAGGTTGGTCTTGATGCCGGTGTAGGGGTTGAACACCCCGTTGGGCAGCCGGACCACGGTGTGCAGGTTGCACTGGGTGAGCAGCTCTTCCTTGATGCGGGTTTTGACCCCCTCGCCAAACAAGGTGCCGTCGGGCAACACCACCGCCGCCCGTCCGCCCGGCTTGAGCAGGTGCATGATCAGCACGAGAAACAGGTCCGCCGTCTCCTTGGTGCGATAGGCCGCCGGAAAGTTGCTCTCGGTGCCGTCCTCCTCGATGCCGCCAAAAGGCGGGTTGGTGACGATCACCTCCACCCGATCCCCTGGCCCGTAATCCCGCAAGGGTCGGGTCAACGTGTTGTCGTGGCGGATGGCGCTGGGAACCTCGATGCCGTGCAACAGCATGTTGGTCATGCAGAGCAAATGGGGCAGCTGCTTTTTTTCCACCCCGAGGATGGACGCCTGCAACCGCTGTTCATCCGCCGAGGTGCGCGCCTGCTGGCGCAGGTGTTCGATGGAGCAGGTCAAAAACCCGCCGGTGCCGCAGGCTGGGTCCAACACCCGCTCGCCGAGTCTGGGGTCCACCTGATCCACCATGAATTGGGTGACGGCGCGGGGCGTGTAAAACTCCCCGGCATTGCCCGCGCTTTGCAGATCCTTGAGGATCTTTTCGTAGAGGTCGCCGAACAGGTGGCGGTCCTGGCTGCGGTTGAAATCGATGGCGTTGATCCGGTTGATCACCTGCCGCATCAACTGGCCGGACTTCATGTAGTTGTAGGCGTCCTCGAAGACGCTCCGCACCACCACGCCCAGGGGATTGGAGCGGGCGTCCACCGGCAGATTCTTGAGGCCGGGAAAAAGATCGTTGTTGACGAAGTCCATGAGATCCTCGCCGGTCATGCCCTCCGGGTCCGCCGCCCAGGCCCGCCACTGCAACCGCATGGGGATGGGGGAGCGGTGCTTGTCGCTGATCAACTCCGCTTCCTTCTCCCGATCATCGAAGATCTTCAGAAAGAGCATCCAGACCAACTGGCTGATGCGCTGGGCGTCGCCATCCACGCCCACGTCCTGGCGCATGATGTCCTGAATGGTCTTGATGGTGGTGGTGATGGACATGAACCGCCTTCTTATGCCGCTGGGTACAGTTGATCCGTCAGATCACGGAGGGCCTGTCGATACTGTTCCTTGCCGCCAAAGGCCGCCACGATCTCCAACGGCGTACCAAGATCGCTCATGGGGCGCAGCTTGAGGATGTTCATCTCGTCGATGGCCTCCACCCCCTCGTCGGCGTATTTGTCCAGCAGGGCCTCCAGCACCTTGCGGACCTTGTCGCCGTGCCTGGTGAAGTAGTCGCGCTTGCGCACACTCTCCGCCCGCTCTTTGCGGGTCAACGGCGGCTGGTCGAAGGCTACGTGACAGATGAGATCGAAGGGACCGTACTGCCGTCCCACCTCCTCGGCCAGGGCGTCCAGCAACAGGCCGTGTTCCTCCAACTCGCTCAGGATGGCCTGCCGTCGCTCCCCCTCCCGCCATTGCCGGAGAAAATCCTGGAGTGACGTGAACGACTGGCGCACCGCCCGCCGCGCATAGTCCTTCAACGACTCGGTGATCAGTTTGCCATCCTTGTCCAGGTATTGCACCCGCTCGGCCAACACGGTGACGGTAACATCCCCCACCACGTACCTGCGCCGGGGTTGACCGGGCGGGTCGGGGGGATCATCATCAATGATGGTGTCGTCGCCGTCACCGTCATCCGGAGGCAAAGGGGGGTCATCGTCCTCCGGCTCGTAGATCACCACCGGGTCGCCGTCGAAATCGGGATCGGCAAAACGGTCGGTGGCCTTTTTGAAATCCATGATGGTGAAGAAGAGCTTGCCGTACTCCTCCTTGATCCGCGTCCCCCGCCCGATGATCTGCTTGAACTCCGGCATGGACTCGATGCGCCGGTCCAGCACGATCAACTTGCAGGTCTGGGCGTCCACCCCGGTGGTCATCAAGCGGGAGGTGGTGGCGATCACCGGATAGCGGCTCTCCGGGTCGATGAAATGGTCCAACTCCGCCTTGCCCTCGTCGTTGTCCCCGGTGATGCGCATCACGTAACGTCGGCTCTCGGCGGCCAGATCGGGATTTTGATTGACCAGGGCGCTGCGCATCCGCTCGGCGTGGTCGATGTCCTCGCAAAAGATGATGGTCTTGTCATAACGGTTGGTGGCGCGCAGAAACTCGGAGACCTTGCGGGCCACCAGTTCGGTGCGGCGCTCCAACACCAACTCCCGGTCGAAATCCCGCTGATTGTAGATGCGGTCCTCGATCTCCTGGCCGTGCTTGTCCGTCTGGCCCTTCTCCGGTCGCCACCCCTGCACGTCCCGGTCCAGGTCGATGCGGATCACCTTGTACGGGGCGAGAAAGCCGTCGTCGATGCCCTGACGCAACGAGTAGGTGTACACCGGATCGCCGAAATAGGTGAGGTTGGAGACCTCTCTCGTCTCCTTGGGGGTAGCGGTCAGCCCGATGTGGGTGGCGGAAGAAAAGTAGTCCAGGATCTCGCGCCAGGCCGAATCCTCGGCGGCGCTGCCCCGGTGACACTCGTCCACCACCACCAAATCGAAAAAGTCGCGGGAAAACTCTTTGTAGATGTTTTGCTCTTCCTCGGTCCCGCTCACCGCCTGATACAAGGCCAGATAGATTTCGTAGGACTTGTCCACCTGACGGTTCTTGATCTTGGTCATGGCCTGACCAAAGGGTTTGAAGTCGTTGGTCCGGGTCTGGTCCACCAGGATGTTGCGATCGGCGAGGAAGAGAATCCGCTTGCGCACCCGGGCCTTCCACAATCGCCAGATGATCTGGAAGGCGGTGAAGGTCTTGCCGGTGCCGGTGGCCATCACCAACAGGATGCGCTCCTGTCCCCTGGCGATGGCCTCCACCGTGCGGTTGATGGCGATGCGTTGGTAATAACGCGGCTCCTTGCCGCTACCATCGGCGTGGTAATCCTGGGTGACGGCGGCGGTGGTCCGGTCGTCCAGACCCTTCCACGCCCGATAGCTCTGCCACAACTCGTCTGGACCAGGGAAGGCGTCCAGGGCCAACTCCCGTTCCCGGGGGCCGTCGTCAATGGTCCGGTCGTGGAACAGAAAGGCGTCGCCGTTGCTGCTGAAGACGAAGGGAACATCCAGCATCTCCGCGTAACGCAGCGCCTGCTGCATCCCGTCGCCCAGCGAATGATGGTTGTCCTTGGCCTCGATGACGGCCAGGGGCAGGTTCGGTTGGTGGTAGAGGAGGTAGTCGGCCCGCTTTTGTTCCCCCCGGTGAACCAGCTTGCCCCGCACCATCACCCGTCCGGCGGTGAAGGTGACCTCCTCCCGGATCTGGGTGCGCCCATCCCATCCCGCCGCCTCGATGGTCGGGGTGATGATCTTGGAGCAGATGTCCCGTTCGCTCAGGGACTTTTTGTCCAGATCCTCCATGGGCGGCGGCGCCTCCGATCGAATGGAAATAACAGAATGCATCGAGTCAGATTAGCCAATCCCCCGCCCCGCTTCAAGGGTCGCGGGTCAGCCCCGGTTGACCAACTGCGCCCACCGTCCCGTGGGTGACGGAAAAGTGGGGCTGGGGCATAGGTTCAGAGACAAGCGTTCATGCCGTCGCCACAGTTCATGGGGCGTGGCGAGGTTGGCACGGGCTTAGGTTGGGTTTCCTGAGACAGGGATTCTGTGACCATGGCTGGAGCGATGCAAGAATTCATCCTCGTTTTCGCCATGGGTGTTATACAATGACCAGGATGGGGGCGGCTCCTATTTTTGCAACCATTGCGGAGCCGGGGATGGCTTCTCTTCGGTTGGGAAGGTGCTGCGGATCGATTCAAGGATTTTTCGTCAAGACAGATCCTGAATCGTTGCCCGAAACGATGAGCGCCCGTTGGCCCGTTGATATCAACCCTCGCGAGGTTCCCCTCCCCTCATGTGCGGCATCGCCGGACTTTTCGATCTAGCGGCGGAACGGACCCCGGATGCGGCGTGGTTGCAACGCATGGGCGACGCCCTGCGCCGCCGCGGTCCCGACGGCGAGGGGCGATTTCTCGCGCCGGGGGTGGGATTGATCCATCGTCGGCTGGCGGTGATCGATCCGGCCAACGGGGCCCAGCCCATGGGCAACGAGGATGGAACCGTGCAGGTGGTGTTCAACGGTTTCATCGCCAATCATCGCTATCTGGCGGTGCAACTGGAGGCGTTGGGCCACGTTTTTCGCACCCGATGCGACACCGAGGTGTTGGTTCACGCCTGGGAGGAGTGGGGCGAGAGCTGCGTCGAGCGGTTGAGGGGAATGTTCGCCTTCGTCCTGTGGGATGAGGTGCGGCGGATGCTGTTTCTCGCCCGGGACCGGTTGGGGATCAAGCCCCTCTGCTACGCCCTGCTGCCCGGCGGATGGTTGGCCTTCGCCTCGGAAACCTCCGCTCTGACCGCCCTCCCCGCCTTTTCCCGGGCCTTCGATCCCCGGGCGGTGGAGTGTTACCTCGCCCTGGGCTATGTCCCCGATCCCCTGACCATTTGGCGGGGGGCCTCCAAGCTGCCGCCGGGGTATCGTCTGACGGTGGAACGGGGTCGGGGGGGGGTGCCCCAATCCTACTGGGATTGGCGATTCGCTCCGCAAGAGCCGTCCGCCTCTCCCACGGAAGTGGAAGCCGAGTTGGACCTGCGGCTGCGGGACGCGGTGGCGGGATTGTTGGAATCCGACGTCCCCCTGGGGGCGTTTCTCTCCGGCGGGGTGGATTCGGGGGCGGTGACGGCGTTGATGGCCGCCGAGTCGGAGGGGCCGGTCACGGCCTTCACCATGGCCTTTCCCGGGCGTCCCGAGGATGAGGCCCCGGCGGCCTCGGCGATGGCCTCCCGTTTTGGGGCGCGGTGGTTGGCCGAGGCGGCGGACCCCCTGGATCCGGAGGCGATGCAATCCTTCTGGACGGCCTACGACGAGCCTTTCGCCGACAGTTCCGCCTTTCCCACCTGGCAATTGTGCCGGATGGCGCGGCGTCATGTGACGGTGGCCCTTTCCGGCGACGGCGGGGATGAGGTGTTCGCCGGGTATGATCGTTACGGGCGGTTTCTTCAGGAGGAGCGGCTGCGTCATCATCTGCCGCCCCAGTTGTTGCGGGGGTTGGGACAACTGGTCGCCCCGCTGTATCGGCAGGCGTGGGAGCAGTTGCATTGGGAGGCCCCCGGGCGTCGGGGGTTGGCGGGGTTGGCCTTGCCCTCGGTGGCGGGGTATGCCCATGGCGTTTCGATGTTGGGCGACGCGGAGCGTCAACGTTTGCTGGCCCCGGAGGTCGTTCGGGAGTTGCAGGGGTGGCGGGTTTCCGATCTCTTCCTCGACGTAGTCAAGCGGTCCGGGAGTGCCGATCCGTTATCGTGGATGCGTTATCTCGACGCCAAGACTTTTCTCGCCGGGCGGGTGTTGGTGAAGGTGGATCGGGCGAGCATGGCCCATGGGTTGGAGGTTCGGGTGCCGTGGTTGGATCATGGTTTGGTGGAGTGGGCGGGGCGGTTGCCGTCTCATTGGCATCATCGGGGGGGGCGGGGGAAGCATCTTTTCAAGCGGACCCTGGCTCGGTATTTGCCTGTGTCGGTGTTGGAAGGGCGCAAGCGGGGGTTTGTTCCGCCGTTGGGGGCGTGGTTGCGGGGGGGTCGGCGTTCCGAGGTGGAGCGGTTGGCGCGGGGTGGGGAGGGTTTATTGGCGCGGGCGGGGTGGTGTGATCCGGCGGCGGCGGCCCGGTTGGCTGGGGATTGTTTGGCGGGCAAAACAGAGTATGACGCCGCCATCTGGATGTTGCTGATGGGCGAAAAGTTTCTAGGCAAAGTGTTGGACTGAGGCAAGTTCTTGCCCCTGCCCTTGCTTTTATAGTCATTCCATTTAAGAACTGCACACCAGGAACTTGAGGGAACGAGGAACTC
>JADGAP010000309.1 GCA_015231965.1 Magnetococcales bacterium | reverse complement strand
GGCGGCGTTGGGGGCGGTTGGGGGGGCGGGGGCGACGGCAACGGCGGGATTGGCGCGATGGACGGGGCGAATCTCCCGCAGCAGGGTCTCATCCACCCCCGGCAGGGTGGCCTGACGGCGTTCCAACTCCTGGAGCATCTGATTGATCAGGCTCATCGCTTGCCCTTCCACACAATCCAGGCCCCGACCACCATGACCAGCAGGGTCACGACCGCCAGACCCATCTCACGGGGGGAGAGACCCCCCAGACCCCCGGTCGCGGGGGGAGCGGCGGGGGCGTTTCCAGCAGGCGACGGGGGTGGGGCGGTTCCGACGGGGGCGTTCCATTTCCGCCCCCAGCCGCTCCAGCCGGAGCGCCGGACGGCGGCGGCGGGCGGCGTCGAGCCCGGGGGAGCGACGACGGGAGAGGCGGCGGGAGCGGGAAGACCGGGGGTGTCCGCCTCGGCGAGGGCGACGTGGCGTTCCGTCGCCTGGACGGCCCCCTCGCCAAAAGCCGCCAGCAGCGCCTTGTGGGTCAGGGTGTTGATCCAACGCGGGATCCCTCCGCCGACCCGTTGCAGGCGGTTTATGGCGGCGGCGTCCAGGGGCAGGGGATCCCCCGCCCCCGCCGTGCGCAGACGATGGAGCAGATACTCCTCGCCCTCCCCCGCCGACAGGGGGGAGAGGGTTTGGCGCATGGTGAGCCGGGCCTGGAGAGGGCCATGCTCCGGCGTCGCCAGTCGGGAGGCCAACTCCGGTTGGGCGAAGAGGACGATTTGCAGGATCTTGCGCTTTTCCGTCTCCAGATTGCTCATCAGGCGCAACGCTTCCAGGGTCTCCCGGGGCAGGGCCTGGGCCTCGTCCACCAGCAGCGCCACCCGTTTGCCCTCGCCAGCCAGGGCGATCAACCGTTCCGTCACCAGCCGCAAAAAGCGTTGAAAGCCCAGATCCCGATCAAAGGGGATGGCCAGTTCGTCGGCCAACGCCTTGTAGAGATCCTGAAGCTCCAGCAGGGGATGGGGAAAATAGAGGGTGATGAAGCGGGATTCCAAGATTTTCATCAACTTGCGACAGAGCAGGGTTTTGCCGGTCCCGGTTTCGCCGGTGATCAGAATGAACTCCTCCCCCGAGGCCAGGGCCACCAGGACGGTGTTGAACGCCTCCTGCATCCCGGCGGAGGCGAAGTAATAGGCCGTGTCCGGGGTTTGGGAGAAGGGGGCTTCCTTGAGATGAAAATGTTTCTGATACATGGTCCATCCTTCCCCCGTCCGAGGACTACTCGGAGAGACGCCAGTTGCCGGAGGTGATGATCAGCCGGTGGTTGACTTGATCGATGCGCCATTCGCCCAATTGCCGCAGCACGTTCATGCCCAACAAGGGGGGCGGTCCCGGGGATCGCTTGGCCGCGCCGCCGGGTGGCTTGCCGTCGCCCTTGTCGCCGCCCTTGCCGCTCCCCTCCTTGTTGGCCACGTCCAACTCCAGGGCCTTGACGTTGCGCAGGGTGATGGAGCCGATGCGCAGGGAGCGCAGGTTGATGATCTTGGTATCCACCTTGGAACCGTCGGCGACCTCGGCCTTGCCCTCCCCGATCAGGTCTCGGTCGTTGATCAAGCCGACCCGGAGAAAATAGGCCACCACGTCGCTGGGAATGGTGATCCGCGTCGCTCCGGTGTCGAGAATGAATTCAAAGGGCGGGCTGCCGTTGATGCTGACCTTGACGTAGTAGCTGTTGTCCCTCCAAATCAAGGGGATGACATCCCCCTGGGGTTTCATGCGCAGCTCTTTTTCCTGATGGTCGTGGAGCAGCATCACCCGTCCGGGGAGGATGCGCACCAGCTTGGCCCCGTCGATCTCCTCCCCCTCCTTCACCTTGACGCCGTTGATCACCGCGAAGGTGCGTCCCGGGGAGGTAACGGTGGATTGGAGCAACCAGGGCTCCGCCTCCGATTGGGTGTTGGGGATCGAGGCTTCGTCCTGGGGCTGGGTGGGGTCGCTCAGGGTGGGTTCCCGCCGCAGGGCGGGGGAGCGGGCGGCGGTGCCGTCCAGGGCGGGTTCCAGGGCCAGGGAGGGCTCCTGGCGGGGCATGGCGGCCCGGGCGGCGGGGG
>JADGAP010000308.1 GCA_015231965.1 Magnetococcales bacterium | reverse complement strand
AGCCATGCACCGAATGGGGCGAGCCCCAATGTTCGGCGAGATAGGGGAGCATGGCCTCCACCACCCCGGAACGGGGCGGCGATGCGGTGTTGTGGTCCAGGTGGATCATGCCGCGACCTTTCCGAACGAGTCCGCGCCGGTTACTGCTTGAGGGTTTGGGCCGCCCGGTTTTCCCGGATCAACCCGGCCAGATTGACCGATTCCAAGTACGAATAGATATGGCTGCCCAATTGTTCCCATAAATGATGCGTGACGCAACGGGAGAGCCCCAGACAGCCGTCCCCCTCGCCATTGTTGCAGGAGGTGGCCTGAATGGGTTCGTCCACGGCGCGAATGATGTCGGCGATGCTAATCCGCTCCGGGGCTCCCGCCAAGGTATATCCGCCGCCCGGCCCCCGCACGCTGTCCACCAGACCGTTGCGCCGCAATTTGGCGAACAACTGTTCCAGGTAGGATTGGGAGATGGATTGCCGGGTGGAGATATCCGCCAGGGGAATCGGTCCCTGTTCGGCATTGCAGGCCAGATCAATCATGGCCGTGACAGCGTAGCGTCCCTTGGTGGTCAATTTCATGGCCCGTCCCCTTGTCGGTTGTGCGTGATGCGGTTTGCTCGATGGTGGATAAACTCGCGGGGGTCTGGTCCGGAAGGGATCCGCCCTCGTCGTGTTGTGGATGGTGCGCGTCATTCACCACGTCGTTGGCTGCGGCGTGTGCGGTGGATTCCGGGGCGTCCGTGGGCGGTTCCTCCGGCTCCGGTTCGCCGCCCTCGACTTCGTCCAGATTTTCCCCGGCTTCCAAGCGTTGCAAGCGGTTATCCAAATGGTGGACCTGGTCCAGGACGCAGCCGATGGCCTTGACCACCGGATCGGGCAAGGATTCATCCTGGCCATAGGCGGTGAAGTGAAGGTCGTGTTCGCCGCTTTTGGATTTGCTCAACAACAGCCGACCGGGAATGCCCACCACGGTGGCCCCGGGGGGAACGTCCTTGACCACCACCGAGTTGGAGCCGATGCGGGCGTGGTCGCCGATGGTGATGGGGCCCAGCACCTTGGCCCCCGCTCCCACCACCACGTGGTTGCCCAGGGTGGGATGGCGTTTGCCCTGGTTCCACGACGTTCCCCCCAGGGTGACGCCATGGTAGAGGGTGACGTTGTCGCCGATTTCGGCGGTCTCCCCGATCACCACGCCCATGCCGTGGTCGATGAAAAAGCCCTCGCCGATCTTGGCCCCGGGGTGGATTTCGATGCCGGTGATCCAACGGGCGAAATGGGCGAGAATGCGGGCGGTGAGGTGAAATCCCCGCCCCCACAGGCGATGGGCCAAGCGGTGGATCGCCACCGCATGAATCCCGGGGTAGCAGATCAGCACCTCCATCCGTCCCCGGGCCGCCGGATCCCGATCCAAGACCGCGCGAACGTCTTTTCTCAGCCGATCCAGCATGATTTCGTCGCCTTGCGTCTTGCCGCCGGTGAATAACCTAGCAATCTCGTCAGGAATTACGCCCCGCCGCCCCTCAGGAAGCAACGCCATCGGCCCGACATCATGCGCTTATCCGAGAGAAATTGTCAACTTCCAGGATTTAACCCGACCACCCTTCGAAGACGTGGCTGAGGAGAAGGGTGACATACTTGATAGAAATAGTCAACTATTTAGGGCAACCGACCCTCGCCGCGTCGGCGTTGGGCGAAAGGTCGAACCGCGGCGCTCTTTCTTCCCTGGGGATGAAGTCCGCCTATCGCGGGGAATGGAAAAAACGGCGCGGCGGGGGAATCGGGTTACGGCGCGGCGAGGTGGAGGCGGGGGCCGTCCTCCTCCAGAAGGCGCAACTTGCCGCCGGTGCGCTTTTCCAGGGAGCAGGCCAGGGTTTTGGGAGAGGGACCGCTGAGCAGGCGCACCACCAAGCGGGAGCCGCCTCCTTGCTCCAGACGGTAGCAGGCCCCCCATTGGTCCAAGGCGCGCAGCAGTTGGTCGCGACTTTTGGCGGAAGGGGATTCCATCGTGAGTACGGCGGGAGTCACGGGGGGAACCTCCCAGGCGAGGGACTCCTTGAGTTCGTGGAGGAAAAATCCCACGCCTTGGCGCGCCAGGGGGGTCAACAG
>JADGAP010000307.1 GCA_015231965.1 Magnetococcales bacterium | reverse complement strand
CCCGCTTTCGCGGGAATGACGAGCGTAAATTCTTTAGCTGGCAATGTGCAAAACTTATTTAGAATCACCCTATCGCTGGACCTGGACTTTAGAGTTTTAGAAAAAATGTCTGACCGCTAAAAATGGTTCTCGACATGCATCACGAGCTGCGCACGTCGCCTTCAAAAGCGACATCAGCGCCTGAAGGCGATGTCCTGGAAAGAGGATTCCCCCTCTTTCCAGGAACCCCGCCACGAACCACCTGGGCTCCGGCAATCCCCCCAGCATTATCTCGCTTCATTTCACCCCCATGGGCGTTGATGAACGGTTCATATCTCACCATTTTATTCCATTATTGCATACTGTTGAAAACCATCCCCCCCTTACTGGAATCACCGATCCGGGTCTGAGTCAGGGCGTTTTGTCCGGCCGGATTGCTGAACCTGTTCTCACGGAAGCAGGCGGTCGTACTCCGTCTTGACCACCTGATAGCATTCGCAGACCCGCTCTTCCAGGCCGATCCGATCCAGAATCGTGATCTTGCCGCGAGAGTATTGGATCAATCCATCGCGTTGCAACTCGCCAGCCGCCTTGGTAACCCCTTCGCGACGCACCCCCAACATGTTGGCGATCAACTCTTGCGTCATGACCAGTTGGAGGTTTCCGGATAAGCGATCCATGCTGAGCAGCAACCAGCGACACAGTTGCTGGTCCAACGAATGATGCCGGTTGCACACGGCTGTCTGCGACATTTGCGTCAGCAACGCCTGGGTGTAACGCAGCAACAGACGCTGCATGGAGCCCGCGCAAATGAACTCATTTTTCAGCAATTGCCCCTTCAGCCGGTAGGCATGACCGGCGCTTTGCACCAGGGCCACGCTGGTGGTGGTGTCCCCTCCCATGAACAGGGAGATGCCCACGATGCCCTCGTTGCCGACCACGGCGATTTCAGCCGACGAGCCGTCCTCCATGACGTAGAGCAGGGAGACGATGGACGTAGTGGGAAAATAGACATGACGAATCTGCCTGTCGGGTTCGCAAACCACTTCGCCCAGCGGCATCGGGACCAACTCCAGTTCCGAGGAGATTCTTGCGAATTCCTGCGCGGGCAAGGCGGCGAGCAAGTGGTTCTGGTAAGGATCATGAGGAAATGGCATGTGGGAACCTCCCGAAAGAAGTCGGAGTACATGGAGATCACTCCTTGTTTATCAATAGGTCACGCGACCGCACAACAACTGCATCAACACAATAATATCAACATGCTGCGCGACACTCTCAAGCCGCTGTGGGATCTTTTCCGGGGGACTCTTGAATCCTCGACCAATGGCAAGATAATTCATTCAGGAGATGCCCAGCTTCTCGTCCTTTCTGGAATTTCGTCGCGAAAGCGCCCAAGACGCGCCAGGACAAGGCGCACGAAGGGCAACGACCGGAACCACGCTTGTTGCGCGGGGGGGGATCGGCGATCGAGCGCAACGCAGCCCTGGCGTGATCCTGACGCCCTTAAAGCAGAAATCCATGAACAAGGCGGGATCCCGAAAAGGATCCCCCCTTCCCCTGTTCTCGGCTGAAAATGGCCCCAATTCGGCTTGCTCAGAGATTTCTGCAACGACATCCAGAAGATTATATCCGAGCCCCCCGAGAAAAGTCCCAGAGCGGCTTGAGAGTGTATCGCAACATGTTGATATTGGTGTATTTAAGCACTTATTGTACCGTAGCGTAACTTATTGGTAAATCAGGAGCAAGCTCAAGGGCTCCGACCTTTTTTTTCGGGGAACTCATGCTTGATAAAATATCATCGTATATGGTTGATTTCAACGAAAATATATTCCTTTCCAGGGGCTGGGCAGGCCAAATTTCAGTCCCCTGCAAAAGGTCGGGGAAGTTATATCGGAAAGACGCACAACGAAATGATATCGTTAGATTAACACACAGAGTTCAATGGAGGATTTTGACTTTTTGCAGGGGACTCGAATTTCCGGGAGCGGGGCTGCGGAGGCTCGGCTTGTCCGCCGTTTCCCGCAGCCGCCGCTGAACTTCGGGCAGCGGCTGCGAGCAGCTCATCATGGAGCCCCTTGGCAGAGGCGACGAACCGATTGGCTCTGTTGGAATGAAGCGTC
>JADGAP010000306.1 GCA_015231965.1 Magnetococcales bacterium | reverse complement strand
AGGGAGGCCAGGGATTGCCGCGCCCCCGCCACCTCCAGCCAGACCCGCTCGCCCCCGGGAGCCGGGAGGGCCAGGGCCTCCTCCAGGGTCAAGGGCGGGGCGAGGACGGGGAGTTCGGCCCGACGGCACTGGCGGGCGGCGTCGCGAACGATGCGTCCCCAGGTCGCCGATTTGTCCTGACGAGGGCGCCCCTGGCCGCTCTGATTGGATCGGGCGGTGAACAGGGGACGAATTTCCGTCGCCCCCAACTCCACCGCCTTTTGCAGAATCCACTCCATGCGCTCCCGGTCGGGGACCGCCTGCCACAGCCGCCGGGGAGCGGCGGGCTCCGGCGAAGCCTCCAGCCGTTGAAACAGCCGCGCCGAAGCCTCTCCGGGGAGCAGACGACCGCGCCAGAAGGTCCCATCGGGGGCCTGAAAGGTCAAAATCTCCCCCACCCGGGCCTGCCACGCCGCCAGGGCCGATGCGCTCCCGGGGGCCAGGGGGAGGTCGCATTCGGGGGCCTGAGGGTCCACCGCCAGTCGCAGCCGGGTCAAGACGGGGATCCCTCCTCCGTCCGGTGCCGCTCCCAGGCCTTGCGATCCCGCACCCGCACCGCCTCCACCTCCGCCAGCACGCCGCGCAATATCGCCACCTCCCGGCGGTCCAGGGCGGCCCGGTTGAAGAGGGCCCGCAGACTGCCCATCATGTGGCGGCTTTGACCGGGCTTGATGAAATCGATGGCGGTCAGGGTCTCTTCCAGGTGGGCGTAAAATCGTTCCAACAGCGCCCTGTCGGCCAGTTGGGCGTCCTGACGGGGATCGAAGGCGAAATTCCGCCCCGCTCCCATCCCCAGCATCAGTTCGTGGAGAATGATCAGCACCGCCTGGGCCAGGTTGAGGGAGCCGTAATCCCCAGTGGTGGGGATGTTGCAGAGGACATCGGCCCGCTCCACGTCCACCGTCTCCAGGCCGGTGCGTTCGTTGCCGAAGAGCAGCCCCACCCGGGCGTCGGGGCGGGCCAGAACCTCGGTCAGCCGCTGGGCCAACTGGCGCGGCGCGTCGATGGGCTGGCGCTGTTTGCGCGGGCGATTGGTGGCGGCCACGAGAAAGGTCAAATCCCCCACCGCCTCGGGCAGGGAGGCGAAGAGTTCCGCCCGTTGCAGCACGTCCACCGCCCCCACGGCGAAGTTGTCCGCGTCGGGGTGGGGAAACTCCCGGGGGGTGATCATCCGCAGATGGGAAAAACCGGTGTTGCGCATGGCCCGGGCCGTCGCCCCGATATTGCCCGGTTGGGCCGGTCGGTCCAGGATCACGTAACAGCGGGAGGCCAACTCCAGACCGCTCATGGCCGATTCGCCTTCCATTATCTCAAGCGCCTCAAGAGAGGGCGGGAAAAACCGATAAACAGCTCAGACCTTCCAAATCCGCCCCCTCCCGGACCTCGAACCATGGCCGTCGTCGACCAAATCACGCCGATCAGCGCAAAAGCCCTGGGAACCGTCATGGGCCGGGATCTGCTGAAGATGCGGGATCAAACGTTGCGCCAGTCGGCCCAGCAGAGCCCCTCCCCCTTCGTCAGCCCCAACAAGCTCAAGGGGCAGCGCACGGCGATTCAAATTCAGTTGCTGCAAAACCAGAAAATCGCCGCCCAGACCATTCCCCAGAACGGCAGCAAGGCCTTTGGCGAATTGCTCCTCGACCCGCCCAGCCCGGAGGCCATGCTCAAGTTGCAGCAACACACCAAGGCGATCACCGAACGGATTTACGCCAATCTGCCGCCCCTGGAAACCCCGCCCTTCTCCCCCAACCGGGTGTTGCAGGCCTACAAAAAGTTTATCGCCGACCAACAGCTCAACCCCATCGCCCCGCCCCTGGGGACCGGGTGACGCCTCTTCTCCCCGGTTCGCCAACAAAGTCGTCATTCCCAATTCTACTTTGTCAGATTTCCCAGAATTTGGTGTTTCCGCAACCATGGAATGAATTCCGTGAAAATCTGGTCGCCTGCGGCGACGATTGTGCAGGAAAGCACCATCGGACTGGCGAAGCCAGCCCGCAGGGTGAGGGCCAGGGATGGCCCGAATCACGATTGGGCGCGCTGCGCCGAAGCAAAAAACGCTTCGGCTTCTCTTGAAAGCGCGCCAAAAGAACAAATGCAAAATCAAGAGCGA
>JADGAP010000305.1 GCA_015231965.1 Magnetococcales bacterium | reverse complement strand
CGCCGCCCCCCACCGTCTCGGCCCCCATCCCGATCCATCGCGGGGCGACGGTGCGCCGCCGCGCCCGCATCGACTATCAAATTTCGCCGGACTACCTGCCCCTGCCGGTCAACGGCGTCACCGGCGGCGTCACCCCCCATGGGGAGATCACCGCCCACTTCTACTTCGAGCAGCGGGCCTTGCCGGAAACCGTGGTCCACGAACTGGACGAACACGGCGGTCTGGGGCCCGCCCTCCCCTCCCCCGGCGACCCCCGGGAGGTGGCCTTCGAGCGGATCATCGTCTCCGGCATGGCCCTCACCCTGGAGTCGGCCCGCCGCATCCACGCCTGGCTGGGCGAGCGCATCCGGGAGCAGGAAGCCCGGGGCAAACGATAAATCAAGAAACCGTCCCCATCATCGCCCCCTCTCCCCCGGCCTCATTGCGCGGCTTGAGGAGATGGGGTGGATTCGTTCCCCCCCGATCTGGATCGGGGCCGCAAGAGGCAGGAGGCCGACATGTCCCCTAAACTTCCCCCCGAAATCACTGCCAAGCTCTGGAAGGAGTTCGTCAAACCCGGGGACAGGATGTTCATCGGCTCCAACGCCGCCGCCCCCATCGCCCTGGCGCAACATTTTTTGGAAAACTCCAAGGGGTTGCGGGATGTGGAGATCGTCCACATCCTCACCCTGGGGGATCAGCCCTGGACCGCCCCCGAGTATCAGGATCGGCTTCGAGTCAACGCGCTGTTTCTCGGCAAGGGGGCGCGGGAGGCGGTGCGTCGCGGCGACGCCGACTACACCCCGTGCTTTTTGTCGGAGATCCCCTCCCTCTTCGTCGATGGGGTGCTGCCCCTGGATGTCGCCCTGGTGATGGTCAGCCCGCCGGATCGCCACGGCTTCTGCTCCCTGGGGGTGGCGGTGGACATCGTCTCCGCCGCCTGTCGCTCCGCCCGCATCGTCTTGGCCCAGATCAATCCGGCCATGCCCCGCACCTTTGGCAACAGCTTCATCCACATCAGCCGCATCGCCGCCTGCCTGCCCAAGGAGTCCCCCCTGCCCGAGTTGGAACCGGCCAAGATGGACGACGAAACCCGCCGCATCGGCGAATACGTCGCGCTGCTGGTGGAGGACGGGGCGACGCTGCAAATGGGCATCGGCAAAATTCCCGACGCGGTGCTGTCCAACCTGGGGGATCGCAACGACCTGGGGGTTCACACCGAAATGTTCAGCGACGGGGTGATCGACCTGATCGAGAGCGGGGTGATCAACAACCGGCGCAAGCTCCTCCACCCGGGCAAGACGGTGGCCACCTTTTGCATGGGCTCCCGCCGTCTTTACGACTTTGTCCACGAAAATCCCCACATCGAGTTTCACCCGTCGGAATACGTCAACTCTCCCGTCACCATCGCCCGCAACGAGCGGCAGATCTCCATCAACAGCGCCATCGAGGTGGATTTGACCGGACAAGTGGTGGCCGATTCGGTGGGCTACCGCTTTTACAGCGGCATCGGCGGACAGGTGGACTTCATTCGCGGGGCGGCCATGAGCAAGGGCGGACGGCCCATCATCGCCCTGCCCTCCACCGCCAAGGGGGGCAAACTCTCCCGCATCGTCCCCCATCTCACCGAGGGGGGCGGCGTGGTCACGTCGCGGGGGGATGTGCATTACGTGGTGACGGAGTACGGCATCGCCACGCTGCGGGGCAAGAGCATCCGGGAGCGGGCCCTGGAGTTGATCCAGGTGGCCCACCCGGATTTTCGCGACTGGCTGCTGGAAAAGGTGCGGCAGCAATACTGGGTCTCGGCGTGGCAACCGGCCCGCTCCCGCCCGGTGAAGGAGTTGGGCGATGTGGAGCAGGTGAAGCTGCGCTACAAACACGCCGAATATTTCCTCCGGCCTCTTCACCCCTCCGACGAACATCGGGTGAAGGAGTTTCTTTACAGCCTGCGCAAGGATGTCTTGACCCAACCTCAGGAGAGCGTCGTCCTCGCCCCCCTCCCCAGCGACTCGGCGGATCCTTCCCTCGCCAACGCCGACGCCCCGACCGCCTCCGCAGAGGAGGGGGGCACCCCCGTCGGCGAAGCGCCGGGGATGCTGGTCAACACCTGCGATCGCGCCCATCCCTTGGTCAACATCGATCAATCCCGGGACTTGGCGTTGTGCATCGTCGAGC
>JADGAP010000304.1 GCA_015231965.1 Magnetococcales bacterium | reverse complement strand
GGCCGCCACCGGGCAGGAGAGGGCCGCCCCCGCCGTTCCCCGCCCTTCCTCCAGTCGTCGAACGTGACGGGGGAAGAGGGCGCAATCCCACCCCAGAAGGGCCTCACCGTATTGCCGGTGAATGTCGCAGCGAAGATCCTGGCCGAGAAAGGCGCAGGAGCCATCCTTGCGCAATCGGGTGCGGGCGGCGTGGGTGGCGGGGTGGAATCCCTCCCGCTCCTCCAGGGGAATCACATCCCGGTCGGCCCGCAGGCGGGATTGGGGATCCCCCCCCATGGCGGTCAACAGTCGGATCAACTCCTCCGCCCCCAGGGGGATGCCCCAGTGGCGGCAACACTCCTGATGACACGCCTCCGGGTCGCAGACGAAACGGGCCAGGAAGGCCGGGGCGAGATAGACCACGGGGACCGGCGCAGCGTCGGGCGCGAGGGGCGAGGCGGGCGGGACGGGGGACTCCATGGCGGCGGTTCCTGTTGCCGAAGGGGGGGATTTGCTATGATTGAACACCAGGATCGCCGATGGGGGAACGGTTCGCGGGAGTTTATATCATGAAATTGGTCTATCATCCCGAGGATGACATCCTGGTGGTTCGTTTGAGCGATGAACCGGTGGTGCGGGAGATTTCCCAATCCTGGAATCTGAACATCTCCTTCACCGCCTCCGGCGAAATTGCCGAAGTGGTGATTTTGGAGGCGCGAAAGCAAGGTGTTTATCCCGTCATCACGGAGCGGAGCGCCGCTTGAGGTTTGGGCGCGGCGCCGACCGGGTTTTCTTTCCGAACTCGATTCATGATCTCTCGAAGAGGTGAAGCATGGCGATGGATCCCAACAAGAGCAAGGCCCTGGAAGCGGCGGTGAGCCAGATCGAGCGGCAATTCGGCAAGGGCTCCATCATGCGGATGAACTCCGAGGGGATGCGGGATGTGCAGGTGATCCCCACCGGCTCCCTGGGGTTGGATCTGGCCTTGGGGGTGGGGGGACTGCCCAAGGGGCGGGTGGTGGAGATCTATGGTCCGGAGTCCTCGGGCAAGACGACGCTGGCGCTGCACGTGGTGGCCCAGGCGCAAAAGGACGGCGGCGTGGCCGCCTACGTCGATGCCGAACACGCCCTGGATCCGGTCTACTGCCGCAAGCTGGGGGTCAATGTCGATGAACTGCTGATCTCCCAGCCCGACAGCGGCGAACAGGCGCTGGAGATCACCGAAACCCTGGTGCGCTCCGGGGCGGTGGATCTGGTGGTGGTGGACTCGGTGGCGGCCCTGGTGCCCAAGGCCGAGTTGGAAGGGGAGATGGGCGACTCCCACATGGGGGTTCAGGCCCGTTTGATGTCCCAGGCGTTGCGCAAACTCACCGGGGCGATCAGCCGCTCCCAGGCCATCGTCCTGTTCATCAACCAGATTCGCATGAAGATCGGGGTGATGTTCGGCAATCCCGAAACCACCACCGGCGGCAACGCCCTGAAATTCTACGCCTCGGTGCGCATGGACATTCGCAGCAGCTCCATCAAGGAGGGCGACGAAGTGGTGGGCACCCGCTGCCGGGTGAAAGTGGTGAAAAACAAGGTGGCCCCCCCCTTCAAAAAGGTGGAGTTCGACCTGGACTGGGGCGAGGGGATCTCCCGCTCCGGCGAGGTGCTGGATCTGGCGGTGGAAGAGGGGTTGATCGACAAGTCCGGGGCGTGGTTTTCCATCAAGGGTGGGGAACGGCTGGGCCAAGGCCGGGAGAACGTGAAAAAAATCCTCAAGGAGAACGTCGCCCTGTGCAACCGGCTGGAGGATGAGATTCGCGTCAAGCGCGGCCTGACCGCCCGCTATGGCAACACCCCCGCCCCGGCACCGGTGAACGCCGACGCCGGTGAGGGCGCTCCCGCCCCCGACGGCGAACCCCGCGAACGCAAGCGCGCCGCCCCCAAAACCTGATGTCCCGCAAGGGCTGGGGAGGCTTCCGGCTCCCCAGCCTCGCGTCAGGGGCGTTGTTTCGTCGAATGCGAAGGTGTTTGCCCAGGATTCGTCGCCGGGGGTCGTCTTTGGCGACCAGATTTTCACGGAACCCTACTTTTGCGACCATCTCGTGAGGGCATCATTAAATTGGAATTATAGTAATTCCAAATCAGTTTTGCACATTGCCAGCTAAAGAATTTACGCTCGTCATTCCCGCGAAAGCGG
>JADGAP010000303.1 GCA_015231965.1 Magnetococcales bacterium | reverse complement strand
GGAATGAATCGCCCGCGCCCAAGGTCGCCAAGGTTGACGAGGAGGAGGACTTGGGAGATGATTCCAAGGAAGATCCCCATCTGAAGGAGAAGCCGCGCCAGCGGACGGAGGAGGAGGAGGGGCGGGATGAGTATGACCGTCAGTCGGTGTTTCGCGCTGAAGACGCTGGACCCCCGCGGGATGACCGCAAGGAGTGGATTGAAGCAGAAAAGAACTTGGGCGACCGGAAGCCCGACGATGAGCGGGACTACTGGTTGAATCAAGCGAACCATGACGACAAGGAGCCCCCGAAGAGCGACTCCAGCCCGGAGCGCCAGGAGGAGCCGGGGCGCTGGGAATCCAGTGATGGATCGTGGGGGACATGGAATGCGTTGCGGACTGGCGTCAGCCTGAAGGAGGAAGATCCCGCCGACAAGGCGCGGAAGGAGGCGGAGCAGTGGTTGGAGGAGCGGGGGCATCCGCCGCTCCCGGCGTCAAAGCCTTGGGACAGCACCTTGACCGACGTGGATACCCGGCTTGAAGGGCGGGAAAACGAGGCGCGGGAACCTGCCCAGGAGACGCCTCCTCCCCAAGACGGAACCCCACCCCAGAACTTGCCGCGCGAGGACGCAAAGGGTACTGCCCCTCCAGCCCAAACGCCGCCTTCCAAACCAACGCCTGGCCATAACAAGCAGCAGGTTTTGCGGGAAAATACTCCGTCCACCGAAGTCTTCGCGGGGCGGGATCGCTCCATCAATCCTCCGCGTGCGGGTTCGGATGCCTCCGGGGACGCGGCGAAGTTTGAAATCCATCCCGCCAAGGTCAAATCCCACGATAAATCCGGTCAATCGGACGCCTTGTGGAAGATGAAAAAGGCGATGGATGCCCGGGGAATCTCGGAGACGCGGCAACGGGCCTACTGGCACACCCAAACCTTCGAGGGCATCTCAACGTGTGAAGCGGATCAGAAGACCTGCTCCGGTGTTCAGCAACCCACGCTTGATAACTATATCAAGAAAGGCAAAGTGACGCTTCCTCAAGGGACGAAGGTTAAAGACCTGATGCCGGAAAATATGGCGGATTTTCATGAAGCCTATGCAGAGGAGGCGCTCAAGAAGATGGGTGGCGCCCCGGCTCTGGACGAAATCGGCCATTGGAAGGTTGCGGCGGCAATGTACGACACCGTGTTTCAAGGGGGCGAAGGTCTGGGTTCCGAACGGGTTCGCAAGGCGATTGAGCGGACGACCGGTGTCAAGCCGAATGACGGTGAACCAACTAAGCGGAAGGATCCGCAGGGCAATGTGAAGAAGGGGAATGATGGGCAGCCCCTCTACAACTATCCCCCTCTTGGCGAAAACAGCAAGGAGCTGCTGAAGGGCATTGCCCAAAATGATCGTTTGCGGCGGGAGTTCCTGGACGATCTTAAGGATGTGCGTATCGAGTTGGAAGGGAAGGATGTGTCTGAGAAACGGTACTTCCACACCTCTTTCCCTGATCCCCAATAACCAGAATCGTTCATCGCCACGGGGGCCGGAGCGCGGCTAGTTCCGGCCCCCCGCATGAAGAAGTCGAGGAGAAGCAGATGGTTCATCCATGGGGGGTTAGGTTGACAGTGTTGATCGTCATGGCGTATCTCACGGTGGCGGCCCCCGCAATGGCGGAAAAATCCGATGGGGCGGGGAAATTAATTGATTGGGAAGGGCATCTTCATGAGTGCCGGTATTTTCCTTATCAGCATTCCACTTTTATGGCAAAAAGATTTCCTGGAACCAACGAATGTCTTGTCTTCAAAGTTATGTCAGTGATTGGAAAAGATCTTGACGAGAAAGGATTTGACAAACGATATGAATTTGTTCAGCAAGACGCGTGGACGATTGAAGGCGTCTACAATATCACGTATTCTTCCGGAATGGGGTATAATGTCCCGGGGATCATTCATGGCGCCATCGAGGAGAGTGAATATTGGGAACGCTACCTTGTGCAAAGCGCCAGGGTGCGCAACGGTGAAAACGTTGAACCTGTTCTGCCAGGTTATTATTGCGATTCATTAGGTGCCGAAGAAACTTCATCCACAATAAGAAGATTTCCATCGCCCGATCCTCAAATCATGCGATGCCTTGGATATACAGATGGAAGTGTTAACCAAAGAGCGATACCACATCCTCAATGTCTCCGTTCACATGGAATCG
>JADGAP010000302.1 GCA_015231965.1 Magnetococcales bacterium | reverse complement strand
CAATCCCCCCGACGACGACGCTTCCGCCGCCAGGGCCGATTGCAACTCCCCCAACGTCCCCTCGCCGGGAATGGCACCCAAAAACAGCCCCCCCGGTGCCAACACCCGCCGCGCCTCGGACAACGCCCGGGGCAGATCGCCGCTCCAGTGCAGCGAAAGGCTGGCCATCACCAGATCGAAGGAGCCGGAAGCGAAGGGCAGACGCAAGGGATCCGCCTCCACCCCCCAACCCGGTTGCCCCGTCAGCATCTCCCGCACCGGACCGGCGACAATCCGCTCGGCCTCGGGCCAACGTTGCGCCATCAAGGGGCTGATCGAGCCGCCGCGACAACCATAATCCAGCACCCGCCGGGGCGTCAGACGAATCTCCTCCAGGCGGGAGAACAACACCTCCCCCACCCGGGCGGGAAAGCTCTGGCCCTGGCGCAAAAAAGGATCGGCCCGCCGCCACGCCCGCCGCCACGCCAAACGGGCCACCGCCGGATGAACCGTCACCGCCGCCGCGCCGCTCCCCGACGCCGCTTCCCCGTTCCCCATCCCCGCTCCCCCGCTCACCGGTCCCCCCCGAAACGCCCCAAAACTTCCAACAGTTCGGCCTTTTTCAAGGGCTTGGGCAGATGATAATCGCACCCGGCGGCCAACACCCGCTCCTTGTCCTCCTTCAGGGCGTAGGCGGTCAAGGCGATGATGGGCGTGGGCAGCCGCCCCTCGGCGTACTCCCAGGCGCGGATCGATTGGGTGGCGGCGAGGCCGTCCATCTCGGGCATTTGAATGTCCATCAAGATCAGGTCGAACTCCCCGCCGCGGGCTTTTTCCAGGGCCTGCCGTCCGTTGCCGACACAGGTCAGCTCGCAGCCGGTGCGGGCCAGAAAGGCCTTGATGAGGAAAATATTGTCCTCGGCGTCTTCCGCCAGCAGCACCCGCAACCCCTGCAACGCCCCCGGGCTCTGCTCCGCCCGCTTTTCCAGACGCCTGCTTCCCCCCGGTCCCGCCAGGCGCAAGGGAAGCAGGACGTGAAACACGCTCCCCTTGCCCACCTCGCTCTCCACCCGCAACGAGCCCCCCATCAGGCGGGTCAGTTGACGGCTGATGGCCAACCCCAGACCACTGCCGCCGTATTTCCGGCTGGTGGAGCTGTCCGCCTGGGTGAAGGTATCGAAAATTTCCTCGATCTTCTCCCCGGGAATGCCGATGCCCGTATCCCGCACCGAAATTCGCACCCACGGCGCGCCATCCCGCTCCGCTTCGGGACGAACCTCCACCGCCACCACCCCCCGCTCGGTGAACTTGAGGGCGTTGCCCACCAAATTGACCAACACCTGCCGCAATCGGGTGGGATCCCCCTCCCGCTCCATCGCCATGCCGGGGGTCAGATGGATCTCCAGGGCGACGTTCTTCCGGTTGCGGGAGCGAAAATCCTCCACCACATGGTGAACCAGCTCATCCAAACGCAGGGCGGTGCGCTCCAACTCCATGCGCCCCGCCTCCACCTTGCTGATGTCCAGCAGATCGTTGATCAACGAAAGCAGCCCCTCGCTGTTGCGCTGGAGAACCTGCACGAACTCCCGCTGCCGCAGATCCAGCGGAGTGTCGGTGAGCAGATCCGCCATGCCCGCAATGGCGGTCATGGGGGTGCGCATTTCGTGGCTCATGTGGGCGAGAAAACGGCTCTTGGCCTGATTGGCGGATTGGGCCAAGTCCCGCGCCTGGGCCAGCTCCTCCTCCACCCGTTTGCGCAGGGTGACGTCCCGCACCATGGCCACGAACAGGGGGTGCCCCCCCTCGCCCCGCTCCATCTCGCTCACCGCCACCTCCACAGGAAAGGCGGAGCCGTCCCGCCGCACCCCCATGGACTCCATGCGAAAGCGCATCCGGCTGGCTCTGAAATGCCCCTCCTCGCTCCGCAGCAATCGCTCCAGTTCGGGAATCAAAGCCCCCGCCCCCTGGCCGACCAAACCGCCCGCATCGGCCCCGAACATGGATTCCAACGCCCGGTTGGTCACGCTCACCTCCCCCAGGTCGCTGATCACCGCCACGCCGTCCAGGGCGTTGTCCAGAATCGCCCGCAAAAAAGCCTCGTCGTCGCGGATGCGATCCGCCAGCCCCTTCAGCTCCCGAGCCTGGCGACGCAACTGCCGCTCCCGGGAGACGGAACTGGAGATGTCCTGCACCTGGACCAGGCAATAGGAATACCCCCCGTCCTCCACCCCCACCGGCCTGATGCTCTTGGACC
>JADGAP010000301.1 GCA_015231965.1 Magnetococcales bacterium | reverse complement strand
AACTGCTCCCTGAAACTCCATCCCGAATGACAGGCTCCCCGCCCCCCGGGATCTGTTCATAGGGGGTAAGACGCCGCGCCGTCTTGTGTCACGGCAAAAATTGCGTATATTATTCCCGGATGTTCCGACTGGGTTCCGGATGGTTTCGGCTGGAGACAGGGCGGTTTGGCGGCTTGGATGATTCATGATCGGCGCGATGGGCGCTGAAGGAGGCTTGCGGTGCGTTGTCCTGTGTGTGGTGGACGTCCCGCCCATGTGTACAAGTGCAATGCTTGCGGCGAAATCCGTTGCGGTCAGGATACTTGCAAAGGCAGCAAGGCCAACTCCCCCGGCTGGGCCGGAGCCGGCTCCATGTGCCGCAACTGCGGCGAGGGGCGCTATTCGGTGTTGGGCTTCTTCAGCAAGGAACTGGACGACCTGCGGCGCAAGAACAAGATTGAGGACGACGAGCAAAAATACTAGTCCTCCCTGCGGCGATCCGCTGTTTCCCAACGGTTGATCTCCCTGTTTCACGGCGCGTCTCCCCCCATTTCAGGCAAATGGCTTCCTGGAGTGGGGGGGCGGGATCTTTTCCGATCCGTTCCGGAGTCGGCGTGACGCCGGGGTCTCCCCGGTTGGGGGGAATGGCGGATTTCCCCGCCGACGGAAGCGGCGTCCGGATGTATTATAAAAATAATATTTCGATGGGAGGTTTTTTCCGCGAGGAGGGGGCGAGGGGAACCTCCGGCGGTGGAGGAGGGTCTGTAGATAGAGGGGAACTTCCAGGAGACGGACGAGAGGGAGAGGGACGATGTCGGGCGAGGGAGAGGGGCTTTACGACCGCTTGAGCCGGGCGCGGCGAACCCTGGGGTTGGGGGAGAGCGCCACCTTGGGGGAGATCGAGGCGGCGATTCGGGAACAACTGATGCAATGGCATCCGGACCGGGGGAACGCCCCGCCGGAGACGTGCCACGCCCGCACCCGGGAGATCCTGTGGGCGCAACGGGAGATTCGCGCCTATTGCGCCGACTATCGCCTCTCCTTTCAGCGGGAAGAGGTGGAAAAATATTTGCCGCCGGAGGAGTGGTGGCATAAACGGTTCGGCCAGGAGCCGGTGTGGCATGGGGAGGGAAAATTGACGGCGGAATGGAATAAACGTCATGGCTGAAGCGGCTGGGGAAGCGACGATGGCGACGACCGCCGGGCGGGAATGGATCGTTCCGGTGACGGGGATGACCTGCGGGGCCTGTTCGGCGCGGGTGGCCCGACGGCTGGAAAAGCTGCCGGGGGTGGAGACGGTTTCGGTGAATCTGGCCACCGCCCGGGCGACGGTGCGGGGTTCGGCGACGGCGGAACAGGTGGTGTCGGCCATCGAGCAGGCGGGCTACGGCGTCCCTCGAATGGTGGAAAGCTTTGTCCTCGTCGGCATCTCCTGCGCCTCCTGCGTGGCCAAGAGCGAGGGGGCGTTGCGGGGGATTCCGGGGGTTTATCGGGCGGGGGTGAGTCTGGCCGAGGGAACGGTGGTGGTGGAGTACGTCCCCGAGTTGGCAACCTTCGAGGCGATGCGGGCGGCGGCGTCCCGGGTGGGCTATGAACTGCTGCGGGCCGCTCCGGCGGAGGATTTGGCCGAGGTGGAGGAGCGACAGCGGCGGCGGGAGTATGAATCGTTGTTCCGCCGGGCGCTGGTGGCGGCGGTCTTGGCCCTGGGGGTGATGCTGGCCATGCCGGGCCACTTTCCCGGTCTGACGCCGGAGAGCGGCCACGCCGGGGGACATGGGGCGGCGGGCGGGTGGTGGAACTGGGTGCAAGGGGCGTTGGCGACGCCGGTGTTTTTCTGGGCGGGAGCGCCCTTTCATCGGGGAGCCTGGGCGGCGTTGCGCCACGGAACCGCCAACATGAACACCCTGGTGACGTTGGGCTCCTCCTCGGCCTACTTTTTTTCCCTGCTGACCCTGCTGGCACCGGGTCTGATGGCCCAGGCGGGGGTGACGGAGGTCTATTTCGACTCCGCCTCGGGGATCATCGCCCTGATTTTGGTGGGGCGGGTGTTGGAGGCGCGGGCCAAGGGGCGGGTCTCCCAGGCGTTGCGCCGCTTGATGGAGCTGGCCCCCCGCACTGCCCGGGTGTTGAAAAATGGCGTCGAGACGGAGGTTCCCGCCATGCAACTGGTGGTGGGGGATCGCATCGTGGTGCGCCCCGGCGAGAAGGTTGCGGTGGATGGGGTGATCGAGGAGGGGGAGTCGGCGCTGGATGAATCGCTGCTGACCGGGGAGTCCCTGCCGGTGGAGCG
>JADGAP010000300.1 GCA_015231965.1 Magnetococcales bacterium | reverse complement strand
CAACACCGGAACCGTGGAGGGATCGCACCGCCGCTGGGCCACGTAATGAGCGGGCCGGGCCAGGATGCGCCGTCGCGTCGCCTCCAACTCCGCCCCGCTCAATCCGCCGCCATGAACCGGCGGCTCCCCGGGGTTGGAGAATACCGGTTTGATCACCAGTTGCTCCAACTGTTCCATGGCCTGCTCCAAATGGTCCGGCAGACCACACCACCAAGTGGGCAGGGAGGGCAACAGCAGCTCCTCGCCGAGAAAATAGCGCGCCAGTTGGGGCATGAAGGCGTGGAGCAGATGGTTGTCCAGCACCCCGGCACCCAGGGGATTGACCATCGTCACCCCGCCGCGCCGCGCCGCCGCCGTCAACCCCGCCGTCCCCAGCAACGAATCCCCCCGCAGCTCCAGGGGGTCGCAGAAGGAGTCGTCCACCCGCCGCCAGATCACATCCACCGGGTGGAGCCCGTCCAGGGTCTTGAGATGGACCCGCCCGGAGCGCACCGTCAAATCCGCCCCCTGCACCAGGGCCAGCCCCAGATAGTTGGCCAGGAAGGAATGTTCAAAATAGGTTTCGTTGGCCGGACCAGGGGTCAACAGCACCAGGTGGGGATCCTCCCGGGGGGTGGGGGCCAGGGAGGCGAGATTGCGGCGGAAGGTTTCGTAAAAGCGCCGCAGCCGCAGATAGGTGACTCCCCGCAAGGGCTCCGACAGGATGCGGGAGAGGGTGATGCGGTTTTCCAGCAGATACCCCAGACCCGACGGGGATTGCACCCGGTCGGTGAGAACCACGAACCGCCCATCCTGACTCCGCCCCAGATCGGCGGCGTAGAGGGGCAGGGCGCACTGGGGGCGAAACTCCTGCCCATGGCAAGGAAAGAGAAATCCCAGAGAGGCGTGCAGCAGTTCCGGCGGCAGCAGCCCCAGCCCCACCACCTCCTGGGGACCGTGCAGATCCCGCAGCAGCCGGTCCAACAGCTCCCGGCGCTGGATCAACCCCCGCTCCACCTCCTTCCACTCCGCCTCCTCCAGCAGCAGCGGCAGGGGATCCAACTCCCACGGTCGGGAGAAGCCCTGGGGGTCGCCATACACGGTGTACGTCACCCCCGACTCCCGCAAAATGCGGCTGGCGGAGTCGCGAATTTCGTGCAGCCGGGCCGCGCCGGTGCGCTGGACGAACTCCAGCAGCGGGCGCCAGCAGGGCCGAACCTCGCCGTTGGCTTCGAACATTTCGTCCCGCCCGATGGCACCGTAACCTTGGAGCAACGAGGGGATGGAAGGCGGTGCGCTGGATGGCGTCATGGGCCGGGAACACGGGAAGCGGCGAGGGGCGGGTTTTACTCGCCCCGGTTTCAGGGTAATCTCGTACTATCCCCCAAATCGGATGCCAACAAAAGGAACGCCCGCGCCCCGCCCCACCTTCGGCCGCGGACCAAGGATACGCCCATGACCTACTGCGTGGCCGCCGCCCTGGAAGACGGGTTGGTTTTCGCCTCCGACTCCCGCACCAACGCGGGGGTGGATCACATCAACACCTATTGCAAGATGCACGCCTTCTGCTGGGAGGGGGAGCGGGTATTCGTGCTGCTGTCGGCGGGCAATCTGGCCACCACCCAGGCGGTGACCCACCGCCTGACCCGGGATCTGGACCAACCCGACGCCCCCATGAACCTGCGCAAGGCCCGGGACATGCACGAGGCGGCGGACTACGTCGGCGAGGTGAGCGCCCAGACGCAAAAACGCCAGGAGAGCCTGGCCGGGGCCTCCGCCAATTTCAGCGCCACCTTCATCCTCGGCGGACAGATCGGGCGCGCCGATCCGGATTTGCTGCTCATCTATCCCGAAGGCAACTACATCCACTATTCGCCGGAGCGCCCCTTTCTCCAGGTGGGAGAGACCAAATACGGCAAACCGGTGCTGGACCGCCTGATCACCTGGGATCTCTCCCTGCCCGCCGCCGCCCGCTGCATCCTGGTGTCGCTGGATGGAACCATGCGCAGCAACCTCACCGTGGGACCGCCCATCGATCTGCTGGTCTACACCCGCAACAGCCTGACCATCCAACGCCGTTTGCGCTACAAGGCGAACTCCTCCACCCTCTCCTCCCTGCGCAAGCACTGGAACGAGGGACTCAAGAAGGCGTTCCTCGACCTCCCCCCCTTCGATTGGGAAAAGACGGGTTGACCCGCCCCCTCGGAGTTGGTCCATGAACGGCCATCGAAATCGGCGGGAAGAAGGGATTATAATGAGAAAGTTTCCTCGCTCTCCCTGACGGCGGCCCATGGAAT
>JADGAP010000002.1 GCA_015231965.1 Magnetococcales bacterium | reverse complement strand
TCCCGCCTTCGCGGGAATGACGTTTTCGTGGTTGAGGAGTTGGTTGCATAACCCAAGCGCCGCTTGACGACATGTGTAATTTTAAAATGGAATGGCTATACATATGCTGCAAATACGACGGATCGCTCCAAGGTCAACACGCCCAAAGCGATCATGGTCGCAAGGGGCTCGGCACCGCCTCAAGCGCCCCATGGACCGACCTGGGACGGAAAGAGGTTCCGACCGCCCCCATCGCCGCCTCCCGTTCATCTCACTCGGGCCGCCACGTCCGGGGAAAAATAGCCGCCCCCCGCGCCGCCCTCCACCCGCTCCAGGGCGGCGAGGAGCCGTTCCAGAGGGTCGCGCCAGGCGCGTTCGCCGTCGGGACGCAGGGCCAGGGCGGTGCGCAAATGCATTCGCGCCGCCGCCGGACTCCCCTCCTTGACCAGGGCCTGGCCATACATCACATGATGTTCCGCGTTCCAGGGGTTGCCCAACACGGCGATGCGCAGGGCGAGCAAGGCGGTCTCCAGGGAGCCGAAGCGCAAGTGCAACTCTCCCAGTCGTCGGGCGGCCTGAATCACCGCCCAGGGGGCGCGCTCCACCACACCGTCGAAATGGTGATGCAGCACCTCGCTGAAATGTTCCGCCGCCCGGCGCACCAACGTCCCGTCGCCATTGCCCCGCGCCTGACGCCAAGCCGCCTCCCCCTGGGCCAGCAACGCCTCGGCCGCGGGATCCAGGCGCTGGGCATGGGCCACGTTCATTACGTGGGAGCGGGCCAGGCAGGTGCGGCAACTGAGGTGGAACACCCAATCGTCGGTGATCCCCGGTGCCCCCTCCCCCGGCGGGGAGAGGTTGCGGGTGCGATTTTCCGCCCCGCACCAACGACAGGCCCACGCCGCCTCGTACAACGGACCCCGCGCCGGATGATCCGGCGTCTGCCGCTGAAACGAACGCAGCGCCGAAGGCTCCAGACAGGTCATGTTGAGGGTGGCGATGCGCCGATAGAGGGCGTCCAGGGTCTCGTCGTCCATCCCGGTCAGGTTGATGCCGGGATTTTGCAACGCCGCCGCCCGATCCGTCACCACCCCCCGCGCCACCGCCGCCTCAAACACCGGACTGCCGGGAAACACCTTCAAGCGGGTGAAACTCACCTGATAGACGGGGTTTTTCTCCCACCAGGAGAGGGTCTGGGCCGCCGTTTCGGGGGTTTCCGCCGGGTCGCCGATGATGAAGTTGCCTTGAATCCCCAGACGGTGGCGATGAGTCAATTCCAAGGCCCGGTCCAGCTGGGCGGGGTCGGCCTTTTTCTTCATGCTGGACAACACCGCCGGGCTCATGCTCTCCAACCCCAGGCTCAGGTAGATGCATCCCGCTTCCTTCAGGCGGATCAAGGTTTCGTCATCCACCACCTTGACGTGGAGTTGGCACATCCACTGGACCCGCAGGGCCTTCATTCCCTCGCAAAAGGCCAGCAGCCGCTCCCGCTTGAAGGCCAGCAGCTCATCCAGCACCAGCAGCATGTTCAGGCGATACCGTTCGATGAGATAGCGCCCCTCCCGCAAAAAATCCTCCAGATTGCGCTCGCGATAGACCCGCCCGTTGGGATGAAAACAAAACGTGCAGCCAAAGGGACACGACCGGCTGGCGATGATCGGCAAGGCTCGGGGCTGGTCGAAATAGTGGTAGGCGTAGTTGTCGTAGGGCAGCAGCAGATCCACCAGTTTGTCCGCCTCGAACCCCTCGAAGTCGGGCCAGGGATAGCTGTCGATGTTCTTGACCACCCGCCGGGGCGGGGTGCGGATCAAGGTTCCATCCGCCTGGGGCAGGACCAACCCGTCCACCGCCGTCAACGGCGCGCCGCTCTCCAGCGCCGCCGCCGCCTCCACCACCGGCTCCTCCCCCTCGCCCAACACCCCCACGTCAAAGGGGATGAGTCGGGCGACGGTCTCTGGATCGGAGGTGAGCAATCCCCCCCCCAGCAGCGTGACGATGCGGGCGTCCACCCCCTTGGCGGCGGCCAGAATCTCCCGCAAATCCCCCAATGAACTGGCCAGACCGCCGGTGGCGCAGAGCTTCGGCCGAAACCGCCGCGCCTCCTCCATCACCACCTCGGCGGTGGGGCGCCAACGGGTGTTGAGATTGATGCACCGCACCTCGTGTCCCGCCCGCTTCAACGCCGACGAAACATAGGCGATGCCCAAGGGAAAATCGTAGGGCTGATGGGGCGAGGCAAAGCGTGGCATGATCAGCAGAATGCGCATCGTCTGTCGCTCCAGGACGGGAAACCCCAATGAATTTTCACAAGACGTCCTCAGGTTAGCGTTCTCATCCCCCCGGAGCAAGCGCAAAGCGCCCGACCTTCCACCGCCCCGCTTTGCGGCAAGAAAGACGATCCGTTTTTTCCCATCGGCGTCCGGGCCAGTTCTTGATGCATTGCAACAACCTCGGCATGATCCCTCTTCTCAAATATAAATTCTCCCCTGATTCGTCGTCCCCTTCGGAAAACTCTTGACGGATGAAGGGCGCATTTGCTTTCATCTAGGAGTTTTTTCACGCTTGGGATGTATATTATAATCAACTAATATTAGGAAGGAATAATATTCAGCCCCTCACCCCCCCTGTGCGACGCCTCTTTTTGCCGTCATTGGCTTCGTCATTTCGTTGGACCCCTCGATGTCTTGGATGGCCCCGGGGCGGACCGCCCCACGCCCCAAGGGGAAGGGGGATGGCGAAATCCACGGCGGCGGCGCGGGCGTTCCTGACGCCCTTCGACGCCATCGGCCCCAAGCCCGGCCAAGGGAAGGGAGGGAAGGGAAGGGAAGGAGGAAGCAAACTGTCCGGGAGGGGGCGGTTGGCGCAACACGGAAAAAAATCACGACCCACGCCTGATCAGGCGACATAAAAAGATTGACGACTCGGGAACAGCGGCTGTCAGCTATCGGAGAAAACGGGGATGGGCTTTTTCGGCAAGGTGTTCGCATTGATTGGCATGGCCACGGTGGCGGCGGGGGGATACGGCTATTTCAAGTATGGCCCCATGCTCAAAACCTTTGACGAAGGATACGTGGCGACCTACAAGCAGTTCGCGGGCAAAATGATGGAGACCGGCGACCCCGGCTCCGCCATGGTGCGGTCGGTGCAGGTGAAGGACGGCCTTTCGGCGGATGACGTCAAGGAGTCGTTGAAAAGCTTGGCGGCGTCCAAGAACTTTATGTTCGTGGGCGAGGCGCCGTTCTACAAGCAAGTGCAGGCGATGACCAACAAGGAGTATCGCCACATCTCCTTCCTCTCGTTCTGCGACGCCATGGTCGGCAAGATGATGGCGGAATACAACGACGCCTACACCGCCTTCATGCCCTGCCGCATCGCCGTGGTGCAGGACAAGAACGGCAAGCTGTGGCTGCACACCATGAGCCTGGACCTGATGATCCACGGCGGCAAAAAATTGCCGGACGATCTGCGCAAGGAAGCGGAACGGGTGTGGACCGTGATCAAGGAAATTCAAGACGGGGCGGCCCAGGGGGACATCTAGTTCCCGGATCGCCCTGTAACCCAAGGGCGCAAGTTTAATCGTCCCTCTCACGGGAGCCGCACCCGGGGGGACCACACGAAGCGGAGGATCTCATGCAGAAAAAAAAGAGCACGACCCTTCTGACCAGCGCGTTGCTGGCGGGCGGCCTGCTGCTGGCCGGTTCGGCCATGGCCGGGGCCTCTCCCGAAATGTTGAGCAACACCTGCGCGGGTTGTCATGGTCCCGACGGCGTCTCCGCCGGTCCCTCCATGCCCTCCATCGCCGGCATGCCCGCCAAGCATCTGGAAGGGATGTTGAAGGAGTTCAAGGACGGTTCCCGTCACTCCACCATCATGGTCCGCGTCGCCAAGGGATACAGCGACGAGGAGCTCAAGACCATCGCCGAGTTCTATTCCAAGCTCAAGTGGGGCGACGCCAAAACCAACCCCAACATGGTGGAAGATACCAAGGTGGACCCCGCCCTGGCCAAGAAGGGCAAGGCCATCGCCGACAAGCAATGCGAAAAATGCCATGAAGAGGGCGGCGTCAAGCAAGACGAAAGCACCCCCCGCATGGCCGGGCAGTGGCTGGACTATCTCCTGATCAAAATGGCCGACTTGAAGGATCCCAATTTCAAGGTGCCCCAGGAGAAGAAGATGAAGGAGAAGGTGGATAAGCTCTCCGTGGATGAGCTGAAAGCCACCGCCCATTTCTATGCCAGCCAGGCCAAGTGAAGCACGGAGGATGCCATCGATGTCCCAATTCACTCGTAGAACGTTTCTCAAACTGACCGGCGGCGCCGCCGCCGTGACCGCCAGCGGTCTGTATCTGCCCAGCATCGGGCGGGCCGCGGCTCCTCGCGTGGTGGTGGTGGGCGGCGGCTATGGCGGCGCCGTGGCCGCCAAGTACGTCAAGAAGGGGCTTCCCTCCGCCGACGTCACCCTCATCGAGATGAACGAAAAGTATATCTCCTGCCCCCTTTCCAACCCCGTGTTGGTGGGCCATCGCGACATGAAGGTGCAGACCTGGGGCTATGAGGGTCTGAAGAAGCACGGCATCAATGTGGTCATCGACGAAGTGACCGGCATCGACGCCGCCGCCAAGAAGGTCACCACCAAGGGCGGCAAGAGCTTCGAATACGACAAGCTGGTGGTCTCCCCCGGCGTCGAGCTGAAGTTTGGTGCCATCGAGGGCTTCAGCGCCGAAGCGGCGGAAAAGATGCCCCACGCCTGGAAGGCCGGTCCCCAAACCCTGCTGCTCAAGAAGCAGTTGGAGTCCATGACCGATGGCGACCCCTTCATCATCGTCGCCCCGCCGAATCCCTTCCGCTGCCCCCCCGGACCCTACGAACGGGCCAGCCTGGTGGCCCACTGGATGAAGAAGCACAAGCCCAAGTCCAAGGTCATCATCCTCGACGCCAAGGACGCCTTCGCCAAGCAGCCCCTCTTCGTCAGCGGCTGGAAGGAGTTGGGGCTGAACGTGGAGTGGAAAAAGGGTGCCGAGGGCGGCAAGGTGACCAAGATTGACGTGGCGGGCATGACCGTCACCGCCGGCGACATGGGCGACACGTACAAAAGCTCCTGCATCAACGTCATTCCGCCTCAGGTGGCGGGTCACATCGCCCACGTGGGCGGTCTGGTCAACGACAAGGGGTGGTGCCCGGTCAATCCCGCGACCTGCGAATCGACCCTGCACAAGGACGTTTACGTCATCGGCGACGCCTGCGCCATCGCTGGTCTGACCGACAAGGACGCCCTGCCCAAGTCCGGCTACGCCGCCAACTCCGAAGCCAAGGTGGCCGCCGCCAATATCGTGGCCGCCCTCTCCGGCAAGGAAGCGGGCGACCCCTCCTACGCCAACACCTGCTACTCCATCCTGACCCCCGACTACGGCATCTCCGTGGCCCATATCGGCGGCGTTTCGGAAGGCAAGCTCAAGATCACCAGCACCGCCATCTCCCCCCCCTCCGCCGATCTGGGCGCGGGCAAGGATACCTTCCGCAAGCAGGAAGCCATCTACGCCGAAGGGTGGTATCAGAGCATCATGGCGGACACCTTCGCCTAAACCTCGCTCTCACCGCGAGTTCGGCGTGACGCCAAACGGGGCCCTCGGGCCCCGTTTTTTTGTCGTGCGGCGAGGGCCCTCGAACCGGCCAGCGGTCACTCCACGGCGGAACCTTCCAGGAGCCGCACCCCCACCCGGTCGAGCAGGGCTTCCGCCTCGGGGCGATCGGGAACCACCGCCCCGGGAAAGCCCCCCCCCGCCAGGGCCGCCGCCACCGCCGAACTCAGAGCCCCCAGCACCGCCCGGGCCAATCCTTGGCGCATCGGGGGAGTCAGCAGGGCCAGAAACAAAGCGACGGTGCGGGGGCTGAAAAAAAGCGCCCCATCCACCTCTCCGGCGCACAGCCGCGCCGCCGCCTCTTCCGGAATGGCGTGGGACGCCACCGCCCGATAGGCGATGACCAGTTCCACCTTGGCCCCCGCCTGACGCAGCCGTTCCGCCAACTCCTCCCGCCCCTCCTCGGCCCGGGGGAAAAAATAACGCCGACCGGCCACGCCCTGCTTGCCCCCGGCGGCGATCATCGCCTCGGCCAGCGACGCCCCATCCCGCACCCCGGGGGGCAGGGGGGCCGTCCGCCATCCCGCCGCCTCCAGGGACTGGGCGGTTTTGCCGCCGACGGCGTAAGCCAATGGTTTTACGTCGGGCAAGGGGAAGCGCTCCACCGCCCGCACCGCGTTGACGCTGGTGAACAAAATCCCGTCCCAATCCGCCAGGGTTTGCAATCCATGGCGCAGCGGGGCCTCCTCCTGGGGCGGGGCGATGACCATCGCCGGGGCGAGGAGGGGAATCCCCCCCAGCGCCGCCACCCGTTGGGCGGTTTCGTCCAATTCGGGCTGGGGGCGGGTGAGTAGGATGCGCCGTCCGCGCAACAGGCCGGGTGAGGAGGGGGAGGGGGAGGCGACCCCGTCGCCGCTCACGTCCGAACCGCCGCCCCGTGATACACGTCCGCCAGGATAGCGGCGGCACCCTGATCCAGCAGTCGATGAGCCAGGGCCACGCCGAGGGCGGCGGGGTCCGAGGCCGAGCCTTCCATGGTCTCCTCCACCACCCGCCGTCCCTCCAGATCCCCCACCAGCCCCTGAAGCCGCAGGGCGTCGCCTTGCCATTGGGCGTGACCGGCGATGGGAACCTGGCATCCCCCCTCCAGGGTGGCGAGAAAGGCCCGTTCCGCCTCGACGCAAATCCGGGTGGGGGCGTGGTCCAAGGGGCGGAGCAGGGCCAGCACCGCCTCGTCTCCCAACCGGGCCTCCACCCCCACCGCCCCCTGACCGATGGCGGGCAGCATTTGATCCGGTTCGAGATATTGCTTGACCTGTTGCGTCATGGCCAACCGCTTGACCCCGGCGGCGGCCAGCAGGATGGCGTCGAACTCCCCCGCCTCCAGCTTGGCGATGCGGGTGTTGACGTTGCCGCGCAGCGAAACCACCTGCAAATCCGGGCGCAACCGTTTGATCTGGCTCTGCCGCCGCAACGACGACGAGCCCACCCGCGCCCCCTGGGGCAGTTCGTCCAGGCTGTTGAAGTGGACCGACAGCAGGGCGTCCCGGGGATCCTCCCGCTCCAGCACCGCCGCCAGCCCCAGGCCGGGGGGAAATTCGGCGGGCACGTCCTTCATCGAGTGGACCGCCAGATCGGTGCGGTCTTCCAGCATCGCCTCTTCCAACTCCTTGACGAAGAGCCCCTTGCCCCCCACCTGGGCCAGGGGGACGTCGAGAATTTTATCCCCCTGGGTTTTGATGATCTCCAAGACCACTTCCAGGCCGGGATGAACCGCCTGAAGTCGGGATTGAACCCAACGGGCCTGCCACAACGCCAGCAGGCTGCCCCGGGTGCCAATGCGCAACGCGCGGGAAAAACTCATGGTCGGACTCTCGGATTCAGGGTGTCAGGGGGTGAATGGGAAGGATCTGGCGCCGCCACCCGCCCGGGGGGGCTCACGCCACGTCGTCGCTCAATTTTTCCGACAAGGCTTGCCATGCGGCGCGCAAAGTCTGTTTTTCCGAAAGCCCCAGGCCGCTTTCGCCGCCGCCGCGGGGGGACTCCGGTGCGGCGGGGGGGGCGGCCTTCCAGGGGCGGTCGGGGTCCGGGGTCATCTCCGCGGCGCGGGAGGCCTCCACCGCCGCCGGAGCGTCCGGGGCCGCCGGATGAAAGGGAGAGGGGGCGGCCAACTCCACTTCCAACTCCCGCAGCAGGGTTTCGGCGTCGGGAGCGCCGTCGCCCTTGGCCGATGATCGTCGCGTTCCGCCCATGGTGAAACTCCTCGCCGCCCCAAGCTTTCTGGAAGGAATCAGTATTCCCCGCTTTGCCCCGCGCTTCCAGCAAAAATCCGGGAAATCCCTCGACGACGCGGCGCCGTTCGCCCGCCATCGCCCTCTTCCCCCCCTTCGATCCTCTCCCCCCCCATGGATGCGGCGTGGATGGTGGTGGGAAGGTTGGGTTTCGCCGTACACTGCGACCACGTCCGGGGCGTTTTGGGGCGGGAGGATGAGCGAGGGGGAGGGCGGGCGTCATGCGGCTCTTGGGCATCGAGACCAGTTGCGACGAAACGGCGGCGGCGGTGGTGGATAGCGTGGCGGGGGTGCTTTCCAACGTCGTCCACTCCCAGGTGGAGATGCACGCCCTCTACGGCGGGGTGGTGCCGGAGTTGGCCAGTCGGGCCCACATTCGCAACATCGGACCAGTGATCGCGGCGGCGTTGCGCCAGGCCGACACCCCGGTGGCGGCGCTGGACGGTGTGGCGGTGACGGCGGGTCCGGGATTGGTCGGGGCGCTGCTTACCGGGGTGGCGGCGGCCAAGGGGTTGGCCCTGGCGACGGGCCTCCCGCTGTTGGGGATTCACCACATGGAAGGCCACTTGATCAGCCCGCTGCTGGAGGATCCCGACGCCGGGGACGCAGGGATTTTTCCCTTTATCGGGCTGCTGGTCTCCGGCGGTCACACCCTGCTGGTTCATGCGGCGGCCTTCGGGGTCTATCGGCTGCTGGGGCAGAGTCTGGACGACGCGGTGGGCGAGGCCTTCGACAAGGGGGCGACCCTGCTGGGGCTGGGCTATCCCGGCGGACCGGCCATCTCCCGCCTGGCGGAGGGAGGCGACCCCGCCGCTTTCGCTTTCCCCCGGGCGCTGCGTGACAAGAGCAATCCAGACTTTTCCTTTTCAGGACTCAAAACCAGCCTGCGGCTCCATCTGACGGCCCACGTCGGGGAGACGGGCGAGTTCTTTCGGCGGGATACGGCGGCCTCCTATCAGGAGGCGATCGTGGAGGTGCTGACCAACAAATCCCTGGCGGCCTGTCGCCGGGAGGGGGTGGATCGGCTGCTGGTCGCCGGGGGGGTGGGGGCCAATCAACGCCTGCGCGGCCGGTTGGCGGAACGGGCGGCGGCGGTGGGGGTGACGGTGCGCTTTCCCGCCCTCTCCCTCTGCACCGACAACGGGGCCATGATCGCCCTGGCGGGGCTGCGGCGGTTGCAACGGGGGCAGCACAGCGCCATGGGGTTGAACGCCCGCCCCCGATGGGGCGTCGAGGAGGCCGACGCCGCCCTCGACGCGCCGCCCCGTTCCGCCGCCGGTTGACCCCCGGCCTCACCGGTTGCCGCGCCCCGCCCGACAAAGAGTCCCCTGGAAAAAAGTCGGGGCCATTGGGGGGATTCCTTGTCTTCATGCCTTCCATGATCCCCTGCTGGAGAAAACCATCCCGTAATCCCAGCACCTTTCCGTCGCTGATCTTCTCTTTCACCCGGTCCATCAACCGTTCATGCGGTATCGTGTCAAAATAGCTCTTCAGATCCGCGTCAACCACCCACGTGTACCCTTCCCTAATCCAGGGAAGGGGGAGGGAAATGCAGAGATCGTTACGAGGAAACAAGCCCCCTTTCCGTTTGTTTGAAGGGAGCCATTCACCGATCGGCTTTTCTGGATTCCCGCTTCCGCGGGAAGGACGGTTTATTTTTTGGAATGAGTTCCTTGCTCCCTCAAGCCCATGGTGCGCCAATCTTAAATGGAACAACTATAAAGTGGAATGGCTCTATGGGTTGCTTTTTGCGGTTGATCCGGAAGGCGGGAAACCGATACCTTGGGGGAGGAAGCGTTTTCGAGGGGCGTCTCGGTTCGTTATGGGGGGCAGGCCATGCACAAGCGTTGGATGTTGACGGGTTTGATCCTGGCCGCTGGAGCGGCCATCGCCATGGCGGGTCCCATGGAAAACGCACGGCAGGCCTTCCAGCAGGGCGACAACGCCCGGGGCGTCGCCGAACTGCGCAAGGCGGCGGAAGCCGGGGACGCCAACGCCCAATTGTCGCTGGGCAACTGGTTCGCCTTCGGCCAAGGGGCCGCCAAGGATCCGGTGGAAGCGGCCCAATGGTTCCGCATGGCGGCGGATCGGGGTCTGCCCGCGGCGCAAAACGCCCTGGGCGGTCTCTATTTCAATGGTCAGGGGGTGTCGCGCAATCTGAGCGAGGCGGCCAAATGGTTCCGCAAGGCGGCGATGCAGGGATTCAGCCCGGCGCAAAACGCCTTGGGGGCGATGTACGCCAAGGGGTTGGGCGTCGATCCCAGCCCGATCCAGGCCTACATGTGGTTCAGCGTCGCCGCCGCCCGGGGCCACGCCAACGCCAAGACCGCCCTGTCCGACCTGGCCAGGAACCTGCCCGCCCCCCAACGGGAAGAAGGGGAGCGGTTGGCGAAAAATTGGAAACCCGTCACCCCATGACTTCGGGGGCGTTTCCCCTTCCGCCCCTCACGCCGGAGCGGCGACACGCCGTGGAACGGGCCGTCGCGGCCTTGCGACGGGGCGAGATCATCGCCTGTCCCACCGAAACCCTTCCCGGTCTGGGAGTGGACCCCTTCCAACCCCTGGCGGTTGAGCGATTGCGCCGCCTCAAGGGGCGGGACGGGGACAAGGGGTTTATCGTACTGATTCCCGAACCCGCCGCCTTGACCGGCCTCACCCGCCCCCCTTCGTCCACCGCCCGGCGGTTGATGGAGCGCTTTTGGCCGGGCCCGTTGACTTTGGTTTTACCTGCGGCCCTGGAGGCCCCGGCGTGGATTCAAGGTCCAGAGGGCGGGGTGGCGGTGCGCTGGTCGCCAGCCCCGCTGGTGCAGGCGCTGCTTTCCGCCTGGGGGGGGCCGTTGGTTTCCACCAGCGCCAATCCCGCCGGTCACCCCCCCGCCGTCTCGGCGGAAGAGATTCGCCGCCGCTGGTCCGTCGATCAGGTGGCCGAGGTGTTGACCCTGGGGGAGAATGGGGAGGATTCCGCCACATCCGCCGCCCCTTCCACCGTGGTGTCGCTGCTGGAGGAGCCGATGCGCCTGGTGCGCGAGGGGGTCATCCCCTGGTCGGCGCTGTGGGACGCCCTCGCGCTGCCATCGTCTTCATCTTTATCTTCATCCTCTCCGGCTTCCCGCTGATACTCCCCCTCGATCACCACGCCACCCTGTTCCCCGGCGGGGTTGCGCTGCTTGCGGAACCACTCCTCGTCCGGACGGACCACCCGCTGGGTGGCATGATAGTGAAAATGGCGGGACAAAAAGCCCAACAGTCCGGTGCGCACCAACTTGCGGGTCCAGGGAAAAAGCAGCGGCAGGGCCAGCGCGTCGCTCAAAAATCCCGGCAGGGCCAACAGCGCCCCGCCCAGCATCAGCATGGCGTCGTCGGCCAGGGCCTCGCCGGGGGGCTCGCCTCGGGCGACCCGATCCTGAAAGGATAAAAAGGTTTTCATCCCCGCCCGACGGATCAACGCCGTGCCCAAAAAGACCGAAATCACCAATATGGCCACGGTCCAGCCCGCGCCGATGCGCATCCCCACCCGGGCCATCAGGTAGAGTTCCAACAACGGGGCCGCGATCAATCCCGCCAAAATCAAGCGAGGCATGGTCGATCTCCCGCTCTCCGCCATGTTTCGGACCCGGGAGCGCGCTGGGGGTTTTCGAGGAGTTCACGGCCCATAGCCTTACCCCGGAACGCCGCGAAAGTAAACCCTCCCCCCGCCATGGGGACGCTGAATGAGTTGCATTGTTATTCTTGATGGTGAAGTGGTAAACTGGACGGGAATGGATCGCTCTCCCCCTCCTCCCCTCTCACTGGAGCGGTCCAAGTCGGGGACAGGCCTACTTGGCATGAAACACATCTCGACGTTTTTAATGTCGGCGGCGGCGCTGGTGCTGCTTATTGCCTGCATTAACAGTTTAATACTGTATTATGCGCTGGAGCAGGTGCGAGGCGATGCTCATCGGGTCAACTTGAGTGGACAGGTGCGGGGATTGTTGCAACGGGTGGTCAAGCTGGAGCGCAGCCACGCCCCCGACGACGCCCTGCTGACCGAGGTTTCGGTGCGCATTCACGCCCTGGTGGGCAAGCAGGGATGGGAGGACGACGACCTTCCCCCCACCACCGACCTGGAGCGCCAGGCCTTGCTGCGGCAAATGGACCGGGATCGCAACGCCCTGGCGGTGAAGCCCATGGAAGGAGAGGGGCTGGAGACGTTGATGCCATTGGAGGATGGGTGGCACGCCCTGCGCCGGACCATCCTGGCCTATCGCGTCGCGAAAACGCCGGAGTTGGAACGTCGCATGATGGAAGAGAGCGAACGCTGCTGGAACTGGGCCAACGACATGGTGTTGGCGGTGCAGCGGGAGGCGGAATCGAAACAACGCTATTTCACCATGGCCCTGGGCTTGATCGTGGTGGACATCCTGGCCCTGGGGATGATCATTTGGCTGGTCAAGCGGTTCGTGCGGGATCGCCTGGAGCGTCTGGCCCATCATGACCCCCTGACCGGGGCGTACAATCGCTTTACCTTCGGCGTCCTCACCGATCTCCGGCTCAAGGAGGCGCAACGCCACAACACACCGGTTTCGCTGCTGATTTTTGATCTGGACCACTTCAAGCGGGTCAACGATCATCACGGCCATGACGCCGGGGATCGGGTGCTGGTGGCCGTGGCGGAAGAGGCGCGGCGGACGCTGCGGGCCTGCGACGCCCTGTTCCGCATGGGGGGCGAGGAGTTCGCGGTGTTGGCGGGAGATGTGGATTTGGCGGGGGCGCGGGTGTTGGCGGAAAAACTGCGGCGTCGGGTGGCGGAGATGGCCTCTCCCGCGCCGGGGGTGGGACGGGTGACGGTGAGCGTGGGGGTGGCCCAACTTCAGCCGGAGGAGGGGTGGGATTTCACCTACCGCCGCGCCGACGCCGCCCTCTACCGGGCCAAGAACGGCGGACGCAACCAAGTGGCGCTGGATGATCCCCCCTCGGAGGCCCAGCCCGCCCCGGCGTGAAGTGGGGCGGACCACGGACCTTGCTACTCGGAAAAATCCTCGTCGAGAAGTAAAACCATACAAAAAAAAGGAAACCACGGCGGGCATGGTCTCCTTTTTTTATGAGAGGATGGGCGTCGCGATCCAGCGGCTCCGGGGGGGGCTCAATCGACTGCGGGGGCGGCACCTGCGGCGACGGGCTTGACCACCAGCACCGGGCAATGAACCTGACCGATCAGCTTAATGATGTTGTTGGCGTTGAACAATTTTTCGATGACCGAACGGTCGCGGGGCTCGCAGACGATCAAATCCGCCGCCCGCTGCCGGGCCGTCTCCAAGGCGATTTCGTCGATGTCGCCAAACTGCACCATCCCCTCGCAGGCCACCCCCTGGAGATGGGCCATGGCCACCAGCCGGTTGACCGTCTGATTGGTCTCCCGACGTTCCGCATCGTTGTCCTGCTCCTCGGCCATCATCAGGATGGTCAGGGGGATGCGGGCGTGAAGGGCGAGATGAAACGCGGCGATGGCGGCGGCGTCTCCTTCCCCCTGGGGGGGATCCTCCAGCACCAGCAGCACGCCGTTGCTCCAGTAGGAGACCAGCCGCGGTGCCACCAGCACCGAACATTCCGCCTTCTCGATCACCTTGGCGGTGGCCTCGCCCACCATCAGCTTGGCTAGGCCGCGCCTGCCCCGCCGACCCATGATCACCAGTTGAGTCCCGATCTCCTTGGCGGCGGCGACGATGGCCAGGCCGGGGTCGCCATTGCCGGGACGCAACAGGGGAATACACTCCACCCCCCGATCGGCGCACAACTCCGTCATGCGCTCCATCTGCAAGTTGGCCTCTTGCTCCTCGGTCAACCCCTCGTCGGTCCCCGGCGAGGCGGTGAGCAGGCGAAACACATGCAGCCGCGCCCCGTGTCGTTGGGCCAGCTCCAAGCCGATGCGCTCGGTTCCCGCGCCAAACTCCGAGCCGTCCGAAGCTAACAAAATATCCTTGAACGGATCGATGCCGACGTTGGTGGAGTCGGAGTCGGACATGTCATGAACCTCGCTCTCGTGGGGGGATTCCGGCGGCCAGGAAGGCCGCGCACGATCTGTAAAATCCCAGAACTAACATGGAAGGGTAGCCGAATCGCCCCCCTGTTATCAAGACCAGCCTCGTGAAAAGATCATCCAGCCACTCCATGGCACCCTCGGGTCGGATGGAACGTCGCGGAAACATAACGAACGGTAGTTATACTGTTGAACATGTCGATAATGTTCTAACCCCAAGAACATGAACACGGAAATGGTTGTGGGACTCCTTGGAATTGCGCTGTAAAAATGTATTTCCAACTTGACACGCGCCCTAAAAAACACGAACATCCGGGGCATCGGAAACCTACCCTTGGAGGATGTATGGACGCTCACACCCCCAGTTTCGCAGCCCGGTAAGTCGGTGAAGACGTTCGGCTAAGCCTCCGTTTTTCCCCTGCCCCTTCCCCGCTTGCCTCGCTCGAAACTGCTTCCCTGACCCGCAACACCCCAGGGAAGAGACGCGTTACCCCCCCATTGTCTTGTTTGAAGCCATGTGACGTGGTTGAGGACGCCCTGTTGGCATCCCTCAGGCCATCGGCTCGGGTTGGTTTTTCCTGACGCGAGGATCGAGGACGCCCGCCGTTTTCCCGTTCCCCGGGGCGCGAAGCGTCGCCCCGCCGCGTGGGCGCGCCCTCCGGTGGAACGAGGGACGTCGTCCCGAACCTTTCGCCTCCGCGCCATGGGGCGAAACCTGTTTGGATTGGTGGAGACCCCGCCGCCGGGTTCTCCACAAAGCCGCCCCCTGCCGTTGGTCCGGGGGCGCCGGTCACAAGCCATGAACGCCAGGAAGGATTTCGCATGAGCATGATCGCGGTTGAGGACCCCCCCAAGGTCACCGAACCCAACCATCCCCCCATGTACGTGGAGACCATCCACCGCTTGCATAAAAAGGGTGCCACGGATCAACTGACGCGCATTCTCAGTCGCCTGCTCCCCCCCGACATCGCCCTGGTGATCAACTCCTCCGAAGATCTGGAGGACGCCGCCGAATTGTTCGACATGATCGCCTCGCCGCAGCAGGCGGGAGAGACGTTGCAGGATCTGAACGAGGAGTTGCAGATCCACATCGTCTCCATTGGCGCCCTGGAACGCATCGTCCCCATCCTGGAGAGCCTGCCGCCGGACACCCGCAGCCGCATCATCGGCCAACTCAGCCCCGAGGTGGGCGACCACCTGATGAACGCCCTGCGCAAGGAGACGCGCAAGGAAGTTCAGAATCTGCTGCAATATCTGCCGGACACCGCCGGCAGCCTGATGAACTCCCGCTTTTTCACCCTGCCGGAAGACACCACCGCTAGCGCCGCCATTCAAGCAGTGCGGGAGCTGCCCTCCCAGGAGTTCGCCGCCTACGTCTACGTGTTGGATGATCAACAACGGCTGGTGGGGGTCAGCTCGTTGCGCCAGTTGCTCCTCTCCCCGGCCCACAAGCGAGTGCGGGACATCATGGAGACCCGGGTCCACACCGTCAACGTGGACACCCCCCAGGAAGAGGCGGCCAAACTGGTCACCCGCCACGGCTTCATGGCCATCCCCGTAGTCAACGATCAAGGGGTGTTGCGCGGCATCATCACCGTCGACGACCTGATCCTCGTCATCCAGGACGCGGACACCGAGTCGATGCTCAAAACCGTGGGCGTGGACACGGAAAAGTTGGGCTTCCTCACCCAGTCCTTCATCACCGTGGCCAAGACCCGCCTGCCCTGGTTGGCGGCGCCTTTCCTCGGTGGTCTGCTCGCCGCCTATGTGTTGGGGCGGTTCGAGGACACCATGTCCCAGGTGATCCAACTGAGCTTTTTCATGCCCATGATCTTCGGCATGGCGGGCAACGTGGGCAGTCAGGCCGCCGTGGTGGCGGTGCGGGGCTTGGCCACCGGCGTCATCCAGGTCAGCGACTACCTCAAGCTGCTGGTCAAGGAGACCAGCGTCGGGGTGCTGGTGGGGGCCTTTTACGGGCTCTGCCTCTCCACCTACGCCATCGTGGTGTTCAAAAGTTGGACCCTGGCCTTCGTGGTGGGGGTCAGCATCCTCTCCAACATCATTTACGCCGGGGTCATCGCCGCCACCTTCCCCATTTTGCTGCAACGCCTGGGGCATGATCCGGCGGTGGGCGGCGGTCCCTACGTCCTCACCACCATCGACGTGCTGGGGGTGATCAATTATCTGGTCATCGCCTCGGTGGTCTACGGATTCTAAAGCCGCGCCGACCTGAAGAAGACGGGCTGAAACCTCGGCCCCCGGAATCGCATTCGACTTGAGAAGAAAGAATCGCCATGGCCATGATGGTTCTGGACAATACGGGCCCCACCGCCCAACCCCCGATCAACGCCAAGATCTCCGAAGCCATCATGCGTCTGCATCGGCGGGGATCGGCGACCCATTTGACCCAGCTTTTGAGCAAACTCGCCCCCGCCGACATCGCCTCCGTGCTGAACAGTTTTCCCGAACACAAGGCCAACGAGGTCTTCGCCTTCCTCTCCCCGGCCAGCCACGCCTCCCAGGTGTTGGAGGCAATGTCGGAGGGGCAGCGCAATTTCATCCTGAGCCATTGCCCCCTGGAACAAATCATTCCCGTGCTGAAAGTCCTCCCCGCCGAGCTCCGGCAACGGCGCATCTGCGGCCTGGGTCCAGAGGCGTCCCAACGGCTGAACGAGGCCATGAACGAGGAACCCGCCGCCCCGTCGGCGGAGGTGGAGTCCGTTTACCAAAGCGACACCGCCGGCGAATTGATGGACACCCAGATCTTCGCCATGCCGGAATCCACCACCGCCGCCGAGGCGATCAACGCGGTGCAGGGGCTCTCCTCCCACGAATCCATTTTTTATCTTTACGTGGTGGACGACCTGCAACGACTGACCGGGGTCTGTTCGTTGCGCAAGTTGATCCTGGCCGACCCCAACAAGCCGATCAAGGAGTTCACCAAGACCCGACTGATCAAGGCAGAGGTCAACACCCCCCAGGGGGCGGTGGCCAAGCTGCTCTCCCGTTACCGCCTGCTGGCCGTTCCCGTGGTGGACGAGTTGGGGGTGCTGGTGGGGCAGATCACCATCGACAACGTGATCCACGTCATCCAGGAGGAGAACACCGGTTCGTTGATGAAGATGGCAGGCATCGGCTCCAAGGATGCCAACATCCTGGCCCAGTCGCCGTTCCGCATCTTTACCACCCGGGTGCCCTGGCTGATCACCGCCTTTGTCGCCTACCTGCTGGTCTCGGCCATCCTCGACGGCTTCGAGGAGACCTTGTCCGCCGTGGTGCAACTGGCCTTTTTCTTCCCCATCGTCATTGGCATGTCGGGCAACGCCGGCAGCCAGACCGGCGCCGTGGTGGTGCGGGGCCTGGCCTTGGGGACGATTCAGAGTTCCCACTTCTTCAAGTTGTTGTTCAAGGAGTTGGGGGCCAATCTGGTGCAGGGGACGATCTACGGCATCTGTTTGTCCGCCGCCTCCTACGCCATTTTTCAAAACCCCTCCCTCTCCCTCACCCTGGGTCCGGCCATGGCCTTGAGCATCACCATCGCCTCCGCCATCGCCATGTCCCTGCCCTTTTTCTTCAAGCGCATCGGGGTCGACCCGGCGGTGGCCGCCGGTCCCATGGCCTTGGCCCTCATCGACATGGCGGGGTCCATCAACTATTTGACCATCGCTTTCCTGGTCTTCTCGCGCTCGGCGTAGGATTCTTCCGTCGCGGCGGAATTCGGGGGGGGGGCGGGGGGGGAAGGTCCCCCTGAACCCCCGGCGACCCGAAACCGCACCCCAACCGATAGGGGTAGGGAAGGGGTCTCCCCTCCCCTACCTCCGAACCATGCGTGCGGTTTTCCCGCACACGGCTCTCCAAAAAGTGGTTTCCTCATCGGGATTGGCACGCCAACCGGTGGGCTTCCCCCATGGTGAAAAACCCCCGCTCAGCGAAGCAGGCATTTGGCCAGCGTTGATGATCCGACAAACCGCGACCCTGCCCCGGTCTTCCTTCCTGCTTGCGCAGCAGCGCCCGTAATCTTCGTCTCACAAAACCGTCAACCTCACGGAATGTCTGCCTGGGTCCATGCTTGAAATAGGAGAACCATCCCCGAAGCATCGGCTTGAGTTCCCGAAGTCTCGTAGTTCCAGTTCAGAATTGCACATCAGGTCAAACGGCACCTGGTGGTGCAACCAACTTTATTACGACGAAAACGCCCTTCCCGCCCCCGATTTAAGCATTCGGGGGCGGGAAGGACGGTTCATTTTGGGCATGGGTTCCTTGCGTCTGCCATCTCCGCATGTGCAAATTTCAATTGAAACTGCTCTAACGGCAACCCGCAGTCGTCCATTTCCCGCTGAACCAAATCACCTTCCGCCGTCAACCGCTCCCGCCACGGAATCCACGCCAACTCCCGAACCCGCCCCATCTCCGTCACCGCTCGCCGATTCTCCTCATCCGGCGGACCATGAAAAATCACCCCCGCCACCCCAATCCCCCGACTCCGCAACGCCTCCAGGGTCAATAACGAATGGTTGATGGTCCCCAAGGCGGTGCGACACACCACCACCACGGGCAATCCCAAACGTTTCATCACATCAATGAAATAATGACCGTTCCCCAGGGGAACCATCACCCCGCCGGCACCTTCCACCACCAGCGGACGGGAGGACGTCGGCAAGACAAAATGATTCAAGTCAATCTTCACCCCGGCCCGACCCGCCCCCTCGTGGGGGGAGCGGGGAAGATCGAAGGCGTAGAGCGGAGGGAAAATCCGATCCTGCGAAACCCCCGCCAATCGGGCCACGACTTCGCCGTCGTCCCCCTCGGGATCCCGCCCGGCCTGCACCGGCTTCCAATAACACCCCCCCAGGCGCCGCACCAACCACGCCGCAACCACCGTCTTGCCCACCCCGGTGTCGGTCCCGGTGACAAAACACCCCCCCTCCAGAGCGGCTTTCCAGGAGAATGCGTCCAAATCCCTCACGCGGAAGAGTTCCCACCCTGGCATTGCAAGAGACGGCGATCGCTCACTTGCATTTTTCCAGCGCCTGCACCGCCTTGCCGCTCCCCGCCAAGGGGGTCTGGAAGGCAAAATCCTTCTTGCCGTTGGAAAACCGGAGGGTCATCTCGTCGCGTTTGCGCACCTCGTCGATCAACCCCTTGCTGTTGCCCAAATAACGCCAGCGCCAGTTGTCATCCTTGCCCGCATCCTTGAGCAGCGGGTGGTCAACGGCCTTGCCCTTGTCAAACCCGATCTTCACCGCCCCCTGCGCCGACCCGATGGACTGCCGCTCGGTGATCAACTCGGAATGAAACTTGTCCCCCTTGAACAAGGTGAGAATCGCCCGCCCCTTGTTGCCCTTGCCCGGGGTCAGGGCGACCTCCAGCTTGCACACCTTGCCCACCTTGCGCACGATGAACGCCCCCCCCTTGTAAATCGCCGTTTGCGCCAGAACCTCGCCCGGTGCCACCCACATGCCCAGCGCCAATGCGCCCACCGCCAGGATCATCCGCCGCTTCATCACCCCTCCCCCAACTCCATAAGGTCGTGGATTTTGTGTAAATCCCGCCAGTTTACGCAGGGGGTGCCCTTTGCGCAAGCTTGACTCGCGCCGCCCGCAGCCCCTCTCCCCCTGCCGCGCCCCATCCTTCCCCCCCTTTCCACGCCGCCACACCCCGCGTCGGCAAGAGTTGCCCGGACTTGAGCGGGAAATTTTTGCCCGAGGCCACCCGAAAACTCCCCCCAACGAAACCCTGTCCTCCTTGAAGATCAATTATATTTCAATGCATTGCGTAAATTTTCAACATTGGCACGGCCTTTGATCTATTATAGGACAAGACCAAGGGGGAGGCACAAGACCGGAAAAAACGATCAGCCCCCCCAATGACCCAAGGCAAGGTGAATCCCATGTCGAGCATCACGGTTCCCAATACCGGTTCCACCACCTCCAGCGGGACCATCAACTCGATTCCGGAATACAAAACCGGCGGCCCCACTTATGTGGACAAAAACAAGTCGGCGGAAGAGCTGCAAACCAACTTCATCAATCTTCTAACCGCCCAGTTGCAGTACCAGGACCCCATGAAACCCATGGAAAACGCCGAGGTCACCAGCCAGATGGCGCAACTGTCCACCCTGCAACAGTCCAGCCAAACCAACACCCTGCTGCAACAGTTGGTGGACGCCCAATCGACCACCGGCATCAATCAGGGCGTGAGCTACCTGGGTAAAAACATCGTGGTGGAAGGGGACCGCTTCTCCATGAAGGACGGCAAGGGAAGCCTGGGTTTTGAACTCTCCCTGCCCGCCAACGCCAGCATCACCGTCTTCGACCAGTACGGTCAAAAGGTGAAATGGATCGACCCGGCCAAGTACGCCGCCGGGGAGAGCAACGTCAACGTCAACGACTCCAGCCTCGGCGACGGCATCTATCGCTTCGAGGTCAGTCTGATGGACGCCAACGCCGAAGAGACCAAGGTCACCCCCCTGGGCGGCGGCACGGTCTCCGGCGTCAGCAACGACGCCTCCAAGGGCGTGATGCTGGAGATGAACGGCATGAAAGTCGCCATGGACAAGGTGCGTCGCATCACCACCTGACCCCAGGCCCCCAGATTGGCCTCAAACGCCGCCCCACCGGCGCGGCGCATCGAGTCGAGAAGCGGAGGTTGTCATGTCCATCATCCACGCCATGTACACGGGAGCCAGCGGGTTGAACAGCATGGCCCAGGCCATGAGCGTTATTGGCAATAATTTGTCCAACGCCTCCACCACCGGTTTCAAGGGGGCCATTGCCAACTTCGCCGATATCCTCTCGCAAAATATCGGAACCACCCAAGCCTCCGGCATCACCCAAATGGGCAACGGCGTCCACCTCGACGGCGTGAGCCGCAACAGCCGCCAAGGCTCGTTCCAGATGACCGACAACACCTCCGACATGGCCATCAACGGCCAGGGCTATTTCATCGTCAAGGACTACAGCAACGAAAACTCCACCAAAACCTACTACACCCGCGCCGGCGACTTCGTGAAATTGACCGAATCCACCGTCGGCGACGCCGACCTGGAGACCATCAAGCTCTCCACCAAGCGAGGCATGGTGCTGCAAGGGTGGGAACTGGACAACACCGGAGCCCAGGTGAGCAGCGCCCTCACCGACGTGGACATCTCCCCCTCCCGCATCCTCTCCCTGGCTCAGCCCACCACCACGGTCACCATGTCGGTCAACCTGGACGCCGAGGACGAGGATCTCTCCGGAACCAGCTACGATCCCAACAATTCGCAAACCTACAACTTCTCCACCGGGGCGCGGATTTACGACAATCAGGGCGAGGGACACGACGTGGAAGTGCAGTTCCGCAAAATTGGCAGCTTGCAGTGGGAGTGGCACGTGGCCCTCCCCAGCTCCGATCTGGACTCCACCCAGCGCGGCATCGGCAATCTCACCGCCGTGGACGACACCGACCTGGACGGAATCCTGGACGAGGGAACCCATGTGCGGGCCGCCATCTCCAGCGAATACACCACCGGGCTGTTGACCTTCACCCCGTCGGGCCAGTTGAAAACCGAGGGCTCCACCCCCATCACCTTCAACTGGAACAACGCCGTCACCCCCCAGGAAGTGTTGTTCGACTTCGGCGACGCCATGGGCGACGCCCTGGGCCAGGCCCACACCGCCGACTCCACCAACGACTACACCGGGTTCGATCTGACTCCCACCTCCTCCACCTACATGACCTTCGCCGCCGCCACCGCCGCAGATGACACGGGAACCACCGGCGGACTGGGAACGGTGCAGTACGCGGCGGGATACTCCACCCTGGAAGTGAGCCAGGACGGCTTTCCCGAGGGGCGGTTGGATCGCATCACCATGAATACCGCGGGCGTCATGACCGGCCACTTCAGCAATGGCACCTCCCGCTCCCTGTACCAGCTCCCGGTGGCCCTCTTCACCAATCCCCTGGGGTTGGAAGCCAAGGGCAACAATCTCTTCGTCGCCACCCCCTACTCCGGAACCCGCACCGTCGCGGTGGCCGGACAAGGCGGCGCGGGCAAGATGACCGGCGGAGCCATCGAACACTCCAACGTGGACATGGCCGAGGAGTTCACCCGCATGATCGCCCTGCAGCGCACCTATCAGGCCAACGCCCGGATTATCACAATCACGGACGAAATGACCCAGGTAGTGCGGGACATGAAGAAGTAGGCGTTGAATTTGCAATAATTTTTGCATCCAGACGAAAATAGGATCAAGGACGGCAGGAGACTCCCATGTCCATCATGAATGCAATGTTCGCCGGTTCCAGCGCTCTCGCCAACATGGGCAATGCCATGAGCGTCATCGGCAACAACCTTTCCAACGCCAATACCGTGGGCTACAAGGGAAGCTCCGTCACCTTCGAGGACATCCTCTCCCAGACCATCGGCGTCAACGCCGCCCAGGGCTCCAATCAGGTGGGCAACGGCATGCGGGTGGGTTCGGTGGCCCAAAGCTTCAAGCAGGGGGCCTTCGAGTTCACCTCCACCGTCACCGACGTGGCCATCGACGGCACCGGCTTCTTCATCGTCAAGGACTACGCCGGCAACAATCAGGTCTCCACCTACTACACCCGCGCCGGCGACTTCAAACGCGCCCTGGACGGCAAGCTGGTGACCAACACCGGTTTTGTGGTGCAAGGGTTGACCCTGGACACCGAGGGCGACCCCATCAGCGGTGCCATGACCGATATCGACCTGTCGGGCACCAAGGTCCCCTCCCAGCCCACCAGCACGGTGAACGTGTCGGTCAACCTGGACGCCGAGGCCTCCATCCCCACCGCCACCTACGACCCCACCGATCCCGACAGCTACAACTTCGCCACCTCCTTGCGGGTTTACGACTCGGTGGGCGCCGGTCACAACATCGAGGTCCAGTTCGTCAAGACCGCCTCCAACACCTGGGAGTGGCACGCCGTGGTGGATTCAACGGACCTGGAAGGCGCGGCCAATAAACACGGCGTGAACAACCTGACCGCCGTGGACGACACCGACCTGGATGGAACCACCGACTTCGGCACCCACGTGCGCACCCAGTTGGCCGGCGCGGTCTACACCCACGGCGTCATGACCTTCACCTCCGCCGGTTTGTTGCAGAACGAAGGCTCCGTGCCCATGACCTTCAACTGGGACAACGGCGTGGCCCCGCAAGAGGTCATCTTCAACTTCGGCGGCGCCATGGGCCCCACCTTGGGCTCCACCCATTTGTACGACTCCTCCAACGACTACCGCACCTACGACACCGACTCCAGCTCCGCCAGCTACCTGGAGTTCACCGACTCCAGCCTGAAGGATGACGTGGGGCTCACCGGTCAGGACGGCACGGTGCAGTTCGCCGCCGGCTTCGCCACCCTCAAAATTTCCCAGGACGGTTTCCCGGCGGGCTTTCTGGAGAGATTGTCGGTCAACCCCGACGGCAAGATCATCGGCTCCTTCGACAACGGTCAGGTGCGGCCCCTCTATCAGTTGATCCTCGCCTCCTTCCCCAACGAAAGCGGCCTGGACCAGATCGGCTCCAACCTGTTCGTCGAAACCTTCAAGTCCGGCAGCCGGATCATGGGCACCCCTCAGGCGGCGGGTTTCGGCAACATCAACTCCAACTCGCTGGAACAGTCCAACGTGGACATGTCCGACGAATTCGTCCGCATGATCTCCATTCAACGCTCCTTCCAGGCCAACTCCCGGGTGGTCTCGGTGGTGGACGGCATGCTCGAAGAGTTGGTCAACATGAAGCGGTGATGATCCCACCCGCCCCTGACCCGGGCGGGTGATTCCCCAAGGCAGGTTCCCCAGACTTCCGGGCGGAGCAATCCGCCCGTTTTTTTTCGGAAATTTGGCTAAATGGCGGATGCGACGGAAGACGGAACGAGCTTATTCCTTTTCCAGGGGAAGAGGGAGTTGGATTTGAGGGGGGGCGATGTCTTGCAAGGATTTAACATCCAGTCCGTAATGGGTGGCGAGCTTTCGCATCCCAGCGTCCTGGGTGTATAAAACTTCCGCGTGGCGGGTGCGGGCGATGGCGACGATTTGCAAATCAACCTTGGCGCATTGCCTACTCTGGGGAATCGTGGATGCATTCTCTTTGTTTTCCAATTGTCTGCGCAGCAACGATGCGCACTCTTCCGCCGCCAAGTAATCAAAAGGAACGATGCGAACATTTCGCGCATGATTGAGCATCGGCATAAAACCCGCTTCGGCTCGAACCAGGGATTCGGCAAGAACCGGCGCTGGAATCAAAAGCACGGTGCGGCGATTGCCCAATTCACGAATTAGGTGTTCAATCCGATCACGCGCTCGCTCGATGGGATGGTTTGTATCAGGATCCAACGGTGGTGAACACATCGGATCAGCCAGAAACAATAATAATGATGAGTCGATGACCGCCGTGGACTCACTGAGGATCGCCATTCAATCGTCTCCATACCGGATGCGCCGCAACTCCTCCCACGGATTCTCGAGTGCGCGCCATCCTTGGAAGTGCTTGCCCATCTCGCGAAGAATTTCTTCAAGCGGTTGATCAACGAGGACATCAAATCGTTCGATTTGAAACTCATCCACCACCCACCCCTTGTCAGACAGGCGTTTCCAGGTTCCTTGACCGTAAACTCGCAACGCGGGGCCATCAAAGTGCTTGGCCAAATCCCGAGCCACTGTTCTACAGGCGGTGCAAGAGTAAATTCTGGGGCCATCCTTCAAGGTGACGGTTGTCGGCTTATTCTCCGCAGCGCTCCGGTTGCCGAGGGTGACAACGACGCCATCCAGACTTCCCTCTTGGGTGACGGTAAGAACGTCCCGGGCGGCAAGATATTGAGGACCGGGAAAGGGAATGACCTGGGGCGAATCCCCATAACAAAGCTCTCCGGTGGTGCCGTGTTTTTCAAGCAACGCCACGGTCTCGTCATAAACCGGGTCGTTCCCCAACCCTTTGGCGCAATTATCTAAAAGGGCGAACCGCTCCTTGACCTTGAGCTTGGCAGGAGGTTCGATGCGCTCCTTGATCATCAAACTGCCTTCTTCAAGACCAACGAAATGGACGTGTTTTTTCTCTCCAGTCAGCTTGGCCAATTGCAGCATGAACTGGGCGAGCAAATCCATCGGGACGTTGTCCGGCGTGTACGGACCCCGAATGATGAACCGCGCCTCCTCTGGCAGATCCCGTTCCATGCAATGTCCTCCTTTTCGTGATAAATTTATCATGCTCGGATCCATTATCAAAGCCTGAAATGAAAAGAATCCCCCCTTGAGGCGGCGTCAAAAAGCCAGGAAATGGCACAGGGAAGGTGATAGGATGAGCCTGATTGCGGATCAACTGGCCATGGTGCGGCGGCGGATGGCGGCGGCCTGCGAGCGGGCGGGGCGGGAGGTCGCCTCGGTCCGGCTGGTGGCGGTTTCCAAGCACCAACCGGCGGCGGCGGTGGGAGAGGCGTTGGCGGCGGGTCAGACCCTGTTCGGCGAAAATTACGTCCAGGAGGCCCGGGAGAAAATTTCCCAAATCGCCGGGACGGGAGGTTCGGGGGCGGGATGGCATTTGATCGGCCCCTTGCAGCGCAACAAGGCCAAGGAGGCGGCGCGGCTGTTCGACATGGTGGAGAGTCTCGACGCCCTGCCCCTGGCCGAGGAGCTTTCCCGCCGTCGCCTGGAGTTCCTCGCGACGCCGCTGCCGGTGCTGATGCAGATCAACATCGGGAACGAACCGCAAAAGGCCGGTTTTTCCCCGGAGGAGGCGGCGGCGGCGGCGCTCCACATCGCCGGGTTGCCGGGACTGCGGCTGCGAGGCTTGATGGCCATTCCCCCCTTCACCCCGACGGCGGAAGAGGCGCGTCCCTATTTTCGCGCCTTGCGCCGGTTGGCCGAAGCGTTGCGGGAGACCACCGGGATGCCCCTGGAGGAGCTTTCCATGGGAATGAGTCAGGATTACGAAATAGCCCTCGAGGAAGGGGCGACCCTGGTGCGGGTGGGCAGTGCCATTTTTGGCTCTCGCGGGTAGTCCGCGCCGCCCGCTCCTCCTAGCCATCACGCCGCCCTTCCTCGGCTCCATCCAGGCCAGACGCGAATTTTGCGTTCATGCAACGAATGGTTCACCCGTCTCAAACCCTCCGTCAGGAGCCCGCCGTGCCTCACGCCACCCCCTCGGAAAACGCCCCGCTGCAGCGCCGCCGCATCCTGGTGGTGGACGACGATCCCTTTTACACCCAGGTGATGCAGACCATCCTGACAGCGGAAGGGGCCATCGTCACCCTGGAGAACGACAGCCGCAAGGCCATGGTCCGCATCGAGGAGGAGCATCCGGAGGTGATTTTGCTGGATGTGATGATGCCCGAAATGGACGGCATGGAGCTGTGTCGCCTGATTCGCAGCCGTCCGGAGTTGCACGACCGGGTGGTCATTTTCGTCTCGGCCAAGGCCTACGAATTCGACCGCAAGCGGGCTCAATCCCTGGGGGCCGACGGCTATTTCACCAAGCCCATCGAGGCAGAGCGGTTTATCGCGGATCTCGGGCGCATTCTCGTCGATGCCATCGACGTGCAATTTTGGGGGGTGCGGGGCACCCTGCCGATGAGCGGCCCCCAAACCCTCAAGTATGGCGGCTTCACCAATTGCATCACCGCCCAATTTCCCAAGGGGGATTTTTTCATTTTCGATGGCGGCACCGGCATCAAACCCCTGGCCGATGATCTGCTGCGCCGAAAAAAGTTGCCCATCGAGGCGCGGATTCTCATCTCCCACCCCCATTGGGACCACATCAACGGCCTGCCGTTTTTCGTTCCCCTCTACATGCAGGGCAACGAATTTGAAATTTGCGGGGCCTACCACGGCGACACCACCATGCGGGAGCTGATCTCCAACCAGATGGACGGCCCCTATTTTCCGGTGAAGATCAAAGCCTTCGGAGCCAGGGTCTATTTTCGCGACCTGCGGGAGGGGAGCTTCGCTTTGACCCCGGAAATCACCCTGCGCACCCTGCTGTTGAGCCATCCCGGGGCCTGCCTGGGCTATCGCCTGGAGTACCGCAACCGCTCCCTGTGCTATGTCACCGACAACGAACTCTATCCCCCGGAAACCCCCCACTACAGCGAATCCTACCGCAACAAGTTGATCCACTTCGTCCAGGGGACCGACGTGCTGATCACCGACGCCACCTACGCCGACCACGAATACCGCCCCAAAATGGGCTGGGGCCACTCCAACGTCAGTCAAGTGGTCAGCCTGGCCCACGACGCCGGGGTGAAAAATCTCTTCCTCCACCACCACGACCCCGACCAGAGCGACGACGCCATCGACGCCAAACTGGCCCACGCCCAATCCCTGCTGCGGGAACTCCAGTCCGCCACCCACTGCCACGCCCCCAAGGAGAAGGACGTGTTTACCTTTTGAAGATCAACGACCGGGAAACCTTGGCGGCGCTCCGAGAGGAGACGCAACGTCCGCCCGTCCCCATCTGCCGCCCTCAAGGTTACGAGGTGTTTTCGTCGAGGATGTAGTCGATCGTTTCCCGAATTTCGGGCGTGGCGTTCAAAATTTTGATCTTCTTATACGCCGCCATGCCCAAACGTTTGACCGGCGTGGCCAGCAGGGCGCTGAGAAAGCTGTGGGGAGCCGCTTGCACGTTGTCAAAATCCAGGCGCAAGGTCTTTCCCGCGTCGACGGCGGGAATCAGGGAGCGGTCGCGATGGAGAATGGCGGATGCCTTGTCCTCGGCGTGACGGCCAAAATAATTTTCCAGACTGAAATAGAAAATATTCTCCTCCTCGGCGGAATGCCCGTTATGGACTTCCCGCCGGGCCGATTCCCGTAATTCGCTCATCATTTGGTGGAAGTTGATATCCAGATGGGGCGAGAGATGAATATCAAACAGGACAAACGTTCCCGGCCACGCATGGCGAAGGGATTGACTGGTGACATCCGTGGGAGAGACATGCACCAATCCGTTGCCCGAGATGATGTACAGATCGGCGCGCAGTCGGCGAACAATTTGACTGGATAAGTACAGTCCGACCCCCGCATTGTCCTTGTTGCGGTAGGGATCGTTCCGCCCAAAGGTTCCCGAAACCTGGGGACGCAACGCAAACAGGATGGCCTCGGCGTCGCTGGCGAATGGCTGGTAGGATTTATTCTGCTCCAGATGATTTTTGATGCCCACGCCCAGATCGGCGATCAAAAACTGCAGCTCGTTTCGTCTACGATACCATGTGAATTGAATCAGGGACGGAATGCGGGTCGAACGTCCATCGATGTTTCGGTACGCCACGCCATGCTCTAGCGTGTTATAAAGCAACTCCGACAACACATAGCGCAGGGTGTTCTCGTATTCCACATTGAATTCGGAGACAAACGCCTCCACCTTGGATAAGGCCTTGGAAAAATCCCCCCGGTCCCGGATGGCGAGCAGGGGTTTGTATTGGCTTGCCCTGAAATTGTTGGAACTGTTTTGCAAAACGTGCCACCACCCCTTGGCCCCCATCATCTTCCACGCGCGGGAAGCGTTTTCGTCCCCCCGTTCATCGGTCTTGAATGCGATGCGACACCCCCTGGCGTGCAACTCCCAAACATACAGAACAAGCAGCGACAAGGCGTTGTAATTGGCGCGGGTGCAAGGTCTCAAATCAATGTCCACGGGTTGAGAGGTCGCGGTCCAGTCGTACCACGAGATGGCGGCGTCAAAGTCGTACAGATCGCCTTGCTTGAAACTGTAATTCGCCGGCAGTTTGAAATGAAAAGGATCCATGGCGTTTCCATCCGCTCCTAGGGGGGGGTGGCGTTCACTCGCGATTTTTGAACTCGACGATCAGGTGGGCGAGGACGCCGAAAAAGAGGGTTTGCAACCCGAAGAGGGTCAGGCCCAGCACCAGATTGACGTGGTTCACCGGCTTGGGGGCGTCGCCCAGCAGCCATTGGAAAAATTCCACGGTGAACAGCGTCGCGCCCAGCAGGAAGAAGAGCAGTCCGATGGGGGCGAAGACCTTCAGGGGGCGCACCGCGATCAGCACCATGAAAATTTGCGGCAGCACCTTGAAGGGGTAGCGGAAGGAGATGAACGACTTGCCCGTGGTGCGGGGATGAAAGGCCACCGGCACGTGGGCGAAACTCATCCCCTTGCGGTAGGCGTCCATCAGCACCTGTTGGGTGTAGTTGTAGTCGCCGGGCAGGTAGAAGCACTGGAGATAGGCCCGGTTGACCGCCAGCAGTCCCGGTTGACCATCCTCCAGCGGCCAACCGGTGAGCCAGCGCATCAGGCCGGTGAAGACGATGTTGCCCGCCTTGCGCACCAGCGGCATGCGATAGGTAATGCGGGGGAAGCGATTGCCGTAGACCACGTCGGCCTCGCCGCGCAGGATCGGCTGGAGCAGCGGCAGCAGGTCGTCGGGGTCGTGTTGCAGGTCGGCGTCGAATTTGATCAGGATGTCCATGCCCGCCTGCCGGGCGGCCTTGAAGCCGCTGCGCACCGCCGCCCCCAAGCCCTGATTGCGACGGTGGGTGATCACCCGATCCACCCCGCCCTCCTGGGCTTGTTGGGCGGTGTCGTCGGTGGAGCCGTCGTCCACCAGCCAGAGGTTCAGTTCCAGGCCCGCCTCGGCGAAACGGGGTACCTGTCCCCGCAACGCCCGCAGGGTGCGTTGGATGATCTTTCCTTCGTTGAAGGCGGGAACCACGACCGCAACCTTCATCACCGGGGACTCCCTTTATATCGTCTTTACGTCGTGGTGGCGGGGGGGGCCTGCAACAGTTGGGTGATCGCCGCCAGGGTTTCGTCGGGGGTGATGGCCTTCATGCAGGCGACATCGTGGGGACAGTTTCCCTTGAGTCCACACGGGGCGCACTCCAAACGGTGATGCAAAATGCGGTGGCGATCCGGATAACCGGCGAACTCCGGCAGGGTCAGCCCCCCCCACAAAATCACCGCCGGCAGATTCGGGGCCGCCGCCGCCGCGTGCATCATGCCCCCCTCGGTTCCGAGAAAGAGTCGGGCGGAGCGCAGGAGCAGGGCCGCCTGACGGAACGTGGTGCGCCCGTTGAGGGCGATCACCCCGCTCAGACGGCGGGAGTCGGCGGTTCCCACCTGGACCAAGGTCAGTTCGGGGTGAAGGATCCGCAGTCGCTCCACCACCTCCCGCCAACGCTCGAAGGGCCAGGCGCGCAGATCGCCGAACCACTCCCGGTTGGTCTCTGGCTCGATGGCGAGGAAGCCGCCGGGGGTCAATCCCGCCTCTGCCAACAGCGTCTCCGCCTCCACCTCTTCCTCGGGGGTGAAATGGAGTTCGCACCCCGGGGCGGCGCGCTCCACGCCAAAGGGGGCGGCGAGGGCGTCGGCGGCCCGACCTTGGCCCTGGCACCGCCAGAGGAATCTGTCTCTCTTTTCGTCCGCCGCGTAGGAATGGATGAGCATATCCACGTGGACCGCCAGAGGCTCCCCGGCGTCGGCCCGGCGCAGGGCGCGGCGGAAGATCCACCCTTCCACGGCGCGGGTCAGCCCGAGCCGCCGCATCGCCCCCCAGAATCCCCGGTCCAGCCAGCGTTCCGGCAGGGATTTGGGCTGCGTCTCGGGGAAGATCAGGCAGGGATTGCCGCGAAAGATGGCATCCTCGCGATAGGAGCAGGCGCGATCCCACAGCCTCCCCCGCAGCAGATCGCTCAATCCCGGCCGGGCGCAGACCAGCACCGGGCCGCCCCGTTGCTCGCTCAGGGCCCGCATCACCGAGGTCCAGATCAGATGCCCTCCCAGTCCCATGCCGCCTCCTTACCCGCCCCTAACCCACCGCTTCCCGATCATGCTACACATCTCGACGGAGCCGCAACCAAAGGGGCAAGTTTTGCAAAAATCTGGTCGCCTTCGGCGACGATTGGGCGCGCTACGCCAAAGCAAAAAACGCTTTGGCTTCACTTGAAAGCGCGCCAAAATGCGAAAGTCAAAACCCCAGGGCTCTACCCCCCGCCTTCGCGGGGGCAGGCTCTGGATCCCGCCAGGGGGATGATCCCCCAGGACCCGCAGTCACATTTCGCCATATTCTTCATTGAGTCCCCCGCAAAAGTCGCCGCGAGAGGGTGCCGGCCCATGCGTCGGCGAGGCGTTTGTGGTATGATTTCCCTATGAATTGTCAATGAATCCATGGGGATGAAAGCACATTTTCCGACCGATGGACCGTCAAATTAGTCTGGACGAGGCGCATTTCTGGATGCCGGATGGGTGCCGTGAAGTGTTGGAACGGAGTTGGCCGCATATTTTCCGCACTCGGGTGCTGAAGAGGATCCCGGAGAGCGAATTGGCTGGCCTGTATCCTGCCAGTCTGGGGCGGCCCAACGTTCCTGTGGCGATTCTGGTGTCCCTTTCGGTGCTGAAGGAGATGTTCGACCTGACGGACGAGGCACTGATGGGGTCGCTTCATTTTGATATGCGCTACCACTACGCCCTCGACCTGACTCTGGAGGAGACGGGCCTATCACCGGCGCATGTGAGCGATCAGCACGCCCTGGTTCCGGCGTTGGATGATCTGGAGGAGCGGGGGATCGAGTCGGTCAATGCGGAACTCAAGACGGCGCACGGACTGGCCAAGGTGTGGACGCGAGGGCTCTTGCGAGTCGCTTTCGCGGTCAGGATGAAGGCCCTGGCCTGCAATGTGAAGCGGTTCCTACGCTACAGTTGCGCCCGATTGCTGGAAAAATCGCCGGAAATGGCCCAAAAGGCGGCGTAAAAGGGGAGAAATCCCCTCGCAAGGAGGCAAAACAGCTCCGTCTCACGCTGAAAAGCTCCACGACACACGCAAATCGCTCCGACGCCCCCTGGAGCGATCACCCGATCCGCAGCGCGAGCGGGTTTCTTTCGGGGGACTCATCCTTGGGGTCGGAGAGTCCCAACAAGAGGAGGCAAAATTCGTCGCCCCCCAGACCCACGCCGGTCTCCCGCACGTTGGTCACAATCCGGCCCGAGGTCGCCTTCGGCAACGCACCCCCTACGCCTTTTCTCGGGCGCGATCCCTTGTCATGCGGGAAATCCGCCGCTTGGCGGGGCACCCCGACGCCAACGTTCCAGCGCCTTGCGCCCCACGGTCAGGACGCCGCTCAGGCCGAAATCAAAGCGGAGCCATCGGCCGCGCAGGCCAGGCCACAGACGACGCATCACCGCCTCCACCTCGTCCCCCACTTCCAGGATCACCACCCCGTCAGGGGTGAGGAAGTCGGGGGCCTGGCGCAGCAGCGGCTCCACCAGATCCAACCCCAGGGGGCCGCCCCGCAGGGCGAGGTCCGGCTCGTGGAGATACTCCCGGGGCAAGGCGTCGCAGGTGGCGTTGGGCACATAGGGGGGATTGGTGAGGATCAGATCGAACCGCTCCCCCGCCAGCCCGGAAAAAAGATCGCTCCGCGCCAACCGCACCCGATCCGCCACCCCCAACAGCCGACGATTTTTTTCCGCCACCTCCAGGGCCTCGGGCGAGAGGTCGACGCCCGTCACCCGGCAAACGGGCCAGGCCAGCGCCAAGGCGATGGCGATGCAGCCGCTGCCGGTGCAGAGGTCCAACACCCGCTCTGGATCCCGTCCGCCCAACAATTTGCGCAACCACACCGGGTCGTCGATGAGGATTTCGATGCGGGAACGGGGGATCAACACCCGCTCGTCCACATAAAACCGATGTCCGGCGAACCACGCCTCATGGGTGAGATACGCCGCGGGTTTGCGCTCCCGGATCCGACGTTCCACCAGTTTTCGCGCCGCCTCCCAACGGGCCGCCGGGACCGCTTCGTCCCATCGGGCTTCCACCTCTTCCTCCGGCCACCCCAGGGCGAAACAGACCAGATAGGCCGCCTCCGCCTCCGGCGTCTGGTGCCCGCTTTCACATCGAACCCCCGCGTGTTGCAGTCTTATTGACGCCCATTCCACCCACTCCCCCAACCGCGTCCCGAGGGGTGGTGGGGCGTTTCCCCGTTTTCTCGTCTCAAGTGTCATATTGTGGACGCCTCTCCCCTCGACGAACCCGGCCTAAAAAATCGCCGCTTATAAGAGATGGACTTGTTCCAACGGACGAATTGCCGTAGCATCGCCCCTGTTGATTTTTTGACATTGACGCGGAGGGGAGGCTTGAGTGTACGGCATCACCGGCAAAGCGCCCTGCATGCAAAAATTGTTCAGGCTCATCGAGCGGGTAGCCGCCTCCGATTCCACGGTGCTGATCCAGGGAGAGACGGGGGCCGGCAAAGAGCTGATCGCCCGCGCGGTGCATCAGCAGTCGCCGCGCAAGGACAAGCCCCTCATCCCCGTCAACTGCGGGGCCATCCCCGAGGATCTGCTGGAATCGGAACTCTTTGGCCACGTCAAGGGGGCCTTCACCGGGGCGGTCTACACCCGTCCGGGCCGCTTCGAGCTGGCCCAGGGGGGGGCCATCTTCCTCGACGAAATCGGTGACATGAGCCCCAAACTCCAGGTGAAGATGCTCCGCGTCCTCCAGGAGAAGGTGATCGAGCCGGTGGGTTCGGTCAAGGCCGTCAAGGTGGATGTGCGCATTATCGCCGCCACCCACAAAAATTTGGAAAAAGAGGTGGCGGAAAACCGTTTCCGCGAGGATCTCTTCTACCGCCTCAACGTGGTTCCCCTCCACGCCCCCGCCCTTCGCGAACGCCCCACCGACCTCCCCGCCCTGGTGGAACATTTTTTGAAAAAGTTCACCGAAACCCAGGAACGGGTCGCCGTCGTCATTCCTCCGGCGGTGATGGCCCTCTTCCAACGCTACCGCTGGCCGGGCAACGTGCGGGAGCTGGAAAATTTGATGGAGCGGTTGATGATCCTGTGCGAGGGGGAGGTCCGTTTTTCCGATCTGCCCGCCCGCATGCTGGAAGGCGAAGGGAATCTCAACGACGCCATGCCTCTGGAAGAAGACCCCCGCCAGACCATCCCTGCCGCCGCCTTCGCCATTCCCGCCGGCCCCCTGTCCCTGGAGAGCGACGACCTGGACCTGGACGGCGAGGAGGTGGATTTCAACCGCATGGTGGAGGATTACGAAAACCGCCTGATCCTCTCTGCCCTGGAACGCACCGGATGGAACAAAAACAAGGCGGCCCAATTATTGAATCTGAATCGCACCACCCTGGTGGAAAAGATCAAAAAGAAGGGGCTGGAGCCGTTGGAACGGGCCGCCGCCGGTTGATCTTGGCCGGGGCCGGCGATTCGACCCACCGTCCACCCCTCCGGCGGCGACACCGACCAGGAACCCGCGCCCGTCCATGATTCCCTCCCGCTCCCTCGCCGCCCTCCTCCGCCGCGTCCGACCGCTGCTGTTTCTGGCGCTCCTGCTGGCGTGGACCCCCGACGCCCGCGCCTTCTATACCGTGATGAACTACGCCGCCGAGGAGTTCGGCAAGCGGGATGTGCTGTCGTTTCAACTCCCCCCCGGCGAACCCCGCCCCCAATTGGCCCTCACCGGCGACAAAAGCCTCCGCATCACCATCACCGGTCTGCTGGCCCTCCCCTTCGTCGGCGATTTCGACCCCAAGAAGACCCGCTTTCTCGAAAGCGTCAAGGTGGAGGAGATTCCCGGGGGCAAGATGGGCATCTACCTCAACATCACCCTCAAAGAGCCCTTTCTCGACTTTCGCGACAACCTGAGCAAGGAGGGGCTGTTCCGCCTGGAATTTGAACGCTATCCGGTGGCCCTGGCGGTGGGCCCCACCCGGCTGTTGGAAGGACGGGTGCTGGCCGGACGAGACGCCACCTTGTTGCTGCTCTCCTACACCGGCCACGGCTGGGTGCGCAAATCGGTGGACTTCGGAGCCCGGGTGGTGCGGCTGGAGTGGCAGGGGTCCAGCCTCGACCAGGGCTGGCGCGAGGTGGCACCCGAAGGGCTGGTGGATAAATTCCACGCCCAGGCCTTTCAGGGAAGCCAGGTGGAGGCGGAGATCGGCCTGGACCCCGCCGCCTCCGATGTCCACTTCTACCGCAGCTCCGAAGCCGGAACCCTGGTGGTGGAAATTCGCGCCGCCCACCAAATCGGGCGGCAACAGGAGGCGGAAGAGATCATCCGCCGCCGCCAGGAGAGCCTGCAAAAAGGCCATCCCGAACCCCTGAACCGCCTCACCCCAGTCTTTGTCAACGGCCCCAACAAGGTGATTCTCAACAAGGTTGCGGTGGACGAGGCCTACTATTGGGATACCGCCAAGGAGGCAGAAAAAGATTACCACTTCGCCAAGGCCCTGGGCTATCTCTCGGGGTTGTTGGAGGTTTTTCCCGACACCGCCAACCGGGAGTTGATCGAACTCTACCGGGTGGAACTGGCTTCCAAGATGAACTGGCAGCCCTCCTGGGCGCTGGCCAAGCTGGAAGAGGCGATGGTGCGCCAACCCAACAACCATCGCTATCCCCTGTTTCGTTTGCAACAGCTCAAGCTGCTCAACCGGGTGAAGCAGTTTGAGAACGCCATGGCCATCATGAACGACCCCAACCTGCCGAAAAATTCCCCCGAGGTGCAGATTGAACGGGGCCGAGCCCTGCTGGGGCTGCAACAATGGGAAAAGGCGCAGGATTTGTTGCATGGGGTGTTTCCCCTGGACACCGCCAACGGCGATTTCAGCGCCGAGGCCAACTATCTGTTGGCCCGCCTGGAGGCCGACCGGGGGGATCCGGAAAAGGCCGCCGCCGCCCTGCGCAAGCTGTCGCGGGACCACTGGCACCGCCTCTCCAACCACCCCGACTGGCTGTTGGACGTGGGGGAGATTTTTTATGAAAACCGCAGCTACGAGGAGGCGTTGCACCGTTTCGCCATTTTTCTCAACAACTATCCCAAGGATCCAGAGTTGGCCCCCCGGGCCATGCTGCGGGCGGCGGAGAGCAACCGTCGGCTCAAGCGCAACGACGCGGCGCTGGATCTGCTCAACCATCTGCTGCTCGAGTATCCCGACTCGGATCAGGCGATCTGGGCCAAAATCCACCGCCTGCAAATGGACGAGGCGAAAGAGCTGGAACCCCGCCTGAAGGAGTTGTGGAGCATCATCCACTCCTCCTCGTTCAACGACGCGGTGGTGGAGGCTTACATCACGGTGGCGTCGTTGCAGGGGGATTCGGGCAGCCATCGGGAGAGCATCCAGACCCTCAACACCTTGCTGACCCTCACCTCCCGGCAGAGCGTGGTGGAGCGGGTGCATATCCTCAAGCACCATTACATGGTGGAAGGGATGAAGAGCGCCCTGAAGGAGGATCGTCCCGAGTTCGCCGTCGCCCTGGCGGAGGCCTTCGGGGCCGACTGGCGCAAGGAATCGGCCTTCACCGACGCCCGCATCCTGCTGGCCGAGGCGCTGATGCGCATGGGGATTTACGACCGGGCGGTGGATCTGGTCAAGGGGGTGGACGTCTCCCCAGCGCCGGAGATGCTCAAACTGGGCAAAATGTTGGCGGTGGGGTCGCCCCTGGGGGTGGAAGCCCATCGGAAGGATCTTTTTCCCGAGGAGGCCCGCATCCGACTCAACGCCGCCTCCCGTCAGGCGGAGCGGCAAGAGTGGGAAGCGGTGCTGGTGCTGCTGGAGCGGATGCCCGACGATCTGCTGGACGACGAGGGGCAGGCCCATCGCCTGCGCCTGCTGGCCAAGGCGGAAGAGGGGCGGGGGCGTTTTCCCGAGGCGGTGGGCAATTTGGAAAATCTCCTGTTCAACCGTCCGGTGGGCGAGGGGATGGACTATTTTTGGTACGCCAGCCTGTTGCAATCGTGGAAAGGGGACGATAAATCCACCGAGGCCTTCGCCCAGGTGGCGGAGGGGGCGGAAAATCCCGAAATCAAGGCCCTGGCCCACATGCGGCTGGGGGATATCCTGCAACGCAAAAACAAGCTGGACGAAGCGCAAAAACACTATCAGGAGGCCAAGCTGTTGTATCCCAGGAGCGCATGGTCCAAAGTATCGGAAGAGATCGCCCAACAGTTGGAGATGGTGAAGTGAACCCCGCTTCAGGGGATCGATCTTTGGCCTTTTATAGTCGTTACAATCGAAATTTTGACCTCAAGCCAAACCGCGTCTGGGTGTGCAACCAACGCCCCCACGATGAAACCGTCATTCCCGCGAAAGCGGGAATCCAGGGGCGGGGGAGGGGAATACAGACCTCGCCACGAGGAGCCAAGCCCTGTTTCCGTTTGTTTGAAGGGAGCCTTTCGCCTATCGGCTTTCCTGGATTCCCGCTTTCGCGGGAGTGACGAGCGTAAAATTTGTGGCTAGCAATGTGTAAAAATGGTTTGGAATTGCTCTATCTGTTATATCCATGGGATGTATCGGACGGCGGGGCGGAAGGCGGCGGATGGAGCGGCGATGAGCGCGGGCGGCAAGGAGATCGTGATGGTGGGCGGCGGCGGGCGGGAGTTCGCTGCGCTGGCGGAGTCGTTTCGTTCCGCCGGACGCGAGGTGCTGATCCTCTCCGACGCCGAGGAGACCAAAAAGCGGCTGGCCATGCGCCAACCCTCTCTGGTGGTGGTGTTGCAGGAGGGGGCGGGGGATCCGCTGGAGACGGTTCGGGAGTTGGTGTTTCTGTTTCGCGGTACGCCCATTGTCGCCGCCTCGGCCAAAGGCGGGGTGGCGGAGGCCCGGGCGGCCATCGACGCGGGGGCGGCGGACTATGTGATGCTCCCCGCCTCCGGCGAGGTGATCCAGGGGTTGTTGGGGCGGTACGCCGATCAATTTTTCGATCCTGAGTTGGGGCGGGGCCGTCATTTGATCAGCGCCGACGCCGGGATGCAGCGCCTGCTCACCCAGGTGCGGCGGGCGGCCCAGTCCAAGGCGACGGTGTTGATCCAGGGGGAGAGCGGCACGGGCAAGGAGTTGATCGCCCGTTTCATCCATCAGGTGTCGGAGCGGCGGGATGGGCCGTTCGTGGCGGTGAACTGCGCCGCCCTGCCGGAAAATTTGCTGGAGTCCGAACTCTTCGGCCACGCCAAGGGGGCCTTCACCGGGGCGATGGCGGATCGCAAGGGTAAGTTTCTCCAGGCGCAAAAAGGGACCATCCTGCTGGATGAAATTTCCGAAATGAGCCTCAACCTCCAGGCCAAGTTGTTGCGGGTGTTGCAGGAGGGCGAGGTGGATCCGGTGGGGGGACGCAGTCCCATTCAACTGGACGTGCGGGTGTTGGCCTCCACCAACCGGGATCTCAAGGGATGGGCCTCGGATGGCCGTTTCCGCGAGGATCTGTTTTATCGCCTGAACGTCTTTCCGGTGCGTCTGCCGCCGTTGCGGGAGCGTCCGGGGGATGTGGTCTTGCTGGCGGAACATTTTCGCAAGCGGTTCGTGGCCGAGCTGGGGCGCAACGACATTCGCTTTTCCCCCGAGGCGATGGCGGCCCTCCGGGCCTACGCTTGGCCGGGAAACATTCGCGAACTGGAGAACGTGATTCAGCGGGCGTTGTTGGTGGCGGAGGGGTTGGTGGTCTCGCCGCTGGATCTCATGATCGAGGGGGCGGCGGTCTTCTCCTCATCCGGGGGCGACACGGGGGCATGGGAGCCTCCACCCGCTGCGGTCGGCGCGGCGCATCATGGCGCGGCGGCGGCGGCCTACGGGCGCGGCGGGGGTGGATTCGGGGCGACGGCGGGGAGCGGGGCGGGCTCCGTCGGAGGCTCCGGCGGCGGGGCGGGAATCCACCTGCCGGTGGGAACCACGGTGCGGGAGATGGAGGAAATTTTGATCCGCCGCACCCTGGACGAAGTGGCGGGCAATCGCACCCGGGCGGCGGAGTTGCTGGGCATCTCCATCCGCACCTTGCGCAACAAATTGAACGAATACGATGGTCGGGGTCCGGCGGACGAGTGACGCCCCCCTCCCTCCCCCCTTTCACCGCCCCCCGGCGGCGTCGGCGAATGGACGCATCCCTCATGGTTCCAGCGTGAATAGCTTTTCCCCCCGAGGCAGGCGAGAGGTGTTGCGGGCGGCGGCGGGGGTGGCCCTGCTGACGCTGCTGGGCGGCTGCGCCCGGGAGGAGGAGGCCTCCCTGGATCCGGCGTTGCTGGCCGATGACGGCTGGAAGGAGCGGTGGCAACGCTGGTGGAAGCCGGAACTCTACTGGGAGACCAAGACCGCCCAGTGGCGTTTGATCTTCGAGGAGGACCGGGAGAAGTTTCACGCCAGCCTCAACGCCTATCGTCAGTGGATGGCCCAACGCCGCGAGGCGATGCAACGGGCGGAACGGGCGGAAAAAAATGACGATCTCAAAAAGCGGGCGCGTCAGTCGGCCAGCGAGCCCTTCCGCGCCGAGATCAAGCGTCTGATGGAGGAAAACAAACGGCTTCGCGAACGGATGCGCCACGACATGGACCTGCTCCAGCAAGCCGAGGAGCAGTGGATCAAGGCGCGGAAGTAAGGCGTGGCTATGGGCGGCGGTAATACGACCGGCGGCACCCTGGCGCAAAGGCTGATTCGGAACCGACAGCGCGGCTGGCAGCCGCTTCGCAGAACGTATCCCGACGGTGTCCGCCACCTGTCGCTTGCAGAACCGCAATGTCCTGGACTTCCTGGGGCAGGTTGTCGAGGCGGATCTGAGGGGCCATCCTGCCCAAACTGGATGTTTCGGTGCTTCAGCCTGCCTGAATCGTTTTACTGGGACGAACGGTTACCAACGAAGGTGGGGACAGATCGAAGAGGTAGCGATTGAGCGAGAAAAGTGATCCAATGGAAAAGAATGCGGGGAATATTGCCGCATCCCTGGGGATTCATGGCGGAATCCTCGGTTGACGAACCCTGTCAAGGATATTTTTTCAACGGCCACGCATTGTTTCTGAAACTCTAAAGTCCAGTTCCCAAACATTGAGAGGCGACGCCCGCTTTCGACACTATTGCCCCTTCATAACCGGAGGGAACCTCGCGTATCGCCAAGGGTATCGGATAATGCCTTCGATGATGGGAAAAGCCGATGAAAATACAAACAGTAAAAATTAATCTTGACAGCAACCGGATGGACCTTTAAAACGATTTTTCAGGCGAGGTCTTTTTTTGTTAAGAACTGGAGATGCCCATGTCGTTGGAACTATTGCAACACACGCAGGAGATCGTCAGCGCGTTCCTTTCCAACCAAGCCATTCCCCGCCAAGACGTGCCGGATCTGATTCGGCAGGTTTACGCCGTGTTGGCGGAACTCTCCGGTCCGGGCGTCGCCGCTCCCGCCGCCGAGCCGGATGCGTCGGAAGCGGAAGCCGAGACCGTCGCCCCCGAACCCCGCCGCACCCGCACCCGTCGCGCCGCCACTCCCCAACCGGCGGTGCCCGTGGACGAGGCCGTGACGGAAGAGGCGGTGACCTGCATGATTTGCGGCAAACCCTGCCAGGCGTTGCGCGGTCACTTGAAGCGCTCACACACCATGGAAGTGGATGCCTACCGCAAAATGTTCAATCTGGACAAGGACTTTCCCATGGTGGCCCGGGGCTATTCGGCCCGTCGTCGCGCCCTGGCGATCAACGCCGGTTTGGGGGACAAGCTGCGTCAATCCCGCAAGGTCGCCGCCGCCGGTCGTGGTCGCCGCAAGGCCGCTCCCGCCGCCGAGTAAACGGTCGCCGCCGTTTTTCCCTCCCAACCGTGGGAGGAGAGTCAGGGGTGCGCGCACAGTTCCATGGATGGTGTTGACCGGTGCGTTGCGTGGGGCATAACGTGGTCACAAAAAAAAGCTCCCCATGTCGGGAGCTTTTTTTTGTGTGGGGCACCTAGGGCCTGTTCACAATTGGCCCCGAAGACCTTGATGCGGCGTTGTGGGGCCTCTTCGCTGCTCACATACTGCGTGTATGCTGCGCTGCTCGAGGCCCCACGCCTTGCCTGAAGGCCTCCGGAACTCAATTGTGAACAGGCCCTAACCATCCCCAGGGCGCCGCAGGGGTATTACATCAAGCGCAGCCGTTCCACCAGTTCCCCGCCTTCCAAATGCTTGGAGAAAATTTCCGGAACGTCCTGGGGCGTCACCTTGCCATACCAAACCCCCTCGGGATAGACCACCACCGTCGGCCCCTTGTCGCACGGCCCCATGCAAAAGGTGCCGGTGATAAAAACTTTTTCAAACAATCCCCGTTTTTCCACCTCGGCGGCGAAGGCGTCCAGGACCGCCCCGGCACCCAGGGCCTGGCACGAACCCCGAGGATGTCCCTCCGGGCGGCGATTCATGCAAATAAAGACGTGATGTTGCGGTTTCACGGTCATCCTCCCGAAGTGAGTCTAAACATGGAATGGTTCGTTGCAAGAAGGATCATCCATCTCCCTGGCGCGCTTGTCTACTTGGGGTTATAACAGCCATGAGAAAGCTGCGCCAGGATTCCGCCCCCGAACGGCGGCGGGAATCGGGCGGGAAAGGCGGGGCACCCCCCGGAGTCGAGCCCGTCGCGGGGAAATGCGGCCCCTTGGTGCCTTCCCTTGCCTCACGTTAGGAAATCATGATATGCTAATGTTCGATTCTGGCCAAGGCTCGGGAAAATCCGCCCCCCGGGGCGCACCCCGCCTGAAAAGGTCTTGTTGAATCAGTCCATTCGCTTTTTCCGCCGCCAGCACGCCCTCCGGGGATGGCCACGGCAGGATGTTGGAGCAAGAAGAATCCCGCCGTGCATTCGGTTGAAACGCCACGGCAGGCGGACAGGGTGTCAACGACTACGTTTTGGAGGAGAAGCGATCATGCCGAGCTTTGAACTCAGCGGCAAAACCTACGAGACCGACGAGGATGGTTACCTCATCAATCTCGCGGACTGGAACGAAGAAGTCGCCCATTATCTCGCCAAAACCGAGAGCGTGGAGATGACCGAATCCCACTGGGAAGTGGTCAACTTCCTGCGGGAGTACTACGACGAGTACAAAATCGCTCCCATGATCCGCATCCTGACCAAGGCCATCGGCAAAAAGTTGGGCAAGGAAAAGGGCAACACCAAGTACTTGTACGACCTCTATCCGGGCGGGCCCGCCAAGCAGGCCTGCAAAATCGCCGGCCTGCCCAAGCCCACCGGCTGCGTCTGACCGTTGCAAGGCATGGCGTCCCCTCCGTCCTGGACGGACGGGACGGGAACTCCACGGCCATCGCCCCGCCCCGCGTTGTCGGAGAGCAGGGCGATGGCCGGATTTTCCTTCACGGCGTTCCGCCGACCGCATGCCGAACTTGACGCCGGGAGAGGATATCCCTGAGCCCATGAGGGATATTGTCCCCCCCGGGATCCAAAGAGTTCACCAGCGGGCATGAGCGCCCGACGGCCCCCCGCCCGTAACCCCGAGGCCGCCTGGGTTGCTTGAGCGCGCGTTTTTTTTTCGGGGGATGCCCGGATGTTGATGTCGCTGCTCGCCTACTTGGCCTTGGCCATCTTCCTGGCGGGGTTCGCCTGGAAAATCTTCCAGTACGCCCGCTCCCCCGCGCCCCTGCTGATCCCCACCACCCCCGCGCCGTTGACCAAGATCGGCGTGGCGTGGCGTCTGTTCACCGAAGTGGCCTTTTTCAACAGCCTGTTCAAGGGCAACAAATGGACGTGGCTCTTCGGCTACGCCTTTCACGCCGCCCTGGTCCTGGTGCTGCTGCGCCACGTGCGCTATTTCGCCGACATGCCCCATTGGTTCGCCGAGGTGCAAATTTTCGGCGTTATCGCGGGCATCGTCATGGTGGGGGCGCTGGGCATGTTGCTCATCCGCCGCTTCTGGGTGGCCCGCACCCGCTACATCTCCTCCCCCGCCGACTACCTGATGCTCATGCTGCTGCTGGCCATCGGCGGCACCGGTCTGCTGATGAAATTCGCCTTTCGCCCCGACATCGTTTCGATCAAGGAGGCGATGGTGGGCTGGGTGACGCTACGGGGCTTCCAAACGCCCGGCGATGTTCTCTTCGCCGTCCATTTCGCGCTGGTGCTGGTGTTGTTGGCGATCTTTCCCTTCAGCAAGCTGATGCACCTGGGCGGCCTCTTCTTCAGCCCATCCCGCAACCAGACCGACACCCCGCGGGAACATCGCCACGTCAACCCCTGGGCCGCCCCCTGACGGCCCCCCCCCGTCCCCGACGGGCCGGATGTGACGACGCGATGACCGCCCCCGGCGGTTCGACGACCGGATGATGGATTGCGACAAGGAGCTTCTCTCGTGGCCAATCATGACGTTCCAGAAGTGAAGGAAGACATCGAAACCCCCGAACTCCACGAGGGGGCCACCGCGCATCTGGCCATCTTCCCGGCTCAGGAGAAGCACATGGTCCCCCTGGGCTTCCCCGGGGCGCGGGTGGAGAACTGGCAGCAGGCCGGGGTGGACAAGCTTAAGGATCTGCTGGAAAAATATCGCTCCCTGCAGGTCTATCTGGACATTTGCGTCAAGTGCGGCTCCTGCACCGACAAATGCCACTACTTCCTGGGCACCGGCGACCCCAACAACATGCCGGTGCAGCGGGCGGAGTTGATGCGGAGCGTCTATCGCCGCTATTTCACCCCCAGCGGCAAGTTCTTCCCCCAACTGGTCAACGCCCGGGACTTTGACGAGGAGACCCTGAAAAAGTGGGTCACCTACTTCCATCAATGTTCCCAGTGCCGCCGCTGTTCGGTCTTCTGCCCCTACGGCATCGACACCGCCGAAATCACCATGGCCGCCCGGGAGATCATGGACGCCATCGGCGTCGGGCATAAATACTCCCAGGAGATCATCGGCAAGGTTCACACCATCGGCAACAACCTGGGCATCCCCAAGCCGGCCCTCAACGGCACGCTGCGCTTCATGGAGGATGAAATCCTCGACGCCACCGGCCAAGAAGTCCGCCTGCCGGTGGACGTCAAGGGGGCCGAGGTGTTGATGGTCGCCCCCTCCGCCGACTTTTTCAGCGCCCCCCACGTGGAGTCGCTGATGGGCTACGCCAAGGTGTTCCACGCCGCCGGGGTGAGCTATTCGTTCAGCTCCATCGCCTCCGAGGCGGCCAACTTCGGCATGTTCATCGGCAGCTACGAGCAGAAGCGCAAAATTGCCTCCCGCATCGCCGAGCAGGCCCGGGAGTTGGGGGTCAAGCGCATCGTGGTGGGGGAGTGCGGTCACGCCTGGCGGGTGGCCTACAGCTTCTGGAACACCCTGGTGGGCCCCTTCGACACCCTGGATCCCCGGTATCCCGTGCCCCAGCACATTTGCGAGTTCACCAACGACCTCTACAAGCGGGGCGGGCTGACCTTCGACAAAGAGACCAACGACGACAAGGTGGTGACCTTTCACGACTCCTGCAACGTCGCCCGCGCCTCCCGCATGGGCGATACCCCGGGCGGTCAGTTCACCATCCCCCGGGATCTGATCCGGGCCACCTGCAACCACTACGCCGACATGGACGCCGACACCATCCATGAAAAAACCTTCTGCTGCGGCGGCGGCGGCGGTCTGCTCACCGACGAACTGATGGACCTCCGGATCAAGGGGATGCTCCCCCGGGTCACGGCCCTCAAACAGGTGATGAAACACGACAAGGTCAACTTTTTGGCCCTCATTTGCGCCATCTGCAAGGCGCAGTTTTCCAAGGTGCTGCCCTACTACGATATCCCCATGGACACCGTGGGCGGCGTCCACCAACTGGTCAACAACGCCATCGTCCTGGGTAAAAACAAGGGCGTGGTGTAATTCTTTCGGGAGTGTCAACTAAAGGGCGACACGGTCTCCTCCATATCTCCGTTCCCATGGAATCGGGCGAAGAGGCTCATGATCCGGTCGCCCCTCTCCCGTGATTTTGAAACCACAACGCTCTTCCGTCTGAAGCGGGAGAACCAGCAAGCGGGGGTGTACGGGCAACCGCACGCGTTGCCTCTTGAACCGCTGTTTACCGTGAAGAAAGCCATTCTTGACGCTGGTCTTGGCCGCGCATTTTGGGCCGACAGGGTTCGTTGCTCGCCTTCCGCCAAGGTGAAAGCACCCCATGGCAGGAGCCTATTGTATCGCTCTTTGGTTGACGCCCCCTTTTTCCGCAAGACGGGGGCGGGTGGTTGAGAATCGTGGTCGATGACGTCTCCTCCTGCCCGACAATGTTCCGAGGATGTCCCCGCCCCCCCCACGTCGTGGTGGACTTCGCCCCATGGGGCGAACCCCTGCGCCTGAACCACCCGACGCAACGCCGCATCGCCTGGCACCCGGAGGAGGTGACGCCCCTGCTGGAGTGGGCCGAGTCCCAAGCCATGGCCGGACAGTGGGTTGCCCTCTGCCTGACCTACGAGGCGGGCGCGGCCTGGAATCTCCCTGCCCTGCCCCCCCGCGCCGGAGAGTGGCTCGCCTGGGGAGCGAGCTTTGGGTCGTCCGCTCCCATGATCTTTCCCGAGGCTCCCCCGCCCCCCGCCCTGTCGTGGCGTCTGGAGGTGACGGAGACGGAACAACGCCGCGCCCTGGCCCGCATCGACGCGGGGATCCGCCGGGGGGATTTTTATCAGGTCAACTGGACCACCGCCGCGCAACTTTCCCCCATCCCCGACCCCGCCGCCTTTTTCGCCGCCCTCCACACCCGCCACCGCCACCCTTTTTCCGCCCTGGTCGCCCTGGGGGACGATGCGGACGAGGAAGGTCGTCATTCTTCACTCACCCACATTCTTTCCTTTTCGCCGGAACTGCTGCTGATGCGCCAGGGTTCGACCCTGACCACCGCGCCGATCAAGGGAACCCGCCCCCGGGGGCGGGGTGGGGAGGATAGGGAGCGGGCGGCGGCCCTGGAGGCTTCGGAGAAGGATCGGGCGGAACACGTCATGATCGTCGACATGGCGCGCAACGATTTGGGCCGGGTGAGTCAAATCGGCTCGATTCGGGTTCCCCACCTCTTTGCCCGGCGGAGTTTCCCCACGGTGCATCACCTGGAAAGCCGGGTGCTGGGGGAGCAGCGTCCTGGCGTCGGGCTGGCAGCGTTGATGGCGGCCCTTTTCCCCGCCGCCTCCATCACCGGCGCCCCGCGCCACCGGGTGATGCGGGAGATCGCCGAGGTGGAGGGGAAGCCTCGCGGGATCTACACCGGGAGCGTGGGGGTGATCCGTCCGGGGGGGGATTTCATCTTCAACGTGGCCATCCGCACCGTCGCCCGGCACCGGGACGCGCCCCCTCGCCTGGGACTGGGGGGCGGCATCGTCGCCGAATCGGAGCCGGACCGGGAGTGGGAGGAGTTGGCGGACAAAGCCCGATTCCTGCGCCAGGCCCCCGATCCCCCCGGCTTGATCGAAACCCTGCGCATCGCCCCCGACGGCGGGATTCCCTGGTTGGAACGCCATCTACGGCGCATGGGGGATTCGGCCCGGGCGCTGGGCCTCCCCTGGCGGGGGTCGGAGGCCCGGGCCGCCGTGCTGGCGGGGGCGGCGGGGTGGCGCGGCCCCCGGGAGTCCGGCTGGGTGGTGCGCCTGGAGTTGACCCCGGCGGGGGAATGTCTTGTCCGCTGTCGGGAAGCGCCGATCCTCTTGACGAACGGCGGGTTGATCGTGGGCTGGGCCGAGGGGCGACGGGACGGCGACGATCCCCTCTGGCGCCACAAAACCACCCGCCGGGGGGATTTCGACGAAGCCATGGCCCTGGCCCGCTCTCGGGGGTGGGATGAGGCGTTGTTCGTCAACACCCGGGGGGGCGTCACCGAGGGGTGTCTTCGTTCGCTGCTGGTCAAGCGGGAGGGGGCGTGGTGGGTTCCGCCGGTGGCCGAGGGGGTGTTGCCGGGGTTGTGGCGGGCGGAGCGGATGGCGACCCTGGGGGCGCGGGAGGCCTTTCTCACCGTGGATCAGGTGCGGGGGGCGGAGGAGGCGTGGTTGGGCAACGCGGTGCGCGGCGGACAACGGATCACGGCGTGGGGCGGGTGAGTGAAGCGGCCCCCATCGTCAAGACAATTTAACAGCCAAAATAAGCTCCGTCTTGGTTGATCCCATGTTTTTCTCGGCTCTCCCTTCATTATGTTCCAACAAAATCCGCGCAAGTCGCGAAGATTCTCGAGGATAGTAGTACAGGTCATGGGAAGAGAGGCCATGCGCCGATCATGGGAGGAAGCGATGAAAGGGGAAGGAAGATCCTCCGCGCCGCAACGGGAGAACGCCCCGGAGGCCCTTCGGCTCTTCGTCTCGCTGGATCCCCCCGAGGCGGCGCGGCAGGCGGTGATGGAGGCGGTCCAGGCCGCCCGCCCGTTGCTGCCTCCGGGGTGGAACTGGAGCGCCGCCGCCAAGCTCCACCTGACCTTGCGCTTCATCGGCGAAACCGGGGCGTCGTTGCTGCCGGAATTCCGCCGCATCCTGGAGGAAGTCGCCGCCGCCCATCCCCCCTTGACCCTCACCCTCGGGGGGTGGGGGGCCTTTCCCCATTTCGCACGCCCCCGCGTCCTCTGGTTGGGGGTGGCCGACGATCCCCCCGGCACCCTCGTCGCCCTGGCGCGGGAGCTGGCCCGCCGCCTGCCGGGGGACGACGCCAAGCCCTTCCAGCCCCATCTCACCCTCGCCCGGACCCAGGAGCCCCCCCTCCTCTCCCCAGAAATCCCCGACGCCCTTCCCCCCGTGCAAACCTCCTGGAGCGCCGGGGAGATCCGGCTGCTCCGCTCCACCCTCACCCCCCGAGGATCGGTCTACACCCCGCTGCACCGGGCGCGGCTGGGGGGGGTGGCCTGACTCGGAGTCGCCTCCGCCGCCCTGCTGTAAAAAGCTTGGAATCATTTCCCGCCCCGCCCGGTCCAAGGGTACAAGTCGGTCTGCAACCGGATGGGGGGGCGCAACAAAAGGTAACATCCCTCCCCCTCCGCCCCGGCTAGCCGATAATGGGACGATGCCTTGGAAAAATAGCGCGTTGCATTGCACAGTTCGAGGCGCCGACGTAAAATCCCAGAGTGGGAATGGTTTTCTCCGCGGAGAGCCCCTTCCCTCCTCTGATGCCGCCACCGCTTGAACGGGAGTGTCGTGATGCTCCGATCCTTTTTTCCCCGCCGCGCCGCGCCCAGCGTCGCCCCCCGCCGGATGCGTTCCCGCCCCGGCTTCACATTGGTGGAACTCTCCATCGTCCTGGTGATCCTCGGGGCCTTGATCTCGGTGGCGATGAAGCTGGTCCCTGGCATGATCGGCTCCTCCCGCGCCGGAGCCAACCAGGAGCGACTGGAGACCATGCGCGACGCGCTCATCGGTTTCATCCAGACCAACAGCCGCCTCCCTTGCCCCGACACCGGAACCGATGGCGTGGAGGATGCTGGAAACGCTTCGGGCGTTTGCGCCGCCGCTCGGGGGGGATTCCCCTTCCTCACGGTGGGGCTGGACAGCGGTCTGGACGTCTTCAAATTCCCCGTGATCTATGCGCCGTTCAGCGATGTGGCGGTGAATGCCTCCCAGGTCGATCTGGCCATCAATCCGGCGACGGCCCTCACGCCTCCCCGAGGATTGGACTACTTTTGTCAGTCGTTGCAAAACGGCCTGCGAGTGACCTCGCCCGCCAACGGCGGACCTGTGGTCACGTCCTTGCGAATTCAACGCTTCAACACCACGGATAACGCCAATCAGGTCAATCAGGCTTTCCTGGTCGCCAGCGCCGGCATGGGCAGTTCCGATGCTGACGGCAACAAGTTCGACGGCAACAACAACGGCACCGCCGCTCTGTTGTTCGACGATCCCACCCGCCCGCGGGGCGGCGAAGCCCAGTCCGAAACCGCCATCGCCTTATACCAGTATGACGACCAAGTGGTGGCCATGCCCTTCGGCGAACTGGCCGCCCGCCTCAAATGCGGCGAAATCGCCGCCCCCAAGACCTTGCGCATCGTCAACGAGTCCGTCACTGCTGCGGAGACTGGTGTTTATATCGATGGCGGCACCCCCAATACGACCACCCGCCATTACAGATGGTGCTTCGAGAATCTCAATGGCAGCACCGATACGGTTTACACGTCCCAGGCGGTAAATGGAACCACGGGAGGTTGCGTCGGCCAAGGTGAAACCAACTGGGTTTCCGGCGTTTCTGTGACGGTCACTGGCGGCTCTGGACGTTCGGTACGGGTTTACGTGCGCGATGATAATCAAGCCGGGGATCAGGCCGCAGGATTCAACGTAACGAATACCCGGGATAATATCGTTTCGCGAGTCTTCAGTTGGTAAGCGGCATCAGGGACAGGACTGGGATGAATAACGAGGATCCGCCCGTGAACCCCATTCAATCTAAAGCCTCCCAAATTCGCCCAGGATACCGCGCGCCACTTTGGCATGCGTCGCAGGCGGGGGTGGGCATTGTCTGGCTCTCCATGCTGATGGTGGTCATCGGCATTTTCATCTCCATTGCCGCCTCGGTGGCCCCGCGCAAGACCACCTCGGCCAAGTTCAACCAAAACCGCGAGACGATGGAGCTCGCCGCCAAGGCGGTGGAAGGGTTCATCCTGGCCAACAAACGGCTGCCCTGCCCTGATACGGATAACGATGGCCGAGAAAATCGCAATGTCGGCCCTCCGGCCTCCTGCGCCAACGCGCGCGGCGACATGCCCTTCCTTGATCTGGGGTTGCCCAATGGAGAGGACGCCTACCGCCGAGACATGGCCTACGTCGTCTACAACAACGCCGCCAACAACGCCACCAATCTGATCAATGACGCCACGACCGTTGGGGGCGTTTCGGATCTGGGCGTGTTCTGCACCCGCCTCGAAGCCATCGCCAATACGGCGGACAACGCCACTTTTCTCAACATCTCCACGGCGTCCGTCGGACTACCCAACACCAACAACCGCCCCTACGCCCTGATCAGCGCGGGATTTGACAATCGGGACGGCGACGTGGACGGCGATCTCTTTGATGGAGCCAACATCGGGAACAGCTCATCGCTGGAGAACCCCTCCCGGGCGCTGACCGCAGAAGACGTCGCGCCAGCAGGGGGGCAATACAACGATCAGATCATCGCCCCCACGTTCAACGACCTCATGGGCAAGCTGGGCTGCCAGGGCCGCAAGCAACAGACGACGTTGCGGCTTACCCCGATCGTAGCGGATGCGTTCTTACCGTTTCTTAATTCCACGGATGATTATCAGGTGGCTGGGACTCCGGGCCCAATTGACACCACTTTGAACGTGGCGTTTGATGGGGGAAATGGAACATATTCTGTCTGCTACACGCCGTTGGCCGGTTTGATCACGTACACCGTGACCGCAGCTCCGGCGCTGTGTCCCGCGCAGACGACCATCACCCCTCCCACCGCGCCAACTCAAGCGATTACCCTTAATATCGCCGCGACCTCGCCGCCGCCTTATACAATTGGGTCCTATCCCGTGGTGTCGGTGACCGTTACGAGCAATGGTGAAAATGTCACCCGGACCTATAACGTGAAGATCCAATAAGACTCCGATCTTAGGGGTGAAGATGCCCTACCACGGACCAACGGCGGTTGGCGCGGAAGAAAGAAGCCCACTCATGAAACGACTGCTTCGATCCACTTTCGACACCTTGGGTGGGCTGCTCCGTTGGGGGCGAAAGTCCGGTTTCACCCTGGTGGAGCTTTCCGTGGTGCTGGTGATCCTGGGTCTGCTCATCAGCCTGGGGGTGGGCTTTGGCACCAACATGGTGGAAAACGCCCAGGTTCAGAAAAACCGAGCGACGGAGGCGTTGATCGCCGAGTCGGTGGTCAATTTCGCCATCAACAACCGCCGCCTGCCCTGCCCCGCCACCGAAACCGCCGGAGTGACCACCGGCACGGAGGCCCTCACCGGAGCAACCTGCACCAACAGCACTGGTGCCGTGCCTTACGCCACCCTGGGCATGCAACGGACTGTCGCTGGCAACAACGATAACCAGGATCCCTACTATTCCAACTATCGCTACGCCATCTACCGAAATGTCGCCATCGGGGCCGACCTGGGCGCGGATGGAAACGCCACCTCCCTGGGCAATTTTTGCAACATCCTGCAAAAGCCCATTCAAAGCGGCCTGACCAATACCACCTTCCTGCGCACGGTTGACGCCAACAACGTCACCGTTAATCAGGCGATCGTCATCGCCAGTTCCGGGCCGGATCAAACCTTCAACACCCCCAATACCGCCGCCCTCGGCGTGGTCTTTGCCGACCCCAACCGGGCCATCAGCACTGGGCCGAATGTCAGCGCCGCCAATCCCGCCATTTACGACGACGTGGTGACCGCCGTCTCCTTCGGCGAGTTGATGGGCCGACTCAAATGCCCCAAGGTGGCCATGGAGGAGCAATTCCGCTTTACCACGGACTCCTTGCCCACCTTCCAGCCCAACGTGAGTTACACGGCTGCTGTCAACCCCTTGCGCATCGCCGCCATGGGCGGCGTTCAACGGGCGGCGGGGGGGGCCTATCGTTGGTGCGCGAACATCAATACCGCTCAAGGGTTGACATTGAGGAATGCGGGCGATACCGCCAACATCCAGTCGGACGCCAACTGCCGGGCCAATCAGGATGAAGTCAACTGGACCCAATCGGATTCCGTCCTACTGATCGGAAGCACCACTGCGGGTTCCACCAACCTGGAAATTTTCGTTCGGGATGACAATCAGCCGAACGATCAAACCGTCGCGGCGGGAAGTCGAGACCGCATCATCTCCCGCCGGTTCAGCATCACCGTCGCCCCATGAGCCCTGCGGAAGCGCCCCTGGATCCTCTGGGATGGGTGTTGCGGGCGGTCTCCTTCGCGGCGGTCAAGCATCAGGGGCAGCGGCGCAAGAGCGCGGGGGATGTGCCCTACATCAACCATCCCGTGGCGGTGGCGGAGACGGTGCGCAACGTGGGCGGCGTGGAGGCGCTGGAGGTCATCCTTGCCGCCCTGCTCCACGACACCCTGGAGGACACCGCCACCACGCCGGAAGAGTTGCAAGCCTCCTTCGGTCCGGCGGTGCTGGCCCTGGTGCGGGAGGTCTCCGATGACAAAAGTCTACCCAAGGGGGAGCGCAAGCGGTTGCAGATCGTCCACGCCCCCCACAAGTCCTGGGGGGCTCGGGCGGTCAAGCTGGCGGACATGAGTTGCAACATCGGCGACATGATTCAAAGTCCGCCGGTGGGATGGTCGATGGAGCGGCAGAGGGAGTATCTGGAGTGGTGCGCCCAGGTGCTGGACGGTCTGCGGGGCGACCATCCCCGCCTGGAACGGCTGCTGGAGCAGCGCCTCGCCGAAGCCGGGGAGAAATTGGCGGCGGCGGGGGCCTAACCCGCGCTCGGGTTGAGTATAGCAGCGGGAACGCGCATTGCGCGATATCGTGGTTTCAATCCAAAATCGCACATCGGAAGCTGGAAGAAGCACGGAATCCATTCCCGGAATGAAATCGTCCTTCCCGCGAAGGCGGGAATCCAGTGACTTTGAGAACCCGAAGGAGCGTATAGTCATTCCATTTCAGATTGGCGCATTGGAAGATTGATGGAGCAAAGAACTCATTCCCCAAAATGGACCGTCATTCCCGCGAAGGCGGGAATCCAGGAAAGCCAATAGGCGAATGGCTCACGTCAAACAAACGGAAAAGAAGCTTGGTTCCTCGTGGCGACGCCTGCATTTTCCTCCCCCGCCCCTGGATTCCCGCTTTCGCGGGAATGACGATGGTGTGTTTGAAAAATTGGTTGCATCCCCTGACGCCGCTTGAGGTCATGCGCCATTTTTAATTGGAACATCCATAAAATGTTATATCTCCATGATTTATTATTCGATTTATTCGTCATTGCGCGTCATTTCGCGTATCTCGGACACCTTGAAAGCCGCTGGATTCCCGCTTTCGCGGGAATGACGGTTTCGTCGTGGGGGAGTTGGTTGCACACCCAAGGAGATTGAGGGAGCAAGGAAGAGTCCCCCGAAAAAAGTCCCTCACCGCCCCAGCCGGACCTTGTCGGCGAAGTATTCCAGGTTGAAGGTGAAGGGGATGCGTTCCAGTTTCCAAGCGTCGGGGAGGGGGGCGAAGGGGGCGGCGTTGTGGACCGAGGCCAGGGCCGCTTGATCCAACGCCTCGGCCCCGGAGGAGGCGAGGAGTTTGACGCTCTCCAGGGTGCCGTTTCTGGAGATTATTATGGTCATGCGCACCTTGCCCGAGAGTCCCTTGAGGGATTCGGGATAGCGCATGGCGTTGCGCAGTTGTTCGTGGAGGCGGGAGAGGTAGGCGGCGTGGCGGTCTTCCCGGGCGCTGAGGGCGACGCCGGGATCTTTCCCGGGGGTTCCAGAGTAGCGTTCCGCCTCTTTTTCCGCCGAGATGCGGCGCAGTTGGGCGGGGTCAAGCATCAACCGGGAGGGGATCTCCTGGGGGGGGC